>JAFKFJ010000183.1 GCA_017307335.1 Alphaproteobacteria bacterium | reverse complement strand
ATGACCTTGAGCCAGGTCACCGCCGGCTTCAGCCCCAGCCCGCGCGCCGGGACCGCCATGGCGGCGATGCGCACCAGCCCCAGCCGGGCACCCGCCTCATCCAGCGTCCGCAGTCCCGCGAACAGGTTCGCCGCCGCCTCCACCGGATCCGCGGCGGCGCTGAGCTGAACCACGGCCCCCGCGCCGGGCAGCGGCGGTCCGAACGCCAGCAGTGCCTCGTCCCCGGCGACCGATGTTGCGCCGAGACGCACCGGGAGGGCGGGGGCGTAGTGCGAGGCGAGCTGGCCCGGCGCCCGCGGGGCGTCGTCTCCGTTGGCCCCTGCCTGGACCGGCCCGGTCGCGGCCTCGATGGCCTCCCGCGTTGCCCCGCCCGGGCGCAACAGCACCGGGGTTGCGTTGCTGAGGTCGAGGACGGTTGATTCGATCCCGACCGCACACGGCCCGCTGTCCAGCACCGCCGCGATCCGGCCGCCGAGCCCCGCCAGCACATGCGCGGCCGTGGTCGGGCTGACCGCACCTGAGGGGTTGGCGGAGGGCGCGGCCACCGCCCGCCCCACCGCCCGCAGCAGGGCGCGTGCGGTGGGCGGGGCAGGGACCCGCACCGCGAGCGTGGGCAGGCCGGCACCGGTCAGCAGCGCCACGCGGCAGGTGCTCCGGCGCCGCAACACCAGGCTCAGCGGGCCCGGCCAGAAGGCGGCGGCGAGCCGCTCCGCGAGCGGGCTCGGGACCACGTCGGCGAACGCGGCCTCGGCATCGGGGTAGTGGCAAATCAGGGGGTTGAAGCGCGGCCTTCCCTTGACATCGAATACTGCGGCCACCGCGTGCGGGTCGGTCGCGTCGGCGCCCAGGCCGTAGACCGTCTCGGTGCCGAAGCCCACCAGTTCGCCCGCCCGCAGCAGCGCCGCCGCGCGGGCGATGCCGGCGGCGTCGGCGCGCAGGGTTTCGGTCACGCGAGGCCGGTGCAGACGAAGTGCGGGTTTTCCCAGCCGGGCTTGCCGTAGCGGAGCGGTTCGCCGGTTTCCGCCACCCGCACCGCGCCGCCCGCTGCCTCCAGCACCGCCTGCGGCGCCGCCGTGTCCCACTCCATCGTCCGCCCGAACCGCGGATAGAGGTCGGCGACCCCTTCGGCGAGGCGACAGAATTTCAGCGCCGAGCCGACATTGAGCACCGAGCGGACCGGCCGCCCGGCAAGGAAGGCGCTGAGCCGCTCATTGTTGGCATGGGCGCGGGAGGCGATCACGTCGAGCCCGTCCGCGGGCGGCGGGCGGGCGCTGATCCGCTGCTCCCCGGCCGCGGTGCGCTTCCAGGCGCCGTGGCCGAGAATGCCGCCGAACAGCTCGCCATGCGCGGGCACCGCCACCGCGCCGAGCACCACCCGCCCGTTGCGCACGAGCCCGATATTGACCGCGAAATCGTCCCGCATCGCCGCAAACTCCTTGGTCCCGTCGAGCGGATCGACCACCCAGAAGGTGGCGGCCCGCGCCGGTACATGGCCGGCGGCGATCTCCTCCTCGGCGATCACGGGAATATCCGGGGTGACGCGGCGCAGGCCGGCCGCGATCAGCGCCTCGGCGGCATGGTCGGCCTCCGTCACCGGCGAGGCGTCGGGCTTCGCGTGCGCCTCGAACCCGCGCGCGCGCACGGCGAGAATCGTGGCCCCCGCCTGCCGGGCGAGGTCGGCGGCGAGGTTCAGCAGGGCCGCGTCGTCCATAGCGGTCCTCTCCCGGAATTGGCGGCGAGGGTCAAGCCCCGGTTTGCGGGGCCTCTGCATGGGGGCCGCGCCGTCACGCCGCCGCACGCAGCCACGCGGCAAACGCCTCGATGAGCGGGCCACGCGCATGGTCGGCGTGCCACGCCACGAAGAACCTGTAGCCGGGCAGCGTCAGCGCGTGGGCCTGCACCAGGGCGCCGCTGCGCAGATGGCCGCCGACGACGACATCGCTGCAGATCGCGACGCCCTCGCCGGCGATCGCCGCGTCGATCGCGTGCAGCTCCTCGCGAAAGCTGAGGTGGCAGACCGCCTCGTGCCCGCGCAGCTCCGGCTCGGCGGCGCGGGCATGAACGAGCCAGCGCCGCCAGTTCGGCGCGTCGGGATCGGCGCGCGTCCAGTCGAAATGGATCAGCGGGAAGCGGAGCAGCTCGGCCGCGCGCATGACGGGCTCTCGGCCGGGAAGCAGTGCCGGGCTGCACACGGGTCGATAGGCGTCGCGCAGGATCTCGCGCGCGATGCCGTCTGCGGGCGGGGTGCGGGCATAGCGGATCGCGACATCGGCCTCGCCGGCCTGCAGGTCGAGCACGGCGTTGGTGCCGATCACTTCCAGCGGAACGGCGGGATGTGCCGCGCGCCAGCCCGGCAGGCGCGGGACCAGCCAATGACCCGCGAACGCGTTGGGCATCGTGACCCGCAGCGGCGGTGTGGCACGCGGCGGGCGCAACGCGGCGATCGCATCCGCGAACGCGTCGAATCCGTCGCTCAGAACGGGCAACAGCCGCGCACCGGCCGTGGTCAGGGCGAGCGGGCGCGGGCGGCGGCGGAACAGCGCCTGGCCGCACGCCTGTTCGAGGCTGCGGACCTGGTGACTGATCGCGGTCGGCGTCACACCGAGTTCCACCGCCGCCCGCGCGAAGTTCTTGTGGCGGGCGGCCGCCTCGAAGGCTCGCAGCGCGCCGAGGGGAGGAAGCCTGCGCATCCCGCGATCATAGATGAATTCAACTCATCCTGCCCCTGAGGGATTCGATTTTGCCGCTACCGCGCGCATCCTTTACTGCCGGCGCCGGGTCGAAGCGGGGCGTCGTGGCGATGGACAGGACAGAGGAGCAGCTCGCGACGACGGCGATGAGCGGCGCCGGTCGCGCGCAACTCGCCCGGTGCTTCCGGGGCGAAACGCTGGGGCCGAGCGATCCCGGCTACGACGCGGCCCGAAAAGTCTGGAACGGCATGGTCGACAGGCGCCCGGCGCTGATCGCGTTCTGTGCCGGCGCCGATGATGTCGCCGCCGCGCTCGATTTCGGGCGGCGGCATGCGCTGCAGGTCGCGGTGCGCAGCGGCGGGCACAACATCGCCGGGTGCAGCGTCTGCGACGATGGGCTGGTGATCGACCTCTCGCGCATGACGGGGATCGCGGTCGATCCCGTGCGGCGCGTGGCGCGTGCCGAGGCGGGGCTCACGCTCGGCGCATTCGACGCCGCGACCCAGGCATTCGGGCTCGCGACGACGATGGGCGTCAACAGCGATACCGGCATCGCCGGGCTCACGCTCGGCGGCGGGTTCGGCCGGCTCGCGCGCAAGCACGGGCTCGCCTGCGACAACCTGCTCGCGGCCGAACTCGTCACCGCCGACGGACGGCGACTGCGCGCGAGTGCCGAGGAGAACGCCGACCTGTTCTGGGGTCTGCGCGGCGGCGGCGGCAATTTCGGGATCGTCACCGCGTTCGAATATCGGCTCCATCCGCTCGGGCCGACCGTGCTCGGCGGCTCGGTGCTGTACGACGCGGCGCAGGCGCGCGCGGCGCTCGGCTTCTACGACCGCTTCGCGCGCACCGCGCCCGACGCGCTCAGCACCGACGCGGCGCTGGTCACGCTCCCCTCCGGCGCGCCCGCGGTGAGCTTCTCCGTCTGCTATTGCGGGCCACCCGAGGAGGGGGAGGCGGTGTTGCAGCCGCTGCGCCGCTTCGGCACCCCGCTCGAAGACCGGATCGGCCCGCGCTCGTATCTGGAGGTGCAGTCGGCCGGCGATGCCGTCTTCCCGCGCGGCCGGCGGTATTTCTGGAAGGCGCAGTTCCTCCGCGAACTGACCGGGCCGGCGATCGAGGCGATGCTGGGCGCGTACGTCGGGGCGCCTTCGTCGCGCGCGCTCGCGGTGCTGCAGCAGGTGGGCGGCGCCGTCGCGCGCGTGGCGCCGGACGCGACCGCCTACGCGCACCGCGACGCCGCCTACGATTGCTTCGCGATCGCGATCTGGGACGATCCGGCGGAGGATGCGGCGAACTTGCGCTGGGCGCGCGACTTCTGGACCGCGCTCGCGCCGTTCGCGACCGGCGGGGTCTATGCCAACAATCTCGGCGAGGAGGGTGCGGCGCGGGTGCGCGCGGCGTATGGCCTGAATTTTCCGCGCCTCGCCGCCCTGAAGCGGCAGTTCGATCCCGCCAACGTCTTCTGTCGAAATCAGAACATTCCTATTTCGTCTTGATCCCCGCGGCCGCCGCGCTCGCCCGCGCTGGCAAGCGCGGCGCCCCCTGCTACAGTCTCCGCGCACGAACCTGTTCCGCGGAGACCCTTCATGCTCGATGTCAACATCACCCGTCCCGCCCTGCCGACCGCTGGCGCCCTCGTGCTGCCGGTCGCGGAAGGCAAGGCGGGCGAGGCGGTGGGGTGGCAGGGGCTCGATGCGGCGACCGGCGGCGCCATCAGCCGCGCGCTCGCGGTGGCGGAGTTCGCGGGCAAGAAGGGCCAGAGCGCGCTGGTGCTCGCCCCCGGCGCGGGAATCTCGCGCGTGGTCGCGATCGGGCTCGGGCGTGAGGCCGATCTGACGCAGCTCGGCATCGAGGAGGCGGGCGGGCAGGCCATCGCCCAGCTCGCGCGCGAGGAGCGGGTGACCGTCGCCGGCAACGGGCTGGCGCCGGCGCTGGCCGCGCATCTGGTGATGGGGGCGGTGCTGCGCAGCTACCGCTTCGACCGCTACCGCACCACCGAGAAGGCGGAGGAGAAGCCGCGCCTCGCCCATCTCGCCCTGCTCGTGGACGACACCGGCGCGGCCGAGGCTGCCTGGGCGCGGCTGAAGGCGGTGGCGCAGGGCGTGTTCCTGACCCGCGACCTGGTGAGCGAGCCGCCCAACGTGCTCACCCCCGCGGAACTCGCCCATCGCTGCGAGGCGCTGCGCGAGCGGGGCCTGACCGTGGACGTATTCGGCCCGCGGCAGATGGAGGAGCTTGGTTTCGGCGCATTGCTCGGCGTGTCGCGCGGCAGCGTGAACGAGCCGCGCATGGTGGTGATGCACTGGAACGGCGCGGGGCGGCATCGGAAGGGGCAGCACGACCGGCCGGTGGCGTTCGTGGGCAAGGGGGTGACGTTCGACACCGGCGGCATCTCCATCAAGCCGGCCGCCGGCATGGAGGACATGAAGTGGGACATGGCCGGCGCGGGCACCGTGATCGGGCTCATGGCGGCGCTGGCCGGGCGGGAGGCGAAGGTGGACGCGGTGGGGCTGGTCGGGCTGGTGGAGAACATGCCCTCCGGCTCCGCGCAGCGGCCGGGCGACGTGGTGAAGACCTACTCGGGGCAGACGGTGGAGGTGATCAACACCGACGCCGAGGGCCGGCTCGTGCTCGCCGACGTGCTCTGGTACTGCCAGCAGACCTTCGCGCCGCGCTGGATCGTCGATCTGGCGACGCTGACCGGGGCGATGGTGATCAGCCTGGGGCACGAGATCGGCGGCATGTTCGCCAACGACGACGTGCTGGCGACGGCGCTGCACGCGGCGGGCGAGGCGAGCGGGGAGCGGGTGTGGCGCCTGCCGCTGGCCGATGCGTACGACAAGCTGATCAAGAGCGACATCGCCGACATGAAGAACATCGGCGGCCGCCCCGCGGGCGCGGTGACGGCGGCGCAGTTCCTGCAGCGGTTCGTCAACGGCAAGCCGTGGGCGCATCTCGACATCGCCGGCATGGCGTGGTCCGGCAAGGACGCGCCAATGGTGCCGAAGGGCGCGACCGCCTACGGCGTGCGGCTGCTGGACCGGCTGGTGGCCGACACCTGCGAGGCATGAGGTCGGCGATCTGACATAGCGCATATGATATAGGAAAATTTGGCGGAGATCGGTTTCTACCACCTGTTGCGCACCGGCCCCGACCAGGCGCTGCCGCAACTCCTGGGCCGCACGCTCTCGGCAGGCGAGCGTGCGGTGGTGGTGTGCGGCAGCGATGAGCGCGTCGCCGCGCTCGACGCCGCGCTCTGGCTGTGCCCCTCGCCGGACTGGCTGCCGCACGGCACGCGGGCCATCGGGCAGGCCGAGATGCAGCCGATCTGGCTCGCCACCGATGATGCCGCGCCCAACGGGGCGCGTTTCCTGTTTCTGCTCGACGGCGCAACGAGCTCGCGCCTCGGGGAGTTTGCGCGCGTCTTCGACCTTTTCGACGGCCGCGACCCGGCGGCCGTGGCTGCGGCGCGGGAACGCTGGCGCACGGCCAAGGCCGGAGGCCACGCATTGACCTACTGGCAGCAGACCGCAAGTGGTTGGGAACGCAAGGCATGAACCGCGTGCCCCGCGGCGTGTTTCGAAGCGCACGCCGATCAAAATGCCGGCGCGATGTGAATCGATTTTCTTTGGCGCCTTGTTGGCAAAGAGAGTGACTTTCGGGTGCCGGCCGTCAATAGTCAGGCGGCGACGATCGGATGTCTGTTTTGGTTCCTGATTTGGCGATCGCGACCGCGGTCGCAGACGAAGCGCGTGCCACCGCGCGCGGGGTGGAGCGGCTGGCCGGCGTGCTCCGGCTGCTGCTCGTGGCCTGCCTCGTGCTGCCGTTCCTCGTCATCGGAACGTTGGCGTGGATCAATTACCGCAAGGTCGCGGACGAGGCGGAGACGACCGTGCATCGCGTCGTCGACGTGCTCTATGAGCATGCGGAGCGGGTGCTCGAGACCCAGGATCTGGTGCTCGACAAGATTGATACGCTGATCTCCGGGCGTGATTGGAACCAGATCGCCCACGCGCCCGACATCGCCGCCGCCTTGATGCGCGCCGAGCACGATCGCCGGCCAATCGCGGCGATCTGGCTGGTCGACGCGAACGGGCGGGTGCGCGCGGGCGCTTCCGAATGGGTGGCCGGAACCGACGTCTCCGCCCGCGATTTCTTCCGCGCCGCCAGCGGCGGTTTCGGCGGCACCTATGTCGGCCGCGCCGAGCGCGACCGCGCGAGCGGCCGGGAGTCCTTCGCATTCAGCCGGGCGCGCCTCGGCACCGACGGGCAGTTCGACGGCGTGATCGCGATCGCGGTGGCCGCGGACTTCTTCAGCAACTTCTTCCGCCGCGCGGTCCCGCCAGGGGCGCATATCACGGCCCTGATTCGCCTGGACGGCGAGAT
The DNA here is from genome assembly GCA_017307335.1 of Alphaproteobacteria bacterium. Classification (GTDB taxonomy): domain Bacteria; phylum Pseudomonadota; class Alphaproteobacteria; order Acetobacterales; family Acetobacteraceae; genus JAFKFJ01. Next base: position 53,936 of record JAFKFJ010000183.1, on the reverse strand, counting down.
CCTGGCACGCGAGCCGATGCCGACCGACACCGCCGCCCTGCCGGATGCGCGGCCGTTGCTGGAGGCAATTGCGGCGCGTCGCGAAGGCCGCCTGTGGCTCACCTCCGCGGATGACGGCGTGAGGCGGCTCTACGGATTCCGCAAGAGCGACCGCTATCCGGTGGCGGTCGTGTTCGCGATGACGCGTGAGGCGGCGCTGATGCCGTGGTTCGCCCGCCTCGGCGCCTATCTTGGCCTGATCGGCGCCGCGAGCATTGCGCTGTTCTTCACCACGTTGCTGGCGCTGCGCCGTGCGCAGAGCGAGGCGGCGGCACTCGTGCGCCTCGGCGCCGAAGCACAGCGTCGCGCCACGGTCGAGAACGAACTGCGGCAGGCGCAGAAGATGGAGTCGCTGGGCCAACTCACCGGCAACGTCGCGCACGACTTCAACAACCTGCTCGCGATCATGCTCTCGAACCTCGAGTTGGTCTGCGGCCAACCCGACGACACCCGTACTCGGGCGCGGCTTGAGAGCGCCCTGGCGGCGGGGCTGCGGGGCAAGGATCTGGTCGCCTCGCTGCTCAGCTTCGCGCGCAAGCAGCCCCTGGTCGTGCGGCCGTTCGACCTGCGCAGCGTCTTTGCCGACATGGAGGTCCTGCTGCGCCAGGCCGTGGGGCCGACGATCACGCTGCAGGTCCAGCTCGCGCCCGATCTGCATCCGGTCAAGACGGACATGGGCCAGACCGAGATGGCGATTCTCAACCTGGTGGTGAACGCGCGCGACGCGATGCCGCAGGGCGGGGTGCTGCGCATCGAGGGACGCAACGTCACGTTGCACGGCGAGCACGAAGGGCTGGTGGGCGAGTTCGTGGCGCTCGCGGTCGCCGATACCGGTATCGGCATGCCGCCCGACGTGCTCGCCCGCGCTTTCGAGCCGTTCTTCACCACCAAGCAGCCCGGCAAGGGCACCGGCCTGGGACTCAGCGCGGTCTTCGGCTTCGTCAAGCAGTCCCGCGGCGCGACGACGATCACGAGCCGCCCCGGCGACGGCACGGTGGTGACGATCTATCTGCCCCGCGCCATCGCGCTCGCGATGCGGGCCCAGGAGTCATGCGACGCTGGCTGACACGCGCTCGCCGTCCCGTCCTGCCCGTAGCCAATAGCGCCCGGTCATCGCCAGCCCGACGCTGAGCGTGCGCGCGCCCTGCGTTGCGATGGCGGCGTCGCCATCGCTCCAGCGCCAGTCCGGTTCCGCGGCGTGCCAGCCGGCGCCGAGCCGCGGATCATCGAGCGGCACGCGCGCGCCGTCGAAGGCGAGCCACGTTACCGCGACGCCCAGGCGGCGGCGATCGTCGCTGGCGGGATCCGTCTCGGCCGGGACCCATGACCGCGACGTGAGGTGGACGCGCCGCGAGCCGCGTGGCAGCGCGAAGCGAAGCGACGGGCCGTGGCGCAGCGGTGCAATGTCGCGGCCGGCCGCGCGTAGCGTGATGGCCGCATCGCCCGTCAGCCGGTGGCCGAGCGCGATCGCCTGCTCCAGCACGGCGCGGCGCACCGCTTGACGCTCCGCGCCCGCCATCACCAGCGGCGCGCAGCCGAGGTGGCGCCAGCGGCCGCGCGCGAAGTCCGGGTGCGCCATCGCAGCCGCGCCGCCGTTCGCGAATGCGGCGCGGTTGCCGGTGTCGAGATAGCTTTCGGCGGCGAGGCCCTGCGCGAGCAGGACCGCGTGGCGCGCCAGTTCGACATGCCAGTAGGTGATCGCGGCGACGAACTCCTGCACGATGGTCGCGCCGTTCAGCAGGTAGCGGATCGGGATCAGCACGCCGTCGGCGAACACCGCGTGGTCCGGCGACAGCCGCACATCGGCCGTCGGATGGCCGAACCCGAAGGCGTGCGCCCGCACGCGCACCGGCATGACATCCTGCGGGCGCGGGTGGCGCCGGCACGCGACCCGGCGGTGTCCCACCCATCGCACCACGGCGCGGCCACCGTCCGCGAGCCGCACCACGTCGCCCGCGCGAAGCCGCTCCACCGGCACCTCGCCGGTCGCGGTCGCGATGCGGGTGCCGGCGGCGAAGCAGGGGACGGTCACCTCCGTCGTGCCCACGCTGTTCTGGACGCGGAAACCGTCGGCGCCGTAGCTGCCGGCGAGTGCCAGCGTGCCGACCGTGCTGCCGCCCTCGGTCAGCGTCAGCACGCCGCCGGCGAAGCTGCCCCCGTCGGCCACGACGTCCTTGAGCACGATCCGGTCGCCGGTGGCGAAGTCTTCCAGCGTACCCTGCGCGGCGGCGAGGTCGTCGAGCACCAGCGCACCGCCGGCGAAGGCGATGGTCTGCGTTGCCGCAACGGCCTGCTGCAACTCCAGCGTGGCACCGGCCTGGACGCCGAGGCGGCCGGCGCCGTCCACCGCGCCGGTCAGCAGCAACGTGCCGTCGTGCGCGGTGATGGTGCCGGTGTTGGCCACCGCGCCCTCGACGGTGCCGAAGCCGCCGATGCTGCCGGCGTTGCTGACCGGATCGGGGTCGAGCGTGCCGCCGCTGAGCGCCACCACGCCGCTGCCCCACACCGTCACCGTGTCCGCCGCGACCACGGCGCCGGCGCCGATCGCGAGCGTGCCGGTGCCGCCCGCGGCGGTCTTGCCGCCGCCCACGGTCAGCAGCGCCGTTGTCAGCACCGAGCCGGAATCGCTCAGCGTGATGCCGCCGCTCGCACTCGCGCTCAGCGCAATCTCCACCGTGCCGGTGTGTGCGGCACCCGCGTCCGCGCTGGCACCTTGTGCGATGGTCAGGGTGCCGCTTCCGGACTTGCCGACGACGAGCAGCGTGCCGAACCCGACTTCGGAGGTGGTGCTGCCGCTCGCCCCGGAGACCGCGAGCGATGCCTCCGCGCCGGCGGCATCGCCGATGATCATCGTCGGCGCGGCCACGTTCGCGCCGCTGTCCACGACCACCTGCGCGGCACCCGACTTGCCGATGTCGAGCACGCCGGCGACCGACCAGATGCCCTTCGAGCCGACCGAGACCGCCTGCTGGACCGGCGTCGATGCGGTTGCGATGGAAGCGTTGCCGCTCGTGCTCAGCACCGCCTTGTCGGTGACTTCCAGCGAGGCCACGCCGTCGCCACCGACGGTGAGCATGTTGCTGCTCGCCGCCGCCCCGGTGCCGTCGAGCACGAAGGCGCCGTTGCCGTTGAATCCGCTGCCGATCGCGATCGTGACTGCGTCGATGGAGCCGCCGGTGCTGACCGACAGCGTCGCCGTGCCGGCATTGCCGACCTTCACGATGTTGCCGAAGTCGATCGTGCTGTGCGCGATCGTCACGTCGGCATTGGCGCTGGCGACGTTGCCGATCACGAGGTCGCCCGCGCCGGCCATGTCGAGCGAGCCGCCGTTGACGTCGAGCGAGCCCTGCCCGCCGTCACCCACCGTGAGATTGCCGCCGACCGAAAGCTCGGCGCCGCTCGCGACGGTGAGCGTGCCGCCGCCGCCGAGGCTGGCGCCGACGCGCACATCGCCGCTCGCATCCACCGTCGCATCGGCGCCGATGCCGAGCATGCCCGCGCCGCCGCCGCCGACCGTCAGCGCCATGGTCGTCGCTTCGGCGGCGCTGCCGCCGAGCGTGATGGTGCCGGCGGCATGCGCCTGCGCGCCGAGCACGATGTTGCCCGAGCTGGCGTCGAGCGTGGTGCCGGCCTGCAGGTCCACCGAGCCGCTGCCTGCCGCGCCGATCGTCGCGTCGGCGGCAACGGTCAGGCTGTTGCCGTCGCCCGCGATGCTGAGCACGCCCGCGCCGGTCGCCGCGGCGCCGAGCACGAACGCGCCGTCGCCGAGGACAAGGGTGTTGCGGGCGGCGACGTCGATCGTGCCGGCGCCCGCATCGCCGAGCGTGAGATCGTGACCGATGGTCAGTGTGCTGTTCGCGCCGTCGAGCGCGATCACGCCGGTGGCCCCCGCACTCGCGCCGGCGGTGAGGGACGCGGAAAAGGCCGAGAGCGACGCACCGTCGGCGAGGTGCAGCGAGCCGGTGCCGCCGCCGCCCACGGCGAGCGTGGCACCCTCGACGCTGAGCGTGCTGGAGAGCCCGCTGAGCGTCAGCGTGCCGGCGCCGCCGCTTTGCGCACCGAGCGCGAGCGCGCCGCTGACATCGGCCGAGAGCCCGCCCTGCAACGTGTCGGAATGCGCGCCCGCGACGCCGATCGTCCAGTCGCCGCCGATGGAGAACTGATCCGCCGGATCGTCGGCAAGCAGCGTGCCGCTGCTGCCGCTCTGCACACCTTCGGTGAGCGTGCCGATGATCTGCACCGTGCCGCCGGCGGAGAGCGTGAGGCTGCCGTCGCCGCCGTCGCCGAGCCTGGCGTCGGCGGCGACGGTGAGCAGCCCGCCGTCGATGACGATGCTCCCGGAACTGCCCGCCGAGGCGGCGACGTCGAGCGAGTCCGCGACCGTGAAGGAACCGCCGCTGTCGACGGTGAGCGTGGCGGCGCCGGAGTCGCCGACCGTGGCGCCGGCGCCGATCTGGAACAGGGCGCCGCCGCCGGTGACGGTGATGGCGGCGCTGCTGCCGGTGCCGTTGGCCGCGTCGAGCGAGCCGCTGGCATCGAGCAGCCCGCCGTTGGCGAGGGTGACGAAGCCCGCGCCGCCATGCCCGATCGCGACATCGCCCGTGACGCTGACGCGGCTGCCGACGCCGTCCACGCTGAGCGTGCCGTGGCCGGGTTGCAGGCCGCCGGTGCCGAAGACGCCTTCCCCGACGCCCAGCGCCTCCGGCACCTGGGCCACGACGGTGAAGCCGCCGCCGACAGTGACGGTGGAGTCGTTGCTGACGCTCACCGTGGCCGCGGCGGCGGAGCCGATCAGCAGTTGCAGATTGTCCCAGTTGCCGCCGGTGAGGGTAACGGCGCTGTCGTCGGTCTGGCTGTTGCCGATGATGCCGAGCGTGTCGGTGAGGCTGCCGCCGCCCGCGATGTCGAGGCTGCCGGATTCCGGACCGCCGCCGGGATCGTCGAAGCTGGCGACCTCCATGGTGCCGACATCGACGAGGCCGCTGGTGATGGCGAGCGTGCCGAAGTCGAATAAGGTGTTCGAATCGATGCGACTGGTGTCGGTCAGTGTCACCAAGCCGTAGTTGTCGAACTGGGCGGAGGCGCCCGCGCTCGCCGGCCCGTCGGCGGTCCCGGCGTCGGTGACTTCGAGCGTCGCGTCGAAGCCGACGGAAAGTTCGTTCGTGGTGCTGAGCAGGCCGCCGGAAACGATCACCTCGGCCGGTGTGGCGGGGGCGGTGGTGCTGGCGACGACGAAAACCCGGTCGGCGCTGATGTTGCCGGTGAAGGTGACGGTGGAAAGGTCGACGCTGAGAATACTCGCGCTTCCGTCGCCGGAGACGGAGGCGTCAGTGTCGATGTATGCGATGTCGCTCGCCCCCGGCGGGCCGGCCGGCGTGGGAAGGCCGGGCGGGGGGATCGGCGGATCGGTCTGTTCCCAGTCCTTCGGGTCGCTCCACGCGCCGGAACCCAGCGGAACCCAGACATACGTCTTGCCGCTCACGCCGCCTCCCCTCCGCGACGCCGTGCCGGTCGGCCTGCGCGCCTGAATGCCGATTTATGAACTTGAACATAACGGTTCCGTGAAAGTTTGGCCAGCGTTGCCATGGCTTGCGGACTTGCCGCCGCGCGCGGCTCCGGCGCCCGGGCGCGTGCCTTGCTGCCCGAGGCGCGCCGCGCCTAGTCTGCGCCCCCGCCGAACGCCGGAGGAACAACGCCATGTCAGCGAAGCGCTGGGACAAGTCGCGGCTGCCGTCACGCCACGTGACCGTCGGCCCCGACCGTGCGCCGCATCGCAGCTACTACTACGCGATGGGACTGACCGAGGACGAGATCGACCAGCCGCTGGTCGGCATCGCGACCTCGTGGAACGAGGCGGCACCCTGCAACATCGCGCTCTCGCGCCAGGCGCAATCGGCGAAGAAGGGCGTGTCGGAGGCTGGGGGCACGCCGCGCGAGTTCACCACCATCACCGTCACCGACGGCATCGCGATGGGGCACGAGGGCATGAAGTCCTCGCTCGTGTCGCGCGAGGTGATCGCGGATTCGGTGGAACTGACCGTGCGCGGCCATTGCTACGACGCGCTCGTGGCGCTCGCCGGCTGCGACAAGTCGCTGCCGGGCATGATGATGGCGATGCTGCGCCTGAACGTGCCGAGCGTGTTCATGTACGGCGGCTCGATCCTCCCCGGCAGGTTCCACGGCCGCGACGTGACCGTGGTGGATGTGTTCGAGGCGGTGGGCCAGCACGCGGCGGGGAAGATGTCCGACGCCGAGCTGCATGAGCTGGAATGCGTCGCCTGCCCCTCGGCCGGCGCCTGCGGCGGGCAGTTCACGGCCAACACGATGGCGATGGTCTCCGAGGGTATCGGGCTTGCATTGCCCGGCTCGGCCGGCGCACCGGCGCCGTACGAGGAGCGTGACCACTTCGCCGTGGAGTCGGGCCGCGCGGTGATGGACCTGATCGAGCGGCGCATCCGCCCGCGCGACATCGCCCCGCGCGAGGCGCTGGAGAACGCGGCGGTGCTGGTGGTTGCGACCGGCGGCTCGACCAACGCCGCGCTCCACCTGCCGGCGATCGCGAACGAGGCCGGCATCCGCTTCACGCTGCAGGACGTGGCCGCGATCATGAAGCGCACGCCGTACATCGCCGACCTCAAGCCCGCCGGCAAATACGTGGCCTACGACGTGCACCGCATCGGCGGGATCCCGGTCATCATCAAGGCGCTGCTCGACGCCGGGCTGCTGCACGGCGACTGCATGACCGTCACCGGGCGGACGATCGCCGAGAACCACGCGAGCGTCGTGTTCCCGACCGACCAGGACGTGGTCTATCCGGTCAGCCGCGCGCTGAAACCCACCGGCGGGCTGGTGGAACTGCGCGGCAACCTCGCACCCGAGGGCTCGGTGGTGAAGGTCACCGGCATCAAGGACCTGCGCTTCGAGGGCACGGCACTCTGCTTCGACTGCGAGGAGGATGCGTTCGCCGCGGTGCAGGCGCGCGCCTACAAGCCAGGCGACGTGATCGTCGTGCGCTACGAGGGGCCGAAGGGCGGGCCGGGAATGCGCGAGATGCTGTCCACGACCAGCGCGATCTACGGCCAGGGCATGGGCGAGCAGGTGGCGCTGATCACCGACGGCCGGTTCTCCGGCGCCACGCGCGGCTTCTGCGTGGGCCATGTCGGGCCCGAGGCGGCGGTGGGCGGCCCGATCGCGCTGCTGCGCAACGGCGACCGCATCATCCTCGACGCCGTCGCCGGCACGCTGGACGTGGCGCTGTCGGAGAGCGAGCTGGCCGAGCGCCGCGCCGCCTGGAAGCCGCGGCCGGGTGCGTTCGGCAGCGGCGCGCTGTGGCGCTACATGCAGACCGTCGGGCCGGCCTATCTGGGCGCCCTGACGCATCCCGGCGCCGCGGCCGAGACCCGGACCTACGCCGACATCTGAAGGAGTAACGATGCTGGATTGGCAGGAGGGCGGTGCTTCGCGGCACCGCCCGGATGTTCTGCGGCGCCGTACGCCGTTGTGCCGCCGCTGCGCGGCGAGCTGCCGCCGCCACCGCCGCCGGGGCCGCACTACGCCTGGGGGCCCCGGCACTGGCAGTGGGCGCGCGGCGGCTAGGTATGGAATCCCGGCCGCTACGTGGCGATGCGGCCGCACTGGCCCCACGACGTGTACGGCCACTGGGCCTGGCGCGGCAACGCCTGGGTCTGGATTCCCTCCACTGGCGCTAGAGCATGATGACCGGAGGCGGAATCGCCGGAGGTCTGAATCATGCTCTCAAATCAAAGACCTGGAACGGGTTGAGTGAGCGTGAGCGAACTCATCCCGTTCTAGCGCATCAGGCGGGCGCCCCCTGCAGCAGCACGGCGGCGCCGCGGTCGATGTAGGTTTCCAGGAACTGCGCCAGCCGCGGATGCCACGGCTGCGCGAACACCGATTGCGGCGTGCCTTCCAGCAGGATGCGGCCGTCGTCGAGAAACACGATGTGCTGGGCGACGGTGGCGGCGAAGCCGATCTCGTGGGTGACCACCGCCATCGTCATCCCCGCGCGCGCCAGCTCGCGCATCACGTTCAGCACCTCGCCGGTCAGCTCCGGATCGAGCGAGGAGGTCGGCTCGTCAAACAGCATGATGCGCGGCTCCATCGCCAGCGCCCGCGCGATCGCGACGCGCTGCTGCTGGCCGCCGGAGAGCTGCGAGGGATAGTGCCGCGCCCGCTCAGCCAGCCCGACCTTGGCGAGCTGCGCCATCGCCCGCGCCTCCGCCTCCCGCCGCGGCAGGCGGCGCACCTGGCGCAGCGCCTCGGCGACGTTGCCCAGCGCGGTCATGTGCGGCCAGAGATTGAACTGCTGGAACACCATGCCGATGTTGCGCCGCACCCGCGCCACGTCGCTGTCGGGCAGGCGCTGCCGCTCGCCTGATTCCGTGACCCGGAAGCCGAGCGGCGCGCCATAGACGGTGATCTCGCCTTCGCTCGGTGCCTCCAGGAACGCCATGCAGCGCAGCAGCGTGCTCTTGCCGGAGCCGGAGGGACCGACGATGCAGGTGACCTCGCCCTCGCGCACCGCGAGGTCGATCTCGCGCAGCACCGCATGCGCGCCGAAGCGTTTGCCGAGCCGGCGGACCTGCAGCGCCGCGGCCATCAGGCGGCGAAGCTGAGGCGGGCGAGGCGGCGCTCGGCGAAGCGGCCGAGTGCGCCGGTGACTTCCACCAGCACCCAGTAGAGGCCGGCGAGCAGCGACAGCGCCTCGGCGAAGGCGAAATGCTCCGAGCCGAGCGAGGTCAGTGTCATCGTCAGCTCCGGCACGGTGACGATAGAGAGCACGGCGGTCTCCTTCAGCAGCAGGATCTGCATGTTCACCACGGGCGGCAGCACGAGCAGCGCCATCTCGGGCAGCAGGATGCGGCGGACCATCTGCGCCCGCGTGAGCCCGGCGCAGATCGCGGCCTCCTGATGCCCCACCGGCACCGCCTCGAACCCTGCGCGGATGATCTCGGCGAAATAGGCGCTGCCGTAGACCGTGAGTCCGATCAGCCCGGCCTGATAGGGTTCCAGCTCCAGGCCGACGAAGGGTCCCCCGTAGTAGAGCAGGAAAAGCTGGATCAGGAACGGCGTGTCGCGGATCAAGGCGACGTAGAGCGTGAGCGCGCGATCGACGAGGGCGCCGCCGAAGCGGCGCGCGGCGGCGACGCCGAAGCCGAGCGCCAGCGCGCACAGGCCGCCGGCGAGCCACACCGCGATCGTGATCTCCAGCCCGGCGAGCGCCGCGGGAATCCACGACAGGATGAGCCCGACATCGAACTTCATCCGAGCATCCGCCGCAGCACGCCGCCACCGCCGGCGAGCAGCCGGTTGAGGATCAGATAGAACGCGCCCGCCGCGGCATAGATCGGGATCGGCCGGTAGGTGCTGGTGGCGAGGTTCTGCGCCGAGCGCGTCAGCTCCTCGACGCCGACGACGGAGACCAGTGACGAGGCTTTCAGGATCATGATCGCCTCGTTCAGCACCGCCGGCAGCGTCAGGCGCAACGCGATCGGCAGCCGGATGCGCAGCAGGATGCGCCACGGCGCCATGCCGAGCATCTGCGCGGCCTCGATCAGCCCCGGTGCGACGCTCAAAAAGCCGCCGCGCAGGTTCTCGGCCTGGTACGCGGCGGTGCAGAGCGCGAGCCCGAGCACCGCGGCGACGAGGCTCGGCACGTTGATGCCGGCGGCGGGCAGCAGGTAGTAGATCATCAGCAACTGCACGAGCAGCGGCGAGCCGCGGAAGAAGCTGATATAGAGCCGGCCTGCGGCGCGCACGGCACCGCTGCGCGCGAGCGATGCGCTGCACACGAGGACGCCGAGCCCGAGTCCGAGGAGGATCGCGACGATGCTGACGCCGGCGGTGACCGCGGCGCCGATCGCGAGCAGCTCGACATAGCGCCACGTCATGCCGAGCCGCCCCGATCAGGGTTCAGACGTTCGGCGTCGGCACCTGGTCGGGCGTGTCGAACACCACGCCGAACCATTTCTTCTGCATCGCTTCCAGCCGGCCGTCCTTCTTCATCTTCAGAATCAGGCCGTCCACGGTATCCATCAGGCTCGCGTATTGCGGATCCTTGCGGCCGATATAGCCGAAATAGCTTTTCAGCCCGAACGGCGGCTGCACCACGGCGAACACGTCCGGCCGCTGCTTCGCCACATAGGCGATGTTGGGCAGCGAATTGGCAACCGCGACGATGCGCCCGGCGGCGAGGTCGGCATAGGCCGTGTTGAAATCGACGAACTCGCGGATGGTCGGCGGCTTCGGTAGCTTCGCGGCATAGTCGCGCAACTGCGCGAGCTGCGCCGTCGCCTTGCCCGATCCGACCACCTTGCCGGAAATGTCCTCGGGCTTCGTGAGATCCTTCTCCCGCGCGTTCTTCAGCAGCGCCACCGTCGCGTCCGCGATCGGCACCGAGAAGCGGTAGCGCGCCATCCGCGCCTTGGTGATCGTGGCCGGCCCCGCGACCATGTCGAACTTCCCGGCCTCCAGCCCCGGCAGCACGCTGTCCCATGGCAGGTCGACCCAGGTGAGCTTGACACCCATCTCCTTGGCGATCTCGGCGAACAGGTCGACGTTGAGGCCCTTGTGCTCGCCGGCATCCATGAAGTCGAACGGGGCGAAGAACGTCTCCGTGCCGACGCGCAGCTCGCCGGAGGATTTCACATGCGCGAGCACATCCTCGGCGGCGCGGGCCCGGCCGGACAGTGCCGTGGCGCCAACGGCGAGCGTCGCCAGGGCCTGGCGGCGCGTGAATGCGATTGTCATTGCCATCTCCCCACCCGCGCGGCTTTGGATACGCGCCCAGCGCACGGCTTGCATGGCGATGTTGCATGACGTGCGCGGGGTTGTAAGCATTGCGGGAGAGCGGAGAGACGCGCTGCCATGACGATCCCGATCATCGACATCGCCGGCCTGCGCCGCCATGACGCAGCCGCAACGGAGGCCGCCGCGACGGCCATCCGGGAGGCATGCACCGCGCGCGGCTTCTTCTACGTCGCCGGGCACGGCGTGCCGGCGGCGATCATCGACGCGGCGGCGGAGCAGGCGCGGCACTTTTTCCATCTGCCGCTGGAGGTGAAGCGGCGGGCGGCGGTGAATGCCCGCCATCGCGGCTTCAACGCGCTGGGCGATGCGCTGATGTACGAGGCGAAGCACCCCGACCAGAAGGAGTTCTTCAGCATCGGTCTCGAACTGCCGGAGGACGATCCCGACGTGCTGGCCGGTGAGAAGCTGCGCGGCCCGAACAACTGGCCGGCGGAGATGCCGGCGTTTCGCGCGGCACTCTCGGCCTATTACGACGCGCTGGGGGCGTGCGGTGCGGACCTGATGCGCGGCGTGGCCGTGTCGCTCGGCGTCGCGCCGGACTTCTTTGCCGACAGGTATCGCAAGCGGCTGCAGCGCACGCAGATCATCTACTACCCGCCACAGCCGCCGATGGCGGAGGCGGACGTGTTCGGCGTGGCCCCGCACACCGATTTCGGCTGCATCACGCTGCTCTGGCAGGACGACAACGGCGGCCTCGAAGTGCTGGATCGCGCGAGCAGGGCGTGGATTCCGGCGACCCCGATTCCCGGCACGCTGGTGGTGAACGCGGGTGACCTGCTCGGCCGCTGGACCAACGATCGCTACGCCTCCACGCCGCATCGCGTGGTCAACCGCTCGGGGCGCGAGCGCTTCTCGATCGCGACCTTCTACGACCCGGATTTCAAGGCGGTGGTCGATCCGCGGGCGCTCGGGGTGGCGGAGGCGGACTGCCGCTACCCGCCGGTCAGCGCCGGCGAGCACATCCTGGGCCGCATCGAACGCTCCTTCGGCTACCGCAAGCGGCTGGCGGCGACCGCCTGAGGGGCCGAGGGTTGCAGGGGTGGGGGTGGCGGCCCGGCCGTCCCGCCCTATGTCGTAACCGACACCTGGAGACGGCCATGCCACAGAACCGATCCGCGCCAGCGGCACTCATGCTTCCGAGCGGGCCTGCGCTGTGCGAGCGCGACGGCGCGGACGACCTGGGTGCGCTCTGGGCCACGCTGCGCCGCGAGGCGGTGGAGGCGGCGGAGCGCGATGCGCTGATGGGCCCGTCGGTCACGGCCGCGCTGCTGCGTCACGCGAGCTTCGGCGATGCGCTGGCGACCCGGCTCGGCCGCAAGCTGGGCGACGAGGACGTGGGGGCCGCGGCGCTGACCGCGCTGGTGGCCGAGGCGTTCGACGCCGACCCGCGCATCGTGGAGGCGGCGGCGGCCGACCTGACGGCGGTGCGCGACCGCGACCCCGCGTGCCCCGACCTCGTGACGCCGTTCCTGTTCTTCAAAGGCTTCCTGGCGCTGCAGGCCTATCGGGTGAGCCACTGGCTGTGGCGGCGCGACCGGCAGCACTTCGCCAACCACGTGCAGAGCCGCTCGGCGGAGGTGCTCGGGATCGACATCCATCCCGCGGCGCGGCTGGGCTGCGGCATCATGATCGACCACGGCACCGGCCTCGTGATCGGCGAGACGGCGGTGGTGGAGGATGACGTGTCGCTGCTGCAAGGGGTCACGCTCGGCGGCACCGGCAAGGAATGCGGCGACCGCCACCCGAAGATCCGGCGCGGGGTGCTGCTCGGCGCCGGCGCCAAGGTGCTGGGCAATATCGAGGTGGGCGAGGGGGCGAAGGTCGGCGCGGGCTCGATCGTGCTCGACCCGGTAGCGCCCCATACGACCGTGGTGGGGGTCCCGGCGCGCCCGGTGGGGCCGAAGCTCGTCGACCTGCCGGCGCTGACCATGGACCAGATGCTGCCGCCGCCCGATTACGCGATCTGACGGGCTATGCGATCTGACTGGCCGCCGCCGTCCGGGCGGCACAGGCAGCGCAGGTCCCGGTAATCTCGATCACCGCGTGATCGGCGCGGAACCCGCCGCGCGCGGCGGCCGCGTTCAGCGCCGCCGAGACCGCGGCATCGTCGATCTCCTCCACGCTGCCGCAATGGCGGCAGATCAGAAACTGCGCCTCGTGCCGGTGCGCGCCGCCCTCCACGCAGGGGATGAAAGCGTTCAGGCTCTCCACCCGGTGGATGAGCTTCTGGTCGAGCAGGAAGTCCAGCGCCCGATACACCGTGGGCGGCACCGCGCCGGCATGGCTCGCGCGCAGCCGGTCGAGAAGCTGGTAGGCGGTGAGCGGGGTTTCGGCGCCGAGAATAAGCGCGAGCACGCTCCGCCGCAGCGGCGTGAGCCGGGCGCCGGCGGCGGCGCAGGCGCGTGTCGCGGCTTCGAGCTGGGCGGCGCTGTCGGCCGGCATGCTCGCCGTGGGGGGTCCGTCCGGGCGGTGGCCTCTCATCGGCTGCACCATAGCATGCCGGCCCGGCCGCGCGCGCCGGTTGCCGGCCCCGGCGGCGCGCACTAGGGTGCGCCCCCTTCGCCCGCAACCGCGCAGTTCTGCCATGCACCTGACCGCCGAACGCCTGGACCGGATCAGCCCGAGCCAGACCATTGCCATCTCCACCAAGGCGCGCGCGCTGAAAGCGGCCGGGCGCGACATCATCAGCCTCTCCGCCGGCGAGCCGGATTTCGACACCCCGCAGTTCGTCAAGGACGCGGCGGTCCGCGCGATCCAGGCCGGCGAGACGAAATACACCGACGTCGCCGGCACGCCCGCGCTGCGCCGCGCGATCGCCGACAAGTTCCGCACTGATTCCGGCCTCGATTACAAGCCCGAGGAGATCATCGTCTCCACCGGCGGCAAGCAGGTGATCTTCAACGCCATGCTGGCGACGCTGAACGCGGGCGACGAGGTCGTGATCCCGACGCCGTGCTGGGTCAGCTACCCGGACATCGTGACGCTCGCCGACGGCACGCCGGTGTTCGTCCCCTGCGGCCAGAACCACGGTTTCAAGCTGCGCGCCGAGGACCTGGAGGCGGCGATCACGAAGCGCACGCGCTGGTTCATGCTGAACAGCCCGTGCAACCCGACCGGCGCCGCCTATTCGGCGGAGGAGCTGCGGCCCATCTGCGACGTGCTGCTGCGCCACCCGGACGTCTGGATCTTCACCGACGACATCTATGAGAAGCTGGCGTATGACGGGTTCCGGCCGGCGACGGTCGTGCAGGTGGAACCGCGGCTGCGCGAGCGCACGATCACGATGAACGGCTGCAGCAAGGCCTACGCGATGACCGGCTGGCGCCTGGGCTTCGCGGGCGCGCCGCTTGCCATGACCAAGGCGATGGACAAGCTGCAGAGCCAGTCTACGAGCAACACGAGCAGCATCAGCCAGGCGGCGGCGCTGGCGGCGCTGACCGGGCCGCAGGACTTCATCGGCGAGATGGTCGCGGTCTATCGCGAGCGGCGTGATCTCGTCGTGGACATGCTGAACCGCGCGCCCGGCATCGTCTGCCACAAGCCGGAAGGCGCGTTCTACGTGTTCCCCTCGATGCATGGCTGCATCGGCAAGACCTCGGAGGGCGGCGCCGCGATTACCGACGACGAGAGCTTCGTCATCGCGCTGCTGGAAGAGCAGGGCGTGGCGGCGGTGCATGGCGCGGCCTTCGTCTATCCGGGCCATTTCCGCATCAGCTATGCGACCGACACGGCGAGCCTGCGCGAGGCTTGCGCGCGCATCCAGACCTTCTGCGAAGGGCTGCACTGACGCGCATGCCCGGCTTCGCTTCCCGCCTGGAACGCGCGCGCGTCGCGCCCACGGTGGCGATGAGCGTGCGCGCCCGCGCGCTGCGCGACGCCGGGGTGGACGTGGTGACGCTGACGATCGGCGAGCCGGATTTCCCCACCCCGCCGCATGCCATCGCGGCGGCGCATGAGGCGGCGCTGCGCGGGGAGACAAGATACCCGCCGCAGGACGGCACGCGGGCGCTGAAGGCGGCGGTGCAGCGCAAGTTCCTGCGCGATCACGGGCTCGAATACCCGGTGGAGCAGATCGTCGTCGGCAACGGCGGCAAGCAGGTGCTGTTCGACGCAATGCTCGCGACGGTCGAGGCGGGCGACGAGGTGCTGATCCCGGCGCCGTACTGGTCCGCCTATGCGCTGATGACGCATGTCGTGGGCGGCACGCCGACTTTCGTGAACTGCCCGCAGAACAACGGGTTCCGCCTGCGCCCGGCCGACCTCGATGCCGCGATCACCCCGCGCACGCGCTGGCTGATGCTGAACTTCCCGAACAATCCCTCGGGTGCCGCCTGCGGGCGTGCGGACCTGCTGGAGATCGCCGCAGTCATGGCGCGGCATCGGCATGTGTGGATCCTGTCGGACGACATGTATGAGCACCTCGTCTATGACGGGTTCGCGCGGACCACGCTCGCGGCGGTGGCGCCGGAGCTGCGGGAGCGGGTGCTGACCGTCTCCGGCGTCTCGAAGACCTACGCGATGACCGGCTGGCGCATCGGCTTCGGCGCCGGGCCGCGCGACCTGATCCGGGCGATGGTGAACACGCAGGGCCAGGTGACCGCGGGCGTCTCCACCGTGGGCCAGGCGGCCGCCGTGGCTGCGCTGGACGGGCCGCAGGACCTCGTTGCCGAGCGCGCCGCGATCTACCGCCGCCGCCGCGACCTGGTCGTGGACCGGCTGGACGCGATCCCGGGGATTTCCTGCCACCGGCCGGAGGGCGCGTTCTACGTCTTCCCCTCGATCGCCGGCTGCCTCGGCCGCATGAGCCCCGGCGGGGTGCGGATCGAGACCGACGAGGATTTCTGCCGCGCCCTGCTGGAGGAGGCGCATGTCGCCACCGTGCACGGCGCGGCGTTCGGCATGAGTCCCTACATGCGCATCAGCTACGCGACCGACGCGGCGACGCTGGAGGAGGGCTGCCGCCGCATCGCCGCCTTCGTGGGCGCGCTGCGGTGAGCATGGGCGGCCCGGCGCTGCGGCCGGGGCGTGACGCGGACGCGGCCGGATTCATGGCACTCATCGCCGCCTGCTGGGCCGAGTATCCCGGTTGCGTCATGGATCGCGCGGAGGTGCCGGAGCTTGACACCCTCGCCACCTATGCCGCCGGCCGCGGCGGTGCGGTGTGGGCGGCGGAGGCCGAGGGCCGCGTGGTCGGCATGGTTTGCGCGTGGCCGGCGGCGGAGGGCGCCTGGGAGCTTGCCAAGATGTACGTGGCGCAGCCCTGGCGCGGCACCGGGCTTGCGCATGCGCTCGCCGCGGCAGCAGAGGATTTCGCGGGCACCCACGGGGCGGCGCGCATCGTGCTCTGGAGCGACACCCGCTTCGACCGCGCCCACCGCTTCTACGAGGGCCGGAGCTATGTGCGGGCGGGCGCTATCCGGGCGCTGGGCGATCGTTCCAACTCGATCGAGTTCGGCTACGCGAAGCCGCTGGGTGAGTCAGTCGTGCAGACGCTGGACGCGGCGGCCGCCGCCTCGGCGGAGGTGCCGCTCGCGCGCGTGCTGGTGGCCTGCGTCGATGCCGGTGCCTCGGTCTCGTTCTTCGCGCCGCTGGCGATGGCGCCGGCGCGGGCGTTCTGGCGCGAGACGGCACGCGCGGTTGCGCGCGGCGAGCGGGTGCTGATCGCGGCGTGGCATGGCGGCACGCTGGTCGGCACCGTGCAGCTCGCGTTCGCGGCGCCGCAGAACCAGCCGCACCGCGCCGATCTCGCCAAGATGCTAGTCCGTCCGGAGGCGCGCCGGCGCGGCATCGGCGCGGCCCTGCTGGCGGCCGCCGAGCAGGCCGCGCGCGACGCCGGCCGCACGCTGCTGGTGCTCGATACCCAGACCGGCGGCGCCGGGGAACGACTCTATCGCGCCGGAGGGTGGACCGAGGTCGGCTGCGTCCCGGACTACGCACGCTTCGCCGATGGATCGCCGTGCGACACGACGTTCTTCTTCAAGCGGCTAGCGGGCGCGGCGCCGCCCTAAGCCGCCACGGGGAACGGGCAGGGGAACCGGCACCCCGCGGCTGGCGCTGACCTGCGGTTGCCCCTATGAACGAGCGACCCGTTGAGGAGACTGCCGCATGCGCCTGCGCCGTCCCGCCGGCTGGGCTGGCCTGCCCCTGGTGCTGCTGTTCGGGCTCGCCGCCCCCGCCGCCGCGACCGATCTCGCGGCGCATCGGGCGATCTATGAGCTGCACATGGAGAGCAGCCGCAGCGCCGAGGTCGCGGCGGCCAGCGGGACGATGGCCTACGAGGTGATGGACGCCTGCGACGGCTGGGCGGTGCGCCAGCGGCTGCAGATGACGCTGACCAACCGCGACGGCCAGGACATCGACATGATTTCCGAGTACACGACCTGGGAGAGCAAGGACGGACTGCACCTGCGCTTTCGCACGAAGCAGACGACCGACCAGGCGGTGACGAGCGACCTGTCGGGGGCGGCGACCCTGGCCGCCGCCGGCAAGCCGGGCGAGGCGCATTTCGCGACGCCCGAGGACATGATAAAGGCACTGCCCGCGGGCACGCTGTTCCCGATGGTGCATACCGAAGCCCTGATCCGCGCGGCGAAGGCGGGGAAGAAGTTTCTGGCGCTGCCGCTGTTCGACGGCACCTCGGCGAACGGGGCGCAGGACAGCTCCATCGTGATCACGCGCTGGGGCGCCGGCACGCAGAGCAAGTGGCCGGCACTCGCGAAACTGCCGAGCGGACGATTTCACATCGCCTTTTTCGACCGCAATCCGGAGAGCATGGAGCCGGACTACGAGGTGTCGCTTCGGTACTGGGAGAACGGGGTTGCGGATGACCTTGACATGGATTTCGGCGACTTCGTGATGTCGGGCAAGCTTGCCGAGTTCAAGCTGCTGCCCCACCGCTGCTGACCGTGCCCCACCGCCGGGGAGAAGGAGGTCCGGCGTGACCTTCGTTTCCTATGCGCAGAATTTTGAAGACGTTATGCTCTGGCGCGCGCTGCGCGGGGTGGATAGGGGGTTCTACATCGACGTCGGCGCGAACGACCCGACGCTGTATTCGGTGACGAAGGCCTTCTATCTCCGCGGCTGGCGCGGCATCAACCTTGAGCCGACGGCTTCGTTTTTCGAGCGGCTCGTGGCCGAGCGGCCCGAGGACACGAACCTGCGCCTCGCCGCTGGCGCGGGGCCAGGAATGCTCACGTTGTACGACGTCGTCGACACCGGCCTGTCCACCACCGACGCGGAGGTTGCGGAGCGGCACCGCAACGCCGGCTTTGCGGTGACGGCCAGCGGGGTCGAGGTGCGGACGCTGGACGACATCTGCGCGCAGTTCGCACCGGCGGACATCCACTTCGTGAAGGTCGACGTGGAGGGGACCGAGAAGGACGTGCTGGCGGGGCTCGACCTGCAGCGATGGCGGCCGTGGATCCTGGTGATCGAGGCCACGGTGCCCGGCACGCAGGTGGAGAACCACGAGCAATGGGAGGATCTGGTCCTCGGGCGCGACTATCGCTTCGCCTATGCCGACGGCCTCAACCGCTTCTACGTGGCGCAGGAGCGGGAGGCGCTGCTGGCGGCGTTTCGCTATCCGCCGAACGTGTTCGACGGATTCGCGCTGAACGCAAACCAGGAGTCCTTTCTGCGCGCGCAGGAAGCCGAGGGCCGGGCAGTGCAGTCGCGCGAGGCGCTGACCCGCGAGCAGGCGCGGGCGGAGGCGGCGCTGGCCCGCGCGCAGGCGCTGGAGGCGGCGGCGGAGGAGGCCGAGCGCGGGGCGGACGAGGCGCGCGCGCGCGCCGCGGCGACGCAGGTATCCCTGTCGGAGGTCGAGGCGCGCGCCGCGCAGGCGGCGCAGCAGGCCGCCACCGCGCTCGCGCGCGCCGAGCAGGACGGCGCCCGCGCCGCCGTCGCGGAACAGCGCGCTGGCGAATCGCAGCGGCAGGTGAAGCTGCTTGTCGGCGAGATCACGGCCGCCGGTGGGCGGGCGCGCGCATTGCAGGCCGAATTGCAGACCGCGGTGGAGGCCGGCGCGCTGTTCAGCGATCGCCTGGCACGGCGCGAGGAACTGCTCGACCGGGTGTATGCAAGCCGATCCTGGCGCATCACGCGGCCGCTGCGCGCGCTGGGCGAGGCAGTGAATGCGCGCCGGCAGCCGGAGGTGGGCCCGGCCGAGGCGCGGGCACCGCTCACGTGGGACGAGGAGTCGCTGCGGCCGACGATCTTCGTCGAATGCACGCACACCTATCACAGCGATCTCAACACCGGCATCCAGCGGGTCGTGCGCAACGTGCTGCGCAACGCCGAGGCGGTTGCGGCCGCGCACGGCTACCGGATGGTGCCGGTGATCATCGAGGACGGCCACTTCGTGGTCGCCGATGCCACCGCCGTGCTGCGCGACAAGCTGCGCGCGGGCGTGCCCGACGCGGTGCCCGGGGAGCAGGGCATCGCGGCCGCCGAGTTGCCGCAAGGCGACAGCCCGGGGGTGCTTCGCCGACTCTGGCGCGCGAGCCTGCGCGCGACCGCGACCCTGCTGCCCTTTGCGCCGGTGCGCCGGTTCCTCTACGCGCCCCCGGAGCAATGGGGGCTCGCGCGCTGCCTGCGCGCGCCGCGACGGATACTCCGCCGCAGCGTCGGGCTGGAGGCGGCGAGCGCGCCGGCGCAGCGGCGCCTCGATCAACGCCCCAGTTGCTTCGGCGACATTCTGCTGCTGCTGGATTCGTCGTGGACCATTCCGCTGTGGCCGGCGGTGCGCAATTTCAAGAGCCGCG
Organism: Alphaproteobacteria bacterium; assembly: GCA_017307335.1. Taxonomy (GTDB): domain Bacteria; phylum Pseudomonadota; class Alphaproteobacteria; order Acetobacterales; family Acetobacteraceae; genus JAFKFJ01. The sequence goes on along the minus strand of JAFKFJ010000183.1, from coordinate 34,308 downwards.
GCGGGCGCGTCGTCGGCGTCATCTATGACCTGATTCCGGTCACGCATCCGCATACAAGCGTGCCGGAACTGCGCGATGCGTTCCAGGCGTGGATCGACGTGCACCGCCGGCATACGGACTGCTTCGTCGGCATCTCGGGCGCGGTCGCGGGCCAACTTGCCGACTATCTCGCGCGTACCGCGCCGGCCCGGCTGCTGAAGGCGCCGGTGCCGATCCGGCATTTCCATCTCGGCTCGGAGCTCGATTTCGTCGGCCACACCGACGAGGTCCGCGCCAAGGTCGCCGACATCTTCGTGCCACGCCGCCATGTGTTCCTCATGGTCGGGTCGATCGAGCCGCGCAAGAATCACGCGTTCGTGCTCGATGCCTTCGATCGCTTCTGGCGCGGCGGGGGCGAGGCCACGCTGCTGCTCATCGGCCGCTCGGGCTGGAAGACGGAGGACTTCATCGCGCGGGTGGAGCGGCACCACGGGCTTGGCCAACAGCTTCATCTTCTGCGCGACGCCAACGACTCGGAGCTGGACTATGCCTATCGCAACGCCTCGGCCCTCGTCATCGCCTCAGAGATCGAGGGTTTCGGCCTGCCGGTCGTCGAGGCGTTTCAGCGCGGGCTGCCGGTGCTGTGCAGCGACATCCCGGTGTTTCGCGAGATCGCCGACGGCCGCGCGACGTTCTTCGATCTCAGCGACCCGGGCCGGCTGACCGACGTGCTGCGAGCGTTCTGCGCAAGCCACGATCCGGTCGCGCGCACCGCGCGAACACCGCAGCCATGGCTCACGTGGCGCGAGAGTACGGAGCAGTTGTTCGGCGCGTTCCTCGACACGCTGGACGCGCCTGCCGCACGCAGGACAGGGTAGCGCAATGGCGGTCAGCATGCGCGGCAAGTTCGCGGAGTGGTTGCTACGGCTGCGCGTGCTGGTTCTGGACCACGAGCACGCCCACGATCCGTTCTCCCCGGAATATCTCTACCTCCTGCAGCAGCGGAAGCGCCTCGACCTCTCGAAGACCTTGGGCCGCCTGCGGCCGGGGAACATCCTGATCTTTCCCGCGATCCTGCTGATCGCCTGGGTGCGGTGCATTGACCTGCGCGTCACCAACGTGATCGTGCAGTCGATGATCAACGAGCGCATCCTGCTGCGGCATATCGCCGGGCCACGTCAGGAGCGCCCGGAGTGAGCTCGGTTGCCATCCTCAAGCCGGATCATCTGGGCGATCTTGTTCTTTCCGTGCCCGCAATCCGTGCCGTGCGTGCATCGCACGAGAAGGTCGGGCTATTCGTCGCTTCGGGCTCGTGCGGGCTCGCGAACTTCCTGTTCCCCGATATCGACGATATTCGTGGCATCGAGCTGCGGCACCTCTCGCGGCGCGGCGCGGATGGGACGCCGCACGAGGCGCTTATTGCATGGTTGAACGCGTTCGATCATGTGCTTTGCCTGCGGGACGATCCAGTGCTGCGCCGCATCCTTGCCGACCTGCGAGTGCCCTGCGACATCGCGTCGGGTGACCATCTGACGCATGAGACGTCGATCCAGAAGCAGGCGGCGACGCGTGTCTGCGGTCCCTATTCGCGCACGCGCCTGTTCTGCGGGGTGCCGCATGCCTGGCCGGACGCGCCCCGCCACGTGGCGCTGTGTGTCGCTGCAGGCTTTCCAACGAACCGATGGGCCAACGCGTGCTGGGCGGAACTGGCGGGACACCTCAACCGGCGGGGTATCCGCATCACGCTGCTGGGTGGCCCGGGCGAGCGGGATGATCTGCTGCTGCTCTCACGGCTGCTCAAAAGGATCGAGCACGACGTGGTCGTGGGCGACGACGATTTCGCGGGTCTGTTCGATGCGCTGGCGCCGGTCGATCTCGTGGTCGCGACGGACGGCGGCACCGCCCATCTCTGCTCGCTGCGCAAGCCCGTGTGCTCGATCTTCGGCTCCAGCCCCTGGCGGCGCTACGCCCCGTTCGGGCACGCCAACGTGCTGATCACGCGCGATGAACTCTGCTCACCGTGCGTGCAGTTCAGTGCGCGCGAGGTGAACGGCTGCGTGACGCGCGAATGCATGGCGGGGATCAACTCCTTCAACGTCGAAGAGGCGATCTTCTCCAAGAGCCCCGCGTCGATGCGTGTCGGCGCACTGAGGGTGGAGCGTGGCGTCAGCCACCGGAACGGTGGACGCGAGCGTTCCAAGGCGGGATTTGGCTAGCGCACGGAAATTCCAGGCTCATGATTGCAGGTGGCAGGTCCATGAAGGCAATTCCAAGTCAGTGTTTGGCGAATCACAGCACCGATGGCCGGACCGACAGGCGTTGGGCCCGCGACGCAGCGGTTGAAACGTGGTCCGGGCGTGGCCGGAGTACCGACGGCGCTGGCGAGCTGGCTGCAATACCGGGGCGAAGCGCCAGTTCGCATTCGAACAAAGATATGGCATAGACTTTGCCGCCGGATAAGGAGGAGCACTTGAGACAGGGCACCGCATGCGACTGACGCAGCACAGCTGGCCCTCGTCCAGCTTGTTACGAATCGCGCACGTCTCCCCTGCCTATTTCGCCGAGGATTCACTGATCGGGGGCGGCGAGCGCTACGTCTCGTACGTGGCACGGGCCCTCCGCGAAGCTGCCCCATCGCTGCCGTTCTCGATTTCGCAAGCGGTGTTTGCGATGGGCCGCAAAGACCACTCCTATTCCGATGGCGGCGTGCCGGTCACGGTGTTCTCGAACGAGAACCCCGGTTCACATCCGATGGCGGTCATGTCGGCTCGGCTGTGGGACGTGCTCGCGGAGTTCGACTTGATCCATCTGCACCAGGGGCTGACGTTTTTCGGCTGCTACATAGCAACGATCGCGCGGTCTCTCGGCAAGACACTGATCGTGACAGACCTTGGCGGCGGGGAGAATCCGTTGCTCCTCCAACATGGTGGCCTGGGTCTGGCCGATGGTATGTTGTCGATTTCTGAGTTCGCCAAGTCGCTAGTCAGCGCCTATTTTGCGGGGCCCCATGCGGTCGTCGTTGGGCCAGTCGACACGATGGTATTCACGGCGCCGAAAGTGTTGGCGCGACCGCGGAGCGTGATCTCGGTTGGGCGCCTTCTGCCGCATAAGGGGGCGGACCGGATTATCGACGCGTTGCCACCGAATTTGCCGCTGCGACTTGTTGGCCGGCCATACGATCCCGCCTATTATGAATTGCTGCACGAGCGTGCAGCCGGCAAGGACGTCACGTTCATCGTCGATGCGGACGATGCGGCGCTGCTGCGGTGCTATCACGAGGCGGGCCTCTATGTGCATGCCTCGACCTTCGTCGATGTCTATGGTCGGCGTATCAGCAAGCCCGAGTTGATGGGCCTGACGACGTTGGAGGCGATGGCGACGGGCCTGCCGGTGGCTGTCGCCAAAACCGCCTCGCTACCTGAACTGGCGCACGATCTGCGGTTCTGCCGTGTGTTCCCGGACGTCGCGGCTTTGCGTGCGATTCTCGAGGACTTTGCGGCTGGCGTTTGGCCAGAGCCAGCCGCTGCCGACTTGCCGCGCCGGCACGTCGTGGACAATTTCAGCTTTCCGGTTGTGGGGCGCCGCATCGCCGAATTCTACGCTGAGGTCCACGCCGTGCGGCTCATGCGGGCGCATCGCGCGCAATTCCGCTCTACGAACGTCACGCCATGAAAATTCTCGTCATCTCGAATCTTTATCCGCCGTTCGTGATCGGCGGGTACGAGCTGAACTGCGCTAACATCGTCAATGCGTTTCGCGATCGCGGCCACGATGTGCTTGTGGCGACGACGCCCAGCCATATTCCCGGCCCACCTGACCCTTTGCACGTTCGTCGTTGCCTGAAACTGTCGTCGCACATTCCGAACTACGGGGTGGCGATTTCGGCGGAGTCGTGGCTCCATCGCTGCGACATCTCCGATTACGACAACGTCGTTGCATTGCAGCAACTGCTTGTCGAATTCGTGCCGGATGTCGTGTTTCTTTGGAACATGCACGGCCTGGGTACGCTCCACCTTATCGATTTCCTCAACGTGCATGGCGTGCCCTGGGGCATTTATTTGGGCGACCGGGTGTTCGAGCAGCTCGTCAACGCCGCCCCCCATCACGTCAAGGCAGTCTTCCGCGGTCACGATCCCGGGTACTTTGCTTCCGGGGGTATCATGGCGGTCAGCCAGCATCTCGTCGATGAAATCGAAGCGCTTGGCTGCTTCGTGTTCCCTCGGCCGCCGACGATCGTCCATGGCTATGCGATTACGCCTGGGCCATCTGCGCCACGTACGTATCGACGCGATGGCAGGGTCCGCTTCATGGCAGCCGGCCGCGTATCCGAGCACAAGGGAACCACGCTCATCTGCGACGCAGTCGCCAAGCTGACTGCGGAGGGTGTTGGAAACTTCGAGGTGGATGTCTTCGGTGAGGGGGATATAGCATTCTACGTGAACTACGCCAACGCGTTGGCGATTTCCCATTGCACGATGTTTCATGGCGGCCTGACCCAGCCCCGCCTGCATGAGCAGTTTCAGGTTCATGACGCCTTTCTGTTTCCAACCTGGAGCCGCGAGCCGTTTGCCTTTGCGCCGTTCGAGGCGGCTGCCTATGGCTGCGTGCCAATCCTCACGAGCAATTGTGGGTGTTCGGAGCGGATCGTCGATGCGGTCCACGGCATTAAAATCGAGCGTAATGCTGAGGCCCTGGCGGCCGCGATGCGGCTGGTCGTAGAAGGGACGATTGAGCTGGAACGGATTGGCGTGGCCGCGGCAGCTATGGTACGGCAAGATTTGTCGCTGGCCGGGCACGTCGACAAGCTTGAGGCCGTTCTGACCGCACAACAGCGACCATGGTCACCTGCGAGTCTCAGCGATGAGCGCACGTTGCTGCTCGCGTTCATGAAGCACTACCTTTCGCTGGCCTTCCGCTTCGGCGCGACCGACTAGCGCGGCGACAGGCTCGGGAAATCAACAGGGATCCAAGCTCACATGGGCGCCACTGAGCCAGTATCCATGACCGGACGCGAGGCAGAGTTTTACCTCCGCGCAGCGTACCTGGCGTTCCTGGAGCGGGAGCCCGACGCCGATGGATTGCGCCATTGGCGGACGCAGCTGGAGGCCTCCGGCGACCCGCTCGCTCTGATTTCCGATTTGATCGCAAGCACCGAATACCAGCGCAGGGCGTCGGGCGACGCTGGTTTGATCGCTCGCGTCGCGGGGCCACCGGCCCTGCCCGGCGGTTACCTCAAACGTGCATGGCGGAGCGCGCGCCGCCGGCTGGGTTTGTTCGGACTGCGCGCGCAGATGGAGGCGCTGCAGCGTGTGGAGGTGGACATCGCCTTGCTGGCGGCATGGGCGGCGCACGTAACGGCGAACATCGCCGGGATACAGCCAGCGTCTGCCATTTCCACGGCTCTCGATGGACTGGCCGAGCGCTGGCGCAAAGATCAGATGGCACTGGCCGCCCGGCTGCTCAGCATCGAGTCGAGCCTAGCAGCTTCCCGGGCGGGCGAGGAACGCGACGCGGCGCGGTTCTCGCGCATCGAGGAAGCTCTCCAGCAGGAACGTGCTGGGACCGACCGGCAGCTCAAGGAACAGTTGGCGCTGGCGTCCCGATTGTTGAGCATGGAGGAGGCGCAGGCACATAGCCGCGCGAACGAGCAGCAGCGTGATGCAAGGCTGCGCGATCTCGAGACAATGCTGGCGCAGGCGCGCGCTCATGGCGAAGAGCGCGACAGTACGTTGCGTAGCTTCGACGGGGCCTTGACGGATATGCGTACCGACAACCAACGCCGTGATACTCGGCTACAGGCCCTTGAGGGCGCTTTCGAGGTGCGTCGGCCCGGGGCGGCAGGTATCTCCACCCAGTCGCTGGCAGATGCCGGGCTCAATTTGACGACCGGGCCGTATGGCCGCTTTTTGACGATCGTGCCAGACTTGGTCGGCGGTGCCCTCGAACGGGGCGAGTTTTGGGATCCGCATCTCAAGGCAATCATCGAGCGCTGTGCCGATCCTAGGCTGACCGCGGTCGATGCGGGTGCCTATATCGGGTTCCATTCGGTCTTCCTGGCGCGGCATTTCGGCCGGGTGTATTCCTTTGAGCCGCAGATGCGCTGTTTCAGATTGCTCAATGCAAACTTGGAGCTGAACCGATGCGACAATGTCACTGCATACAACCGGCCACTGTATGACGCCGAGGCGTTAATGGATCTGGCCGGTGACGAGCAGCAGCAGATCCCGGTGAAAATGCGTGATGGTGCTGTTGATTATGGACAGATCGGCAATGCCGCGGCTCTGGCGTTCGTTCCTGTCGATGGCGCGCGACCGGCAGGGGTATGGTCGACAACGATCGACAGCCTCGGTCTGCGCGATGTCGGTTTCATCAAGGTGGACACACAGGGTTGCGACCTGCGCGTGCTGTGCGGGGCGCGTCACACGATTGCTGCGTCGCGTCCGACGATCGTCTTCGAATTCGAACAGGAACTTGCGAGCAACCACGGCGACACCTTAGAGGACTTCCACCGATTTTTCGAAGAATGCGGCTATAGGACTACTGAGATCGCGCACAGCGGCGCGCGGCAGTGGGATTTCCTCGCGACGCCAGCGGATTCATCGTCAGGATTGGCTGAAGCAGCTGCGGCTGGCTGACTGCAGCAGATCGCGTCCGGATAGCGCTGCCGGGGCATTTGACCGGCGGCTGCTTGAGGAGGCGACCGACGAGAACTACTGATCATGTGGTCGTGTCGCCGCCGATGTTGCACGCAAGAGGTTAAATCTCGATAATCTCAAGCTTGCCCGAGCCGCGTTCAGTCGCATGAAAGGCGAAACATGACCGATATGCCAGAGCTGGCGAGCATGGTGTTTTCGGGCCGACCACGGGCCCAATTGCTTGACATGGTGCCCAAATTCCGGTGGGTCCACGCGATCGACCTTGGCGACGGAGCGGAAACGCCGGGGGTGTGGGGCAAAGGCAATCCGTCCATCACCGAGGCGCTTGCGGACATCGACTGGCGCAACAAGAAGGTTTTGGACGTCGGCTGCTGGGATGGGATGTACAGCTTTTATGCAGAGGCCCGCGGGGCGTTTCCCGTCTATGCGACGGATTTGATTACGCAGCGTGACTTTTCTGGGCAACCAACTTTTCAGCTGGCGCACGCCATCAGGAACTCTAGGATTTTGTACTATCCAAATGTATCCGTCTATAATGTTGAGGTGCTCGGGATAAGGGATTTCGATGTCGTTATTTTTTCCGGAGTTTACTATCACCTGAAGGATCCTGTTCGTGCGTTGACGGCCTTGCGGCGGGTGATGAAGGAAGGTGCCATAATCATTGTTGAAGGCGCTGTCCTTGAAGACGTCGGATGCTTTGCAAAGTTTTATTACAAAGATCATTTTTGCGGTGACAAGTCGAATTGGTGGGTGCCGACGGTGAATTGCTTGCGGCAGTGGGTGGAATGTTCCTTCTTGCGCATCGTGCGAGAGTATGAACGCTGGGGTCATATGGAAAATCAGCGGCACACACTTGCCGCGCGAGCCGTCGTTCAGAACGATCCGTTGTACTCGAAAGTACCTGAGGAGCTAGAGGAATATCATGTCTGAGGCGCTTGCATCTGACGTGTGATTTTTTGGTAGAATGTTGTCTTGTTGCGAGGCGGCGGCGCAGTGAGGGCAGAACCGTATGCCTGATATAGAGTGGAATAAAGCCACGTTCGCCGGCAGTTTCGATTGGCGTCAAACCGGTGGAGAAGAGTGGTCCGACCCATGGGGGGGGTCAGAATCGCAGTGGTTTGGATCATTGTATCCTAGGCTGCACCGTGTTTTGCCGGCTGGCGCAATTCTTGAAATAGCTCCCGGCTTCGGGCGCTGGACCAAGTTCTTATTGCCTGCATGTCGAATGTACGTTGGCGTGGATCTATCGCACGAATGCGTTGCTGCTTGTAGTCAGAGATTTCGTGATGCCGGCCATGCGCGCTTTGTGAAGAATGATGGGTCATCTTTGGCGGATGTGTCGGATGGTAAATTCGATCTTGTTTTTAGTTTTGACGCGCTTGTTCATGTCGAAAGGGACGTTATGGAGAATTATATCCGGCAGATACTGCGAAAACTGGTGCCTTCTGGACTCGCGTTTTTGCATCACTCAAATGTCGCTGCCCTCCCCGCGGATGTCGAGAAAAGAGGTGCCCGTGGAGCGTCGGTATCCGGGGACATCGTGCTGAATATCGTCGATCGGGAGGGGGGCAAAGCCCTGATTCAGGAGCGCATCTGTTGGGGGCAGCCTTCCTCGGAACTGCTGGATTGCATCACGATCTTTGGCCGTCATGAGCATCCATACGGAGCTTCGCCGATCGTGACTGATAACAGGCGCTTCATGGAGGAGGCGGTCATCATTCGGGAAACGCATGCGCCATATTGTCAGATCCCGGCAACGCCGTTGGCGGATTGTCAAGGGCGCCCCCCTTTGTATGATTGGGCGAGGCGATAAAGAATGCCGGGCTGGCGGCGCGGTACGCAGTCGCTCCGAAGCCTCACGGGACGGCCAGTAACTGAAATAGTCCGCAGAGTCCGCGGAGACGGGCGCTCTGACCGCAATGTCGTCATTTCCGAATGGGGCAACTGCGGATCGTTCCGTTAGATGCGTCACGGCTGCTCGGCGGGCCTGCGTCACAGCGGATGTCGGCGGCCTCCTCTCCGTGTCGACCGATCACCCCAACCCCCGCCCGCGGCCGATCGTGCCCGCGCCGTAGCGCGCCCGCAATGCGTCGATCGCCGCTTGGGCTGCCACCAGCCGGTTGCGCTCCGGCGCGGCGAGGTCGGGGCGGTCGGCGGCGGCACCGGGGGCGAGCGGCTGCGCGCCGATGCCGATCAGGCGGTACGCGGTGCCGTCCGTCTCGCGCGCCAGCAGCGTGCGCGCCGCGGCGAACAGCAGATCGGGCAGGCGCGTCGGCTGGGCGAGCCGGCGGCTGCGGGTGCGCAGCGCGAAGCGGCTCGTCTTGAGCTTGAGCACGACGCCCTCCGCCGCCAGGTCGGCCTCGCGCAGGCGGCGCGCGAGCTTTTCCGAGAGCCGCCAGAGATGCCGCTCCAGCGCCTCGGGCGCGGCGAGGTCGGCGTCGAACGTGGTTTCGGCGCTGACCGATTTCGTGGCGCGGCGCGGATCGACCGGCCGGTCGTCCTCACCCAGCGCCCGGCGGACCAGCGCCGGCCCGTCGTCGCCCAGCATCCGCCGCGCCGCCCGCGCGTCCAGCGCCTGCAAGTGGCCGACCCTCGTGAGGCCGAGCCCGGCGAGCCGCCGGGCGAAGGCAGGGCCGATGCCCGGCAGCAGCCCCACCGGCTCGTCCGCCAGCAGCGCCGGCGCCTCGGTGCCGATCGCGCAGAAACCGCGCGGCTTGTCCCGCCCGGCCGCAATCTTGGCCAGCAGCCGGTTGCGCGCGAGCCCCACCGAGACCGTCACGCCGACCTCGCGCTCCACCTGCCGCGCGAACCGCGCCAGGACGATCGCCGGCGGGGCCCCGTGCAGCGCGGCGGTGCCGGAGAGGTCGAGCACCGCCTCGTCGATCGACAGCGGCTGCACGAGCGGCGTCAGGCGTTCCATCAGCGCGCGGATCTGCCGCGCGGCGGCGACGTATTTGGTGAAATCGGGGCGGATCACCACCGCGTCCGGGCACAGCTTCAGCGCGCGGAACATCGGCATCGCGCTGTGGACGCCGGCCATGCGCGCGACATAGCAGGCGGTGCTGACCACGCCGCGCACGGCGCCGCCCACGATCACCGGCCGTGCCGCAAGCTCCGGGCGGTCGCGCTTCTCCACGCTGGCATAGAAGGCGTCGCAGTCGACATGCGCGATCGGCAGCGCGAACAGCTCGTCATGCCGAACGATCCGCCGGCCGCCGCACCGCCCGCACGCCGCGCGCTCGGCCGCGGCGTCGCAGTCGCGGCAGAATGCCGGCACCGGGCGGCCTACGCCGCGGGCTGCGGCGGCGGCCAGAGCCAGCAGGCGCCGCGCACGCCGGAGCTGTCGCCGTGGTGGTTCTTGATGATCGGGGTGCTTACGAAATCGGAGAACACGTGCCGCGACAGCACCTTCGGCAGCGCCTCGTAGAGATGGTCCATGTTCGAGAGCCCGCCGCCGAGCACGATCACGTCGGGGTCGAGGATGTTCACGATCACCGCGAGCCCGCGCCCCATGCGGTCGGCATGCCGCGCCAGCACCGCCTGCGCCCGTGCCTCGCCGGCCGCCGCGCGTTCCACCACGACGTGCGCGTCGCGCGCGTCCGGCCCGCCGTAGTCGATGGCCAGCGCGGTGCCGGAGATGTAGCGTTCGAGGCAGCCCTCCTGCCCGCACCAGCACTTCGGATAGGGCAGGTCCTCGGGCTTGGGCCAGGGCAGCGGGGTGTGGCCCCACTCGCCGGTCACCATGTGCGGCCCCGCGATCAGCTTGCCGTCGACCACCAGGCCGCCGCCGCAGCCGGTGCCCACGATGACGCCGAACACCACCCGGTGCCCGACGCCGGCGCCGTCGGCGGCCTCGCTCAGCGTGAAGCAGTTGGCGTCGTTGTTCACCCGCACCGGGCGCGCGAGCCGCGCTATCAGGTCCTTGTCGAAGGCGTGCCCGTTGAGCGCGATCGAGTTCGCGTTCTTCACGAGGCCCGTGGAGGGGCTGATGACGCCCGGGATGCCGATGCCGACGCTGCCGCGCCCGCCCAGGACCTGTTCGGCCTCCAGCACCAGCCCGGCGATGCCCTCCACCGTGTCGTCGTAGCGCGGCGGGGTGGGGATGCGCTTGCGGTGCGAGAAGCCGCCCGCCGGGTCGAGGGCGACGATCTCGATCTTGGTCCCGCCCAGGTCGATGCCGAGGCGGAAATCATAGGCCGTGGCATGGTCGCTCATGGCCTGCACTCTGCCGCTCCGCGCGCCGCCGCTCAAGCGCGCCCGTTGCGTGGCCGCGGGGCGCGCCCCACACTGCCGCGATGAGCGAAACCGTGCTCGACGTGAAGGGCATGCAATGCCCGCTGCCGGTGCTCCGTGCCAATCGCGCGCTGCGCACCCTGGCCCCGGGCGAGCGGTTGCGGGTGCTCGCCACCGACCGGGCGGCGGTCGCCGACTTCCAGGCCTATTGCCGCGAGACCGGCCACGCCCTGCTGGCCTGGAGCGAGGATGCGGGCACGTTCAGCTTCCTGATCCGCCGGCGCCCGGCGGACCAGGAGGGGCAGGCGTCGTGACGGTCGCCCTGATCACCCATCCGGCTTGCCTGGAGCATGATCCCGGCCCCTACCACCCCGAGTCGCCGGACCGGCTGCGCGCCGTGCTGCACGCGCTGGAGGCCGAGGAGTTCGCCGCGCTGCTGCGCGAGCAGGCGCCGGCGGCGACCGAGGCGCAGCTCGCCCGCGTGCATCCCGCCAACTACATCGACGCGATCCTCGCCATCCGGCCGCCGCCCGGATCGGACGTGCCGCTCGATGCCGACACCGTGATGAGCCATGGCAGCGCCGACGCGGCGTTGCGCTCGGCGGGCGGGGCGATCCTCGCCGTGGATGCGGTCATGGAGGGCTGGGCACGCCGCGCGTTCGTCGCCGCCCGTCCGCCGGGGCACCACGCCGAGCCGGCGCGCGCGATGGGCTTTTGCCTGTTCGCCAACGCCGCCATTGCCGCCCGCCATGCGCAGGCGCGCTGGGGCCTGCGCCGAGTCGCGGTGGTCGACTTCGACGTCCACCACGGCAACGGCACGCAGGCGATCTTCTTCGACGACCCCGGCCTGTTCTACGCCTCCTCGCACCAGTTCCCCTGCTATCCGGGCACCGGCGCCGAGTCGGAGCGGGGCGTGGCCGGCAACGTCGTGAACGCGCCCCTGCCGCCGGGCTCGACCGGGGCCGCGTTCCGCGACGCCTGGTCGGCGCGGCTGCTGCCGGCGCTGGCGGGTTTTGCGCCCGAACTCCTGATCGTCTCCGCCGGTTTCGACGCGCACAAGGCCGATCCGCTCGCCCAACTGCGGCTGGAGACGGCGGATTTCGCGTGGATCACCGGCCGACTCGCCGCGATCGCAGAGGAGCATTGCGGCGGCCGGCTGGTCTCGGTGCTGGAGGGCGGCTACGACCTCACCGCCCTCGCCGCCTCGGCCGCCGCCCATGTGCGCGAACTGTTGCAGACTTGACACACCCTGCGGCCGAATGGCACCTGTCGCGCCATCGTTGCCGGGTCAACGCGCGCGTTGGCGTTACATGGCTGAGGGAGAGCAGGAGTAGCCCATGCCCACCGCCCCCCCTTCGCCCGCCGCTTCCTCGGCCGCCGCGCCGGCCGGGCCGGATGTCGCCGCGCTTTCGTTCGAGGACGCGCTGTCGGAGCTGGGGCGGATCGTGAAGGGACTCGAGGGCGGGCAGCAGAAGCTGGACGACGCGATCGGCGCCTATGAGCGCGGCACGCTGCTGCGCCGCCATTGCGAGGCCAAGCTGGCCGAGGCCGAGAGCCGCGTGCAGGCGATTGTCGAAGGAGCCGATGGTGGACTCAGCCTCCGCGCCGCCGATTGAGGAGGCACCCATGACCGCGCCACTCGTGAGCCCCCGCCCGAAGACGCCGCTGCTGGACCGGGTCAACGTGCCCGAGGACCTGCGCAACTTCTCGGCCGAGCAGCTCAAGGACCTCGCCGAGGAACTGCGTGCGGAAACGATTCACGCCGTGTCCGTCACCGGCGGCCATCTCGGCGCCTCGCTCGGCGTCGTGGAGCTGACCGTCGCGCTGCACGCGGTGTTCGAGACGCCGCATGACCGTCTGGTGTGGGACGTCGGGCACCAGGCCTATCCGCACAAGATCCTCACCGGCCGGCGCGACCGGATCCGCACGTTGCGGCAGGGCAATGGCCTGTCCGGCTTCACCCGCCGCGCGGAGAGTGAATACGACCCGTTCGGGGCCGCGCATTCCTCCACCTCGATCTCCGCCACGCTGGGCATGGCGGTGGCGCGCGACCTGAAGGGCGAGGACCGGCACGTCGTCGCCGTGATCGGCGACGGCGCGATGAGCGCGGGCATGGCCTACGAGGCGATGAACAACGCCGGGGCGCGGCACTCGCGGCTGATCGTCATCCTCAACGACAACGACATGTCGATCGCGCCGCCGGTGGGCGCGATGAGCGCCTATCTGTCACGCCTGCTGTCCTCGCAGCGCTTCCTCAGCCTGCGCGAGCTCGCCGGGCGCATGGCGCGCCATTTCCCTGGCGCCATCGAGCGCACCGCCCGCCGCGCCGACGAGTTCGCGCGCGGCATCCTCACCGGCGGCACGCTGTTCGAGGAGCTGGGCTTCTACTATCTGGGGCCGATCGACGGCCACAACCTCGACCACCTGCTGCCCGTGCTGCGCAACGTGCGCGAGGCCGAGGAGAGCGGGCCGATCCTGCTGCATGTCATCACGCAGAAGGGCAAGGGCTACGCGCCGGCCGAGGAGAGTGCGGACAAGCTGCACGCCGTCGCGCGCTTCAACGTCGTCACCGGCGAGCAGGCGAAGGCGCCGCCCGGCCCGCCGACCTACACCCGCGTGTTCGCCGATGCGCTGATCGCCGAGGCGGAGGCCGATCCGAGCATCATCGCGATCACCGCCGCCATGCCGTCCGGCACCGGCCTCGACCGCTTCGGCCGGCGCTTCCCCAACCGCTGCTTCGACGTCGGCATTGCCGAGCAGCACGCGGTGACCTTCGCCGCCGGCATGGCGACCGAGGGGCTGAAGCCGTTCTGCGCGATCTACTCGACCTTCCTGCAGCGCGCCTATGACCAGGTGGTGCACGACGTGGCGATCCAGTCGCTGCCGGTGCGCTTCGCGATCGACCGCGCTGGGCTGGTCGGCGCCGACGGGGCGACACATGCCGGCAGCTTCGATCTCGCCTATCTCGGCTGCCTGCCGGGGATGGTGCTGATGGCGCCGTCGGATGAGCTGGAGCTGATGCACATGGTGGCGACCGCCGTCACCATCGACGACCAGCCGAGCGCCGTGCGCTATCCGCGCGGCGAGGGACTCGGGCTGGCGCTGCCCGCGCGCGGCACGCCGCTGCCGCTCGGCCGCGGGCGCGTGCTGCGCGAGGGGAATGCCGTGGCGCTGCTCTCGCTCGGCGCGCGGCTGGGCGACGTGCTGAAGGCCGGGGATGCGCTCGCCGCGCGCGGCATCTCCGCGACCGTCGCCGATGCGCGGTTCGCGAAGCCGCTCGACGTGGACCTGATCGAGCGGCTTGCGCGCCATCACGCCGTGCTGGTCACGGTCGAGGAGGGCAGCGTCGGCGGCTTCGGCTCCGCGGTGCTGCAGCATCTGGCATGGCGTGGCCTGCTTGACGGCGGGGTGAAGGTGCGCCCGATGGTGCTGCCCGACCGGTTCCTCGACCATGACAGCCCGGCGCGGCAGGTGGCGGCCGCGGGGCTCGATGCCGGGGCGATCGTGCAGGCCGTGCTGATCACGCTCGGACGGACGGACGCCGTCGCCACCGCCTGATGGCGCGGCGCCTGCGCGCCGATCAGGCGCTGGTGGACCGTGGCCTTGCGGAGAGCCGCACGCGCGCGCAGGCGCTGATCCTCGCCGGCAAGGTGTTTTCGCGCGAGCGGCGGGTTGAGAAGCCGGGCGAGCCGCTGGCGCCCGACGCGGCGCTGGAAGTGCGCGGGCAGGATCATCCCTGGGTCTCGCGCGGCGGCCTGAAGCTCGCGCATGCGCTGGCGCATTTCGCGCTCTCGCCCGCCGGCCGCGTCTGCCTGGACATCGGCGCCTCCACCGGCGGCTTCACCGACGTGCTGCTGGCCGGCGGCGCTGCACGCGTGCATGCGGTGGATGTCGGGCATGGGCAACTGGCGTGGAAGCTGCGGACCGACCCGCGCGTGCATGTGCATGAACGGCTGAACGCGCGCCATCTCACCGCGGCCGATATCGGGGAGCCGGTCGAGGCGCTGGCGTGCGACGCGAGCTTCATCGGCCTCGCGACGATCCTGCCGGCGCCGCTCGCGCTCTGCGCACGGCGGGCCTGGGCCGTCGCGCTCATAAAGCCGCAGTTCGAGGCGGGGCCGCAGGCGGTGGGGAAGGGCGGCGTGGTGCGCGACCCCGAGGTGCATGCGGCCGTGTGCGCGCGCGTGCGTGCGTGGTGGGAGGCGGTGCCCGGCTGGCGTGTGCTCGGGATCACGGAAAGCCCGATCACGGGGCCGGAGGGCAACCGCGAGTTCCTGATCGCGGCCGAACGGCTGCCCGCGCCGGGCGGGATCGACTGATCCCGCTTGATGTTCGGCAGGCGGCCCCAACGTTGCTCCTGCGATCGCGGCGGGACAGGGAGCAGCGCCATGGATGTCAAACGAAACGGTTCACGGCCCTCCGCCAAGGGACCGGTGGACTATTTCACCGGCGCGGTCCGGCAGGACCCGCTGATCCAGGCGCCCGAGCCGGCGCATGTGCGCGCCACCAGCGTCACGTTCGAACCCGGCGCCCGCACGGCCTGGCACACCCATCCGCTCGGCCAGACCCTCATCGTCACCTATGGCTGCGGCTGGGTGCAGTCGCAGGGTGGGCCGATCGAGGAAATTCGCCCCGGCGACGTCGTGTGGATCTCCCCCGGCGAGAAGCACTGGCATGGCGCGACGCCCACGACGGCGATGACGCACATCGCTATTCAGGAAATGCTGGACGGCAAGGCGGTCGACTGGATGGAGAAGGTCAGCGACGAACAGTACGACGAGCGGCACCGGGCGTGACGGCCGCACCCTGAAGGAGCCAAGACATGCGCAAGCGTAAACTCGGCAGGAGCGGCCTGGAGGTTTCGGCGATCGGGCTCGGCTGCATGGGATTGAGTTCCGGCTACGGGCCGCCCGTCGACAAGGCGGCGGGGATCGCGCTGCTCCGTGCAGCAGTCGAGCGCGGCGTGACTTTCTTCGACACGGCAGAAGTCTACGGGCCGTACACGAACGAGGCGCTGGTCGGCGAGGCGCTGGCGCCGGTCCGCGCGCAGGTCGTCATCGCGACGAAGTTCGGCTTCGACATCGAGACCGTCGGCACCCGGCAGCGCGGCCTGAACAGCCGGCCGGAGCACATCCGGGAGGTGGTGGAGGCGTCGCTCATGCGGCTGAAGACCGACGTGATCGACCTGCTCTATCAGCATCGCGTCGATCCCGACGTGCCGATCGAGGAGGTCGCCGGCGCGGTGAAGGATCTGATTGCGGAAGGCAAGGTGAGGCATTTCGGACTGTCGGAGGCCGGCGTGGTGACGATCCGCCGCGCCCATGCCGTGCAGCCGGTCACGGCGCTGCAGAACGAGTATTCGCTGTGGTGGCGCGAACCCGAGGCCGAGGCGCTGCCGGTGCTCGAGGAACTCGGCATCGGCTTCGTTCCGTTCAGCCCGCTGGGACGCGGCTTCCTCACCGGCGCGATCGACGAGACGGTGACGTTCGAGAAGGGCGATCTGCGCAACGCCATTCCCCGCTTCGCGCCGGGGGCGCGCAGGGCCAACCTGCGGCTGGTCGATCGGCTGGGCGACATCGCGGCGCGGCACAGTGCGGCGCGGGCGCAGATCGCGCTCGCCTGGATCCTGGCCCGCAAGCCATGGATCGTGCCGATCCCCGGAACCACCAAGGTGGCGCGCCTGGACGAGAACATCGCCGCCGCCGAGATCGAGCTGACGGCGGCGGATCTGCGCGAGATCGACGACGTGCTGTCGGACATCGCGGTGCAGGGCGCTCGCTACCCGGAGCATCTGCAGCAACTGGTCGGCCGCTGAGCGTGAGCGCAACGGGCGTGCTCGCTCCGGTGGGAGAGCGCACGCCCGTCCGCGCGCCGCCTAACGCACGACGGGTTGTGGCCGGCCGCCGGGCTGGAAGCGGAAATTCGTTGCCATGGCACGCTCCGTCAGCACCCCGAACAGCAGGCCGATCGTCGTCCACAGGATCGCCTGCATGCCGAGCGAGGTCACCCGGAACTGCCACAGCACCGTCGCCGGGAAGCCTTCCGGCACCTCGTTGACTGCCGGCAGCAGCAGGGCGGCCACGATCACGACCGCGAGATAGAGGGCGCCGGCGATCAGCGTCGCCGACCAGCCGTCGGACCGCGCCGCCAGCCGCTGCCGGACCATGACGGCCACGGTCATCGCGACGACCGAGATCAGCAGCATCAGGAAGAACAGGCCGGTGCGCATCCCGATCGTCGCCGGCTCACCCACCGAGGGCGGGCTGGCGGGGTATTTCAGGCTCGGGACGAGATAGAGCGCGACGAACGCGCCGGCCGCCAGCAGGGCGGCCACCGCGCGCGGCCCCAGGCGGCCCATGCGGCCATGGGCGACGGCGAACACGAGTGCGAACAAGCCGCCGAGCGCGGCGCCGTAGACGGCGACCCCGGTGAGCAGTCCGATGCTTGCCTGAACCCTGCGGCTCACGAGCTCCGGCTCTTCCATGCCCGGCATGCCCCTGGCGGCCTCGGACTTGGCCTTCGCCTCATCCATCGCGCTTTCGAACGTGATCGCGCGATCGACCGCCGGTTCGCCGAGGAACCGCGCGAAGCCGAACACGAGCAACCCGGCGAAGAGCCCTACCAGCATCCCCCGGATGAGCAGCGTCCTGACCATGTGCGCCGCCTCCCCCTCAATGGCAGGGGAACCCCAGCAGGTGGCGCCCGTCATGCAGGAATTCGTGCACGTACATGCCGGGGATCAGCGACGTGGCACCCTCTTCCGCGCCCACGAAATACAGCAGGAGCAGCAGCAACGCCCCGAAGATGAGCCAGGGCAGCACCTTGCGGATCGGAATCGCGGCAGCCGCCGTGGGGGCGAGACCGGGTGCAAGCGTGTGATCGGACATCGTCATGGCTCCTTGGGAGTTCCGCGTCCCGTCGAACGTCGCCTGCTTCATGGCCGGGTCTGACTTTCGCCGGCCCGCAGGGGCCTGCCGCGATCACAGTGGCGCGACCGTGCCGAAATTCCACCGGCTTCCGGCTCCATGACAGCTTGGTAAGCCTAGGGAGGGACGCGCCCGGCTGTCAAATGGCCGGGCGGTGAGGTAGTGTCTCAGTTTGAAATTTGGTGGCGCTAACGGCCATGCTCGCGTGCATCCCGTCGGTTCCTATATGCTTGGCGGCAAGCAAGGAGAACGCCATGCCGGTGCAGGTGAAGATATCGGATGCCCAAGGAACGGTACTGATCAGCCACGATCATGAGGGTGATGATTGGGGTGACGCGTGTGTAGGCGCCCAAGAAGCCTTGCGGGCAAAGATGCAGGAAGGCGCGCTTCGCGGGAACTCTGCCAATCCTCCTCAGCCTCTATCTGTTCGTTGGAACCGCACAAATGCCTAAAGGACCGCGAGGCGAGAAGCGGCCGGCCGATGTAGTGGCGCGGGCGGTGCGGGTCATGAAGATCGCCACTGGCGAGGAGCCGGACGATCGCGAGGTGACGACCGCCAGCGCGGCGGCGCAGCTCGGGAAGTTGGGCGGCGCTGCCCGTGCTCGGAACCTGACGGCAGAGCAGCGGGCGGAGATCGCCAGGAAGGGGGCAACTAGTCGCTGGAAAAAAGGTCTGGCTGCTCAGGAGAAGAAAGAGCCAGTTTAGCCTTTTCGTCCAAGAAGGCCTCTTTTATGCCTTTCATGATCGCGAAGGGCTGCATTGCTGGGTTTCTAAATCGATAGCGATAGAACCTCTCTGTTCCCTTGTCTTGTAATATACTTCCTCTCTTTGCGGTAGTAAATTCTCTCAAGTTCTTGTTAAAGTCGTCTATGCCTACCTGACGGCCAAGAATAGTGCTTAGCGGTTGTTGAACTTGTTTTGAGGTGAAATAACCACCTTCATCCGATTTAGCCAAAGCGCAAGCTGTCAGGATTTGCTTGAATCTTGCCTTATCTTGATTGCTCCGTGTCGCATTGTCGTAGTCGTCCTTTAGTGTATTTTGCGAACTCACCAGCAAGCTTTCAATTGCGGCGTCCACGTCGCTTTCTTTCACCAGAAGTCTTTTGCCGCCGATGGCGGCCAGTGCGGCGTCTCTACCTAAGGTATGGGTGAAGGACGGCAGGCCTTTAGAAAGGTTTATGATCTTCCACTTAGCGTCTCCCTCGATCTTCATTCCAAGCTTTGAAATACGACTTTCAAGGAGGTCAAGCATTTCCTGCCTTGCCATGCGCGGCATTAGCACCTCTTCGGAGCATCTGATAATTGACTGATGCCCTCTTACGAGGTCACTTACATTGTCACTGACTCCAACGATTATCACTGTAACATTTACCCCGTCGTCAGACAATGCTTTAACTGTCTCAGACATCTGAATGGCAACAGAATCGTCTCTCACAACATTAAATTCGTCAATAACAATTATTGGGACATCATTTAATGAAAACGACATGTCAACCTCTCGCTTAACATCTCCTTGGGTAACACCGTTGGAGTAAAGTTCTGCGAGATTGTATTCTCGCATTTCTCCATTTTCTTGGAACGAGAATTTTAGTTGACGAAATATTCGTAGCCATATAGTTGAAAATGTGTCATTGGAGTATGCTGGTTCTCTCACATATTTTACCGTACTTACCTTAGTTGGAACCAAATAGCGAATGATCTGAGCCATAGAGGTTTTTCCTACCCCGGGCTCCCCATAGATTATCGCATGCCGCCCAGGTTCTCCAATTGTCCGGAGTAGCGTCCGCATCTGCTCCTGCCGCCCAGCAAAAAGGTCAGCAGCGGTGATCGGCGTGCTCGGTGTGAATAGCCGGGTTGCCTCAAACCACAGCGCTCTCCAGTCCTCATCCTTCAGCCGTCGAGTTCCAGACATCCTAACAGCCCCAACTGTGTCCACTAGCGCCCGCAGTGTATCCAGTAGAGGGGGCTATGGAAATATGGCCCGGGCCGAACGAACAAGCTTGACGCTAAGCACAAAAGTTCATATCATGCGGGGCATGAACAAGCTCCCGTCCGCCAAGCGCGTCCAAATCCTCTCCATGCTCTGCGAGGGATCGTCCATGCGGTCAATCTCCCGCGTGGTGGATGTGAGCATCAATACGGTGGCGAAGCTTCTGACCGATGCCGGCGAGGCATGCGCCGCGTTCCACGACGAGCGCGTGCGCGGCGTGAAGGCCAAGCGTGTGCAGTGCGATGAGATTTGGTCGTTCTGCTATGCCAAGCAGCGCAACGTGGCAGATGCCAAGGCCGCACCGGACGAAGCAGGCGACATCTGGACGTGGACGGCGCTGGATGCCGACTCCAAGCTGATCGTGTCCTACCTGATCGGCGGTCGCGACGCGGGGTATGCCAGTGCCTTCATGGATGACGTGGCCGCTCGCCTAGCCAATCGCGTGCAGCTCACCACAGATGGCCTCCGGGCGTATCTCGATGCCGTAGAAGGCGCATTCGGCGCCGACGTGGATTACGCCCAACTCGTGAAGCTCTATGGCGACGTGCCGGAAGGCGCCAAAGGCCGCTACAGCCCGGCAGAATGCACGGGCACGCGCAAAATGCACGTCGAAGGGAGGCCTGATCCGGCACACGTCTCCACGTCCTACGTGGAGCGCCAGAACCTCACCATGCGGATGCAGATGCGGCGGTTCACACGGCTGACCAACGCCTTCTCCAAGAAGGGCCTGCCGCACTACCACATGGTTGCGCTCTACACGGTTTGGTATAATTTCGTTCGCATACATAAGACCCTGCGCGTCTCCCCCGCGATGGCGGCTGGTGTGTCCGATCGGCTTTGGAGCATGGAGGACGTGGTGGCGCTGATCGACGCGCGGAACGCGCCGCAGAAGAAGCGCGGTCCTTATAGGAAGCTGATCTCGGTATGAGCCTCCACAAACGAGAAGGGGGCCAACCCGAAGGTTTAGCCCCCTTTTCCGACAGATCCGATGCCTGCCGGGTGGATAGCGGCGTATCTAGACCCGAACCAGCGTCAGGTCAAGTTAAATCGCCTCGCCCTGTGCGCGTGTATATCGACGGCTTCAACCTCTATCACGCGATAGCAGCTTTGAAGGATCAGACGCTCAAGTGGCTGAATTTCTGGACATTGTCAGAGACGTTTCTCAGAACTGGCGAAGTTCTAGACGAGGTGAGCCTGTTTACGGCCGTCTTGACTTGGAATCTCGCGAAGCAACAGAGGCATGTCAATTTTCTAGCTGCGTGTCGAGCGGTCGGGGTGCAAGTGCATGAGGCGAATTTCAAACGAACTTACAAATCCTGCCGAGCCTTCGAGCGAGAGTGTAAATTCTACGAAGAGAAGCAGACGGACGTTGCGATAGCCGTGAAAATGGTCGCCGACGCCATTCGAGGAAAATTCGTCAGGGCGATTCTGATCAGCGCCGACAGTGACCAGGTGCCTACGGCAAGATTCATACGCGGCTTTCAGGACTTGCAGCTAACCGTGGTCTTCCCACCTGGCCGCAAAGCAGTTGCCCGCGAGCTGGGGTCGCTCGCTACGGATTGGATCGAACTGGCGCCTGGGAGGCTCCAAACCTGTCGGCTTCCGAGGAATGTGGTGGACGCGAACGGGAAGACGGTCGCGAGGATGCCAGCGATCTATAATGGCGAGCCAATTTCAAACTGAGACACTACCGGCGGTGAGCGTCCCTGGCGGAACCCGCTCACGCGCGGCTCCACGTCACCTGCATCGGCTCGCGAAAGGCGAAACGGAGCAGATGACGCGCGACGACATCCTGCAGCGCAAGCAGGGCGGTGTCGTCGGCCGCGGCGAGCGCCAGCGACAGCGTGCCGGCATCGGCATGCAGCCGGCAGTCGCCGCTGCCGAATGCGATCTGGCCGGAGGCCGCGCCCAGCATCACCGGGCAGCGATGGCCGAAATGCTTGCAGAGCTGGGTGAGGTAGCGCGTCGCCTGCGGCGTCGCGACGTCCGCGCGGCTGCGCGCGGTGAAGGGGGTCGGCGCAGGAGCGTTCATCTCAACTGCGCTCCACCGCCTGCGCCGCACCGTCGAGTGCCGCGGCGATCGCCTCCGCCGCCGCCGGGTCCAGCGGCCCGTGGCGGAGCCGCAGCCGCAGCGCCAGCTTCAGGTTCTCCATTGCCCGCAGCACCGGCGCCGGCACGCCGCCCGGGCGGCCCGGACCGCCGGCGCCAATGCGGGCGAGAAGGGCGTCGACCGCGATCCGGTTGGCGGTGAGGAATGCCTCGCCCGGCGGGGTGATGCGGTAGCGCCTGCGCCCGCCATCGTCGGTGTCGGCGGCGGCGTAGCCGAGTTCCTCAAGCCAGGCGAGGGTCGGATAGATCACGCCGGGGCTGGGGGTGTAGCTGCCGCCCATCCGCTCCTCGATCCCCTTCATGAGTTCGTAGCCGTGCCGCGGCTGCTCCGCGATCATGGCGAGGGCGAGCAGGCGCAACTCGCCATAGTCGAACGGCCGGCCGCCGCGCCGGCCGCCATGCTCGCGGTGATGATGGTGGTGATGCCCCCCGTGACGGCGGTCCGCCGGGTCATGGGAACGGGCGAAACGACGGTCCCAGCCGTCGTGATCATGGTATCGCATGGACGCCGATATAGATCGCGATATATCGTTCGTCAAGATATATCGAGATGGCGGCGCGCCGCCGCCATCCGCGGGCGGGCGCCGCTACAGTCCGTTGTGCGGCCAGATCATCGACCGCCACATATGCGCGACGGGCGAGTTGTCGAAGCCCAGCCCCTCGGCCGGCTGCTTGAAGTTGCGGCCGATGATGTCGACGAAGTCCCCGGGATCGACCGTGACGTTCGGATCGAACGAATAGAGGTCGTTCAGCGCGATCAGCCGCGCGCCCATGTACCACTTGTGGTCCCGCGCGTAGCGGTAGGCCGACTGGATGTACTCGGGCGGCTGATAGTCGGGGCCGAACATCCGGACGTACTGCTCCGGGTACTGATAGCCGACCGATTCGTCGGCATAGAAGCGCACCGCCTGATGGTAGCGCACCGACCAGGAAACCTCCTCGTCCACATAGGGCTCGATGAGTTGCGCGCCCCAGTAGCCGTGATCGCCGTGGAACAGGCCGCCGATGGCGATGTCGTGCAGCAGGCAGGCGATGACGATCTTCTCTTCGTGCCCTGCCTTGCGCGCGAGCGCGGCGCTCTGCAGCAGATGCGCGACCGCCGGCGAGGCGAGGCGGAGGCGGAAGAAGTCGAGCAGGGTCGGCTTTGCCGGCATCTTGGGCAGGCGCGGGTCGTCGCCCATCATCAGGTGCACGCCGTCGCCGGTGGTGTGAAACGCCTTGAACCGCGCGTCGTGCGCGGGCGTGCCCATCGCGCTCAGCGCCGGTTCCATCACGAGCCGTGGCCCGGCCTCGGTTTGCACCTCGGTGATGCCCGGCGCATCATGTGCCGCGTGGGCCGGCGACGCGGCATGCGTATCGTTCATGACGTTCTTCCCCGTTTCGCTGCGCGACTACCTTGCGCGGGGCGCCGTGGTGCGCAAGGGGGACGGGCGATGAAGGATCGGCAACCGCCGCGCGCCGACGCACGATTCCTGTCCGGAGACCGCGCATGCGCCTTGACGCCATACCGATCGGCAACAATCCGCCCGAGGACGTGAACGTCGTCATCGAGGTCGGAATCGGCGGCGAGCCCATCAAGTACGAGATGAACAAGGAGGCCGGCACGCTGTTCGTGGACCGGTTCCTTCACACGCCCATGCGCTATCCCGGCAACTACGGCTTTGTGCCGCACACGCTCTCCGACGACGGCGACCCGATCGACGTGCTGATCGCCAACACGCGCCCGATCGTGCCCGGAGCCTACATGAATGTCCGCCCGGTCGGCGTGCTGAAGATGCAGGACGAGAACGGCCTCGACGAGAAGATCATCGCGGTGCCGTCGCCGAAGCTCACCCAGCGTTACGTCCACGTCCACAACTACACCGACCTGCCGCAGATCACGCTCGACCAGATCCGGCACTTCTTCGAGCACTACAAGGACCTGGAGCCCGGCAAATGGGTCAAGATGCTCGGCTGGGGGGATGCGGCCGAGGCGCGGCGGATGGTGCGCGAGGCGATGGAGCGCGCGCGCTGATCGGCCCGTGCGCCAGATCGTGGCGGGAGATCTCCGCCAGCAGTGCCCATACCTGGCCCGGCTGCATCGGCACATCGGGGTCGTTGAGCAGCCGGTCCAGTTCGGCCAGCTTGCGGGTGTAATCGGCGTCGGTCATGGTTCCTGCGCACCTCCCGCGCGCCAGTCCGACGCTCAAACGTGGCGCGGCGATGGCGGTTCGCGGGCGACGCGACGGCGGCGCTTCACCCCGACGATAGCACCGCCGGCGCCAGCGCCGCGGCGCGCGCCGCCGGATGGGCAGGGTTGCGGAAACGCAACTCCCCCTCGCTGGCCGCATCGGGCGCGGCGGCGCCCAGCAATTCGAAGCGGCTCATGCAGGTGACGGCGACCACCCCGCGCGCCGCGGGGTCGGTGAGGAAGTGCCGGGCCTCGCCCTCCAGCTCCAGCTGCTCGCGCAACTGGCGCCATTCGGCGCGGTCGGTGTCCTCCACGAACATGGCGAGGATGCCGGGCCGGGTGCCGGTCAGCCGGGCCGGCGCGATCACGGCGAGGCGCCGGCGCATCGCCGCCGCCACCTCGTTCTCCCGCCCCGCCCGCGCTGCCATCACGAACACGCCGGCCCCGGCGGCGGTGACGGCGAGATGCGCCTCGTGCCCGAATTCCCGCCGCAGCGAGCCGAGCAGCCCCAGCTCGTCGGCCTGTGCCGCGGCGAGCAGCAGCGGATCGAGCCGCAGCACCGCCGCCTCGTCATGATCGGCGCGCCGCTGCTCGCGCAGCATGGTGCGGATGCGCCCGTGCAGGGCGGCCAGCCGGTCCTGGGTTTCGTCGTCGCTGCGCAGGCCCTGCGGCAGCGTGAGCTTGAGCATGTAGCGGCCCGGGTGCGCGGCGAGCCACGTCTGCAGGTCGGGATCGACCCGGTCCATCAGCCGGACCCAGGCACCGCGGTGCACCTCGCGCCCTTCCTCCGCCGAGAGCACGTCGCACGCCAGCTCCGCCTCGATCCCGTCGCGCGCCAGCAGCAGGTCGAAGGGCGCGCCCTCCTGCCAGCCGGCGAAGCTGACCGTGAACCCCCGGGAGCGTTGCAGCTCGGCGGTGCGCAGCAGATGCAGGAGGGGAACCAGCGTGCCCTCGCCGACCAGCGCGGCCTGCAGGCTGGCCCGCAGCCGCCGCCGCCCGGCCGCCCCGATATCGGCCCAGGCCGCCACCGCCGTGCCCGCCAGGGCCAGCAGCCGCAGCTCCGCCGCCGAACCCCCGCCGCGGCGGCGCAGCCGCTCCAGCGCCAGTTCCAGGGCGTGACGCTGCTGCAACGCGCGTCCGATGTGCTGGCCGCGGCCGATGCCGCGCTTCAGCTCCGCCATG
Source organism: Alphaproteobacteria bacterium (assembly GCA_017307335.1). Taxonomy (GTDB): domain Bacteria; phylum Pseudomonadota; class Alphaproteobacteria; order Acetobacterales; family Acetobacteraceae; genus JAFKFJ01. The sequence goes on along the minus strand of JAFKFJ010000183.1, from coordinate 9,063 downwards.
CGTGCGTCCCACACGCGCGCGCCGGCGAGCTCGATGAACGCATGCACTGCTTCCTTGCGTTCGTCGGTCATGCCCAGGTCCAGTTCCTCACATGCCGCGTCGCCGGCCATCCGGTCAGGTAATCGCACAGTTTGCCAGCCGAGGCGAGAGCGGACTGCTGAAGTCCGGTTTAAGGTGAGCGCCACAAGAAATCGGACTCGCATCTGTCGAAACGTCGGCCTCTCGCGCGTCGATGGGGCGGCCGCGCATGATGCGCACCGGCCGGAAGACGGAGAACCACGATGAAATACATGCTGCTGATCTACAACAACGAGGCCGCCATGGAAGAAATCAGCAAGGCCGACGAGGAGAAGACGATCGCGGCCTACGGCGCCTACACCGAGGCGATGACCAAGGCGGGTGTCCTCGTTGTCGCCAACCGGCTCCGCCCGACCAGCATGGCCTCGACCGTCCGTGTCGCCAACGGCAAGACGGAGGTGCTGAACGGGCCCTATGCGGAAACGCGCGAGCAGCTCGGCGGCTTCTACATGATCGAGGTGCCGGATCTCGACGGCGCGCTCGCCTGGGCCGCCCGCTGCCCGGGCGCTGCGTACGGCACGATCGAGGTGCGGCCCATCTGGGCGATGTAGCAGGTCGCGATGGTGGGCGGGGACGCCGCGCACGCGACGGCGGAGGCCGTCGCGCGGCGCAGCTACGGCAAGCTCCTCGCCTTCCTTGCGGCGCGGACGCGCGATGTCGCGGCGGCGGAGGATGCGCTTGCGGACGCCTTCGCCGCCGCACTCGCCGCGTGGCCCGCGCATGGCGTGCCCGACCGGCCGGAGGCGTGGCTGATCACCGTCGCCCGGCGGCGCGCGATCGACACCATCCGGCGCCGGCAGAGCGGCGACGCGGCGGCGGGCCACGTGCGCCTGCTCGCCGAGGAACTGGCAGCGGCGGAGGAGGACGCCGTATCCATTCCGGATCACCGGCTCGCCCTGATGTTCGCGTGCGCGCATCCGGGGCTCGACCCGGCGATCCGCGCCCCCCTGATCCTACAGACCGTGCTCGGCTTCGACGCGGCCACGATCGCCTCCGCGTTCCTGGTTGCTCCGGCGGCGATGGGGCAACGCCTGGTGCGGGCCAAAGGTCGCATCCGTCACGCCGGGATTCCGTTCGGCCTGCCGGCGCGCGAGGATCTGCCCGCTCGGCTCGATGCCGTGCTGGCCGCGATCTACGCGGTCTATGCCGAAGGCTGGACCGACCCGGCCGGCACCGAGACGCGCCGGCGCAACCTCGCCGAGGAGGGGATCTGGCTCGGCCGTCTCGTCGCCGCCCTGCTGCCCGAGGCGCCGGAGGCGCTCGGGCTGCTCGCGCTCATGCTGCACGCCGAGGCGCGACGCGCGGCGCGGCGTGACGCCGAAGGCAACTACGTTCCGCTCGCCGAGCAGGACCCGGCCTGCTGGGACGCCGCGATGATCGACGAGGCCGAGATGCTGCTTCGGCGCGCCAGTGCGGGCGGCGCCATCGGGCGGTATCAGCTCGAGGCGGCGGTGCAGTCCGCGCACGCGGCGCGGCGGCTGACGGGGCGGACGGACTGGGCAGCGATCGCGCAGCTCTACGATGCGCTCGCGGCCCTGACGGGATCGCCGGTGGTGGCCATCAACCGCGCCGTGGCGGTGGCCGAGACGCATGGGCCGGCCGCCGGGCTCGCGGCGCTCGACGCGCTGGAGGGCGACGCGCGGCTCGCCGAATACCAGCCCTACTGGGCCGCCCGCGCCGGGCTGCTGGCGCGGACCGGGGGCACGCAGGCGGCGCAGCGGGCATACGACCTGGCAATCGGGCTCGAGCCCGACCCGGCGGTGCGCCGCTTCCTGCAGCGCCGCCGGGCGGAACTCGGCCCGGGAGGCTAGATTTCGTTCTTGCCCATCATGGTCGCGATCGTGTCGGCCTGCCGCGTCGCCAGTGCCACGATCGTCAGCGTGGGGTTCTCCGCGCCGCCGGTGGTGAACTGCGAGCCGTCGCTCACGAACAGGTTCTTCACGTCGTGGGTCTGGCCCCACTTGTTCACCACGCCGTCGCGCGGCTTCTCGCTCATGCGGTTGGTGCCCAGGTTGTGGGTGGACGGGTAGGGCGGCGTGGGGAAGGCGCGCACCGCGCCGACCGCCTCGTACAGCGCGCTGCCCTGCTTGTAGGCGTGTGCGCGCATGGCGAGGTCGTTGGCATGGTCGTCGACATGCACGCTCGCCACCGGCAGCCCGAAACGGTCCTTCACCTTGGGATCGAGCGTGACCCGGTTGGTCTCCTGCGGCATGTCCTCGCCGACGATCCACAGCCCCGCCATGTGATCGTAGCCGTCGATGGCGGAGGTGAACTCGCGCCCCCAGGCGCCGGGCCGCAGGAACGCGGCCATGAAGGCGAGCCCGAGCGACAGCGTCTCGAACTCATAGCCGCCGACGAAGCCGCGGCCGGGATCGTTCTTCGCCTCGTCCTGCACGATGCCGGCCATCGTCGTGCCGCGGTACATGTGCACCGGCTTCGGCATGATCGCGTAGACCGAGCCGGTCAGGTGCCGCATGTAGTTGCGCCCGACCTGCCCGGACGAGTTTGCGAGCCCGTCCGGGAACATCGAGGATGCGGAGTTGAGCAGCAGCCGCGGGCTCTCGATCGAGTTGCCGGCGACGGCGACGACGCGCGCCTTCTGCCGCTGCAACTTGCCGTCCTTGTCGGCATAGACGACCGCCGTCACCTTGCCGCTGGCATCATGCTCGATGTGCAGCGCCTGGCACTGGTCGCGCACTTCCAGCTTGCCGGTCGCCTCGCCCTTGGGAATCTCGGCGTACAGCGTCGACCATTTGGCGCCCGACTTGCAGCCCTGGAAGCAGAAGCCGATCTGCTGGCACGAACCGCGCCCGTCGCGCGGCTGCGAGTTGATCGACATCCGCCCGGTGCTGACCTCGGTGTAGCCGAGCTTCTTCGCCCCCGCCTCGAGCACTTTGTAGTTGTTGTTACCGGGCAGGCCGGGGATGCCGTTGGTGCGCGTCGTCCCCATCCGGTCCTCGGCCTTGGCGTACCACGGCTCCATCTCGGCAACCGTGATCGGCCAGTCGAGCAGGTTGGCGCCCGCGACGTCGCCGTACACGGTGCGCGTGCGCATCTCGTGATCGCGCAGGCGCAGCGACGCGCCGGCCCAGTGCACCGTGGAGCCGCCGACCGCCTTCACGATCCAGGCCGGAAGGCCCGGAAAATCCTTGTGCACCTCCCAGGTGCCGGAGGTCGTGCGCGGGTCCTTCCAGGCGAGCTGCAGGAACGACGCCCATTCGTCGTTGATGAAATCCTCGATCTCGTAGCGCCCGCCCGCTTCGAGGATGACGGTCTTGATGCCGTTGCGTGCCAGGTCGGTGCCCAGCGTGCCGCCACCGGCGCCGGAACCCACGATGACGACGACGCTGTCGTCGTTCAGGTCGAACTGTGCCATGATCCGTTCACTCCGCGCGCCGTCAGAGCCAGTCGAGGTCGTTGAAGCCGCGATGGATGTAGCCGCCTTTCGACGCGCTCTCACCCTCGTAGCCGAACAGCGGCCAGATCTCGTGCTGGTTGTAGAGGCTCGAAATCAGGTCGCTGCGTACTGCCTGGAAGAACGCGCCCTCCGACATCGGGCGCAGCAGCGCAACGCGGTCCTCCTCCCACGCGACGTCGGCATAGCCCACGCCGTGCGCCGCCTTGGCATTCGCGTCGAGGACGAGGACGCCGGCGACGACCATCTCCTTCGTCGCGGCGTTGCCTGCCGATTTCTCGTCCCAGCCTTTGACCGCGATCGCGTAGAAGCGGTCGGCGAGGCGGTCGTGCGGATAGATGTCGCGCGCGAGCACGATCAGCGTGCGCATCGTCTCGGGCGACAGCGACTTGGTCTCCAACCCCCACGCCTCGCGCGCGTTGATGAGCGCGGTGCCGGAGATCGCGATCGCGGCCGCAGCGCCGGCCTTGAGGAAGCTGCGGCGGTCGACGCCGGGCGGGCGCCCGGCCTGTGGCGAGTTCTGCACGTTTTTCCTCCCTTCCTGCCGGCATCCGCGACGCGGGTGCCGGCTCTGATCAAGAACGCTCAGCGATACCGGCCACCTTTCTGCACCACCTCGATGCGGTAGCCGTCGGGATCGGTGATGAAGAAGAAGCGCGCCATGCGCGCCCCGTCGCGCGTGAGTTCCCTGACGGGATCGGGCGCGAGGCCGGCGGCCGTGAGCCGCGCTTGCTCGGCGTCGAGGTCGTCGACGGCGAACGCGACATGGCCGTAGCCGTCGCCGTGCCGATAGGGCTCGGCGCGGCCGTGATTGACCGTGAGCTCGACCTCGAAATCCGCCTCGGCGTTGCGCAGATAGACCAGCGTGAAACTCTCGAAGGCGAAGCGGTCGGCGACGGCGAGGCCGAAAGCGGTCTGGTAGAAGCCGACCGAGCGCGCTTCATCCAGCACCCGGACCATCATGTGAATCGCTTTCGCCACCTGTCCCTCTCAGCGCCGTCTGCGAACCATGCTGACAGCCGCTACACTTCTCCCTCTCCGCCCCTGGGGGCGGAGAGGGATTTTTCCGCGCCACCGCTGTGGAGGCCGAGTGCCATCAGCCCCCACCCGACAGTGATTTCAGGTATTCGATGACCCGCTTGCGCTTCTCGGCGTTCGCCTGCCGGTAGTTCATGAATGTGCCGGGATGTGCGGCCTGCGCATTCGTGATCCACTCATCGAGCGTGGTCGCGTCCCACACCCAGCCGCCGTTCTTCAGCGCCGGCGAATACTGGAAATCGGGCAGCGTGCCGGCCTTGCGGCCATAGACGCCGAACAGGTTCGGCCCCTGCCGGTTGCCGGCGCCCTTGTCGGCGGTGTGGCAGACGCCGCAACTGGCCAGGAACTGCTTCTGCCCGGGGCCGGGATCGTCGGCGCGTGCACCAGGCGCCAGGGCGGCGAGCGCCGCCGCAAGAAGCCCGACCGATGGCAGTTTCGCGCACGCCCGCACCCGCATTCGTCACGCCCCCGCGATCGGCGCGGTGCTGCGCGCAACCGCTCACCGACGCCGAGGCTAGGCGCGCGGACGACGCGCGGGGTAGTAGCCGCCTACTACGTGATCGCGAACCGGCGGCCGGCTGCTATGTCGCCGGAACCGCCGCAAAATCCCGCGCCGCTGTCTCCGCCAGCGCCCGCCGCGCGGCCGGCTCACCCCGCACATTGCCCATGTAGGTCAGGCAGGCGCAGCGCAGCAGCGAGGCGAAATTCGTCACCTCGCCCCGCATCTCCAGCATCTCGTCATAGAGCGTGGTGAGAAACCGGCCGAGCGTCACGTCCTGCTCCGCGGCGATTTCCTCGAGCACGTTCCAGAACGCGTTTTCCAGGCGGATCGACGTCGCATGGCCACCGAGCCGCACGGAGCGGGTCTCGCTGGCATAGATGTGCGGGTCGAGCTGGGCGAAGATTCTGCACATTGCCCCCTTCCTTCTTGGCGGGACGTTTCCCGGGGGAAGGCTACTCGCTGCGGGCGGGCAGCGCCATGCCGGGCCGGGGCAGCCGTGCCGTGGCGGGTGCATCGGGGTTCTGCGCCCGGTGGCGCAGCAGATGGTCGGCCAGCACGCAGGCCATCATCGCCTCGCCCACCGGCACCGCGCGGATGCCGACGCAGGGGTCGTGACGGCCCTTGGTGGCGATCTCGGTATCGTGGCCCGCGCGATCGACGGTATGTCGCGGCGCCAGGATCGAGCTCGTCGGCTTCACCGCGAAGCGCGCCACGATCGGCTGCCCGGTGGAGATGCCGCCCAGGACGCCGCCGGCATGGTTGGAGTCGAAGCGGATCGTGCCGTCGTTCAGCATCCGCATCTCGTCCGCGTTCGCCTCGCCGCTGAGGGAAGCGGCCGCGAACCCGTCGCCGATCTCCACCCCCTTGACCGCGTTGATGCCCATGAGGGCGGCGGCGAGGTCGGCGTCGAGCTTGGCGTAGATCGGGGCGCCGAGGCCGGGCGGCGCGCCCTCGGCCACGACCTCGATCACCGCGCCGCAGGAGGAGCCCTGCTTGCGCACGCCGGCCAGGAATTCCTCCCACTGCGCGGCGGCGGCCGGGTCGGGGCAGAAGAACGGGTTGCGCGCCACCTCGTCCCAGTCCCAGCGGCCGCGGTCGAGGCCGTGCGGCCCCATCTGCACCAGCGCGCCGCGGATGGTCACGCCGGGGCCGAGTACCTTGCGCGCGACCGCCCCTGCCGCGACGCGCGCCGCCGTCTCCCGCGCCGAGGACCGGCCGCCGCCGCGCCAGTCGCGGATGCCGTATTTCAGGTCGTAGGTCAGGTCGGCATGGCCGGGGCGGAATTTCTGCGCGATGTCGCCGTAGTCCTTCGAGCGCGCGTCGACATTCTCGATCATCAGCGCGATCGGCGTGCCGGTGGTCAGCCCCTCGAACGTGCCGGAGAGGATGCGCACCTGGTCGGGCTCGGCACGCTGCGTGGTGAATTTGGACTGACCGGGCCGGCGCCGGTCGAGCCAGGGTTGGATGTCGGCCTCGTGCAGCGGGATGCGCGGCGGGCAGCCGTCGATCACGCAGCCCAGCGCCGGCCCGTGGCTTTCGCCCCAGGTCGTCACCCGGAACAGGTGGCCGAACGTGTTGTGCGACATCGCTAATCGACGACCGAGATGTCGGGCGCCTCCGGGTTTTTCATGCCAACGACATGATAGCCGCAATCGACGTGGTGTACCTCGCCCGTCACCCCGGCGCCGAGGTCGGAGAGCAGGTAGACGCCGGCGCCGCCGACTTCCTCGATGGTCACGTTGCGGGCGAGGGGGGCGTTGTATTGGTTCCAGCGCAGGATGTAGCGGAAATCGCCGATGCCGCTGGCAGCGAGCGTCCGGATCGGGCCGGCGCTGATCGCGTTCACCCGGATGTTGCGGCGGCCGAGGTCGGCGGCGAGGTAGCGCACCGAGGCCTCCAGCGCCGCCTTGGCGACGCCCATGACGTTGTAGTGCGGCATCACCCGCTCCGCGCCGAGATAGGTCAGGGTCAGCAGCGACCCGCCCTCCGGCATCATCGCGACCGCGCGGCGCGCGACGGCGAGGAAACTGTAGCAGGAGATGTCGAGCGCCTGCAGGAAGGCGGCGCGCGGCGTGTCGAGGAACAGGCCGCGCAGATACTGCTTGTCGGCAAAGCCGATGGCGTGGACCAGGAAATCGAGCTGCGGCCAGCGCGCCGCGATGGTCTCGAACGCGGCGTCGATGCTCGCCTCCTCGCCCACGTCGCAGGGGGCGAGCAGGTCGGACCCCACGCCGGCGGCAAGGGGGCGCACCCGCTTCTCCAGCGCCTCGCCCTGGTAGGTGAAGGCAAGCTCCGCGCCCTGCGCCGCACAGGCGGCGGCGATCCCCCACGCGAGCGATCGCTCGTTCGCGACCCCCATGATCAACCCGCGCTTGCCCTTCAGCAGGGTTCCCCTGGCGGGGGGTTTCGACGGGACTTCGGGCATGGGGGCGGATTCCTGGCGGGATGGGGCGGGGAGGCGATGCGTGACATAGCCGCCCGCCGCCCGGCAAGAGCACCCCGCGCTTGGCCGCCCCGGCCCCGGGGCGCATAGACGGGCGCAGCATTGGGAGACCCGCGGATGCCGGATGCCGACCCGCATGCCCTGTTCGCCGCCTGGCTCGCCGAGGCCGAGGCGGGGGAGCCGAGCGACCCGAACGCCATGGCGCTGGCCACCGCGACGCAAGACGGCCGTCCGTCCGTGCGCATGGTGCTGCTGAAGGGCCACGATGCGCGGGGTTTCGTGTTCTATTCCAACGCCGAGAGCCGCAAGGGCGGGGAGCTGGCCGCCAACCGCCGGGCCGCGCTGCTGTTCCACTGGAAGTCGCTGCGCCGGCAGGTGCGAATCGAGGGCGCGGTCGAGCCGGCGACCGACGCCGAGGCCGACGCCTATTTCGCCTCCCGCGCCCGCATCTCCCGCCTCGGCGCCTGGGCCTCCGACCAGTCGCGCCCGCTGCCCGACCGCGCCGCGCTGGAGGCGCGACTCGCGGAGGCCGAGCGCCGGTTTCCGGATGGGCCGGTGCCGCGCCCGCCCTATTGGCAGGGCTGGCGCGTGATCCCGGTGCGCATGGAATTCTGGCAGGAGGCGCCGTTCCGCCTGCACGACCGCACGCTGTATGTGCGCGAGGGCACGGGATGGGCGGTGAGCAAGCTGTTTCCGTGATCCCCGCCGAACAGGCCGCGACCGCCGCCCTGCTGCGCCGCCTCGCCGGGCGCGACCCGATCGAGACCCATATCTCGGCGGTGTTCGTGGGCGCGGACACGGCCTTCAAGCTGCGCAAGGCGGTGCGCCTGCCGTTCGTCGATTTTTCGTCGCTCGCCGCGCGCGAGCAGGCGGCGGCGCGGGAGATGGAGCTGAATGCGCCGCATGCCGCGGGCCTCTACCGCGACCGGGTGGCGGTGATGCGGGCGCCGGACGGGACCCTGGCGCTCGGCGGCGCGGGCGAGACGGTCGACTGGGTGGTGCGCATGGCGCGCGTGCCGGAGGCCGATTTCCTGGATGCGGTGGCGGCCCGCGGCGGGCTTGACGCGCCGCTGCTCGACGCGCTCGGCGACGCGGTTGCCGCCTATCTCGCCGCCGCGCCGGGGCGCGACGCCGATGGCGTGGCGGTGCAGCGCGACCTGACCGAGGGCAATGTCCGCTCGGCCTGCGCCGCCGGCCTGCCGCCGGCGCAGGTCGAGGAGTGGGCCGGGCTGATGCGCGCCGAACTCGCCCGCCGCGCCGGCTGGCTGGAAGCGCGCGCCCGGGCCGGCTTCGTCCGGCGCGGCCATGGCGACCTGCATCTGGGCAACATGTGCCTCTGGCGCGGGCAGCCGGTGCCGTTCGACGCGGTGGAGTTCGACGAGGCGCTGGCGATCGGGGATGTCGGCTATGACCTCGCCTTCCTGCTGATGGACCTGGAGCACCGCGCCGGCCGCCCCGCCGCCAACCGGGTGCTGTGCCGCTATGTGGCTCGCACCGGGGACGCGGCGCTGGTTGCGGGGCTGCCCCTGTTCCTGGCGCAGAAGGCGATGGTGCGCGCCCATGTCGAGGCGGCGCGTGGCCGGGCGC
>JAFKFJ010000086.1 GCA_017307335.1 Alphaproteobacteria bacterium | reverse complement strand
CGCGTGAGCCGGCCGCGATCGTCGAGCGGGCTGAAGGCGGGCGCGATGCCGCCGGTCTCGACTCCGAGCAGGGCCTCCGCCGGCCCGGGCGGTGCCACCACCGCCCGCGCCGCGCCGCCGAGCGCGGCGCGCAGGCGCTGTGCGATCTCGGCGGCCAGCGCCCGCGCGGCGGCGCCCTCGTAGTCGAGCCCAAGTGCCGCCAGCAGCCCGGCGAGGTCGGCGAAGCCCACGGTCGCCGCGGCGGCGCCGAACCGTCCCAGCGCCTCCACCGCGGTCGCCGCGGCGGCGCTGAACCCGGCAGCGTCGAAGCCGGCGGCCGGGTCGTGGAAGGCGGCGAGGTTGAGCACGAAGCCGGCCGCGCCGGCGCGCTCGCCGCGCCAGACGGCGCGGCCCGGCGCGGCGCGGCGGGCGATCAGCAGCAGGCGAAGGCGCTCGGCAAGCGCCGGCGCGTCGGCGCAGAGCGGCCCGATCCACGCCTCCGCCGCGGCCGTCAGGCCGACCGGCGCGCGCCCCGGCGACAGTGCTGCGAGCGCGGCAGCGGCGGCATCGTCCCATCCGGTGGGCAGGGCGACGAGGCGCGGCGCGCTCTCTGGGTCGGCGGCGGCCAGCATCCGGCGCATGCGCACGCCCTGCCACGCGCCGACCGGTCGTTGCTTGAGAGTTCTCATGGCGCCGATGCTAGGGCCGCGCCAGCGGAGCGGGGAAGCGCATTTTGCGGTCGGGCGGCGCGGCGGCCACAAAATCCTGTGGAGAACCCTTGCCATGGACCACGGCGGGAGGGCCACGTATATGGGCACCATGACTCCGATCGGCACTCGGCTTTTCACTTGGCTGCGCGGCCGCGAAATCGGCCGCGACGGCGTCGGAAACGTTTACTATGAGGAACGGAAATCGCGGCCCGGCACCCGCCCGCGGCGCTGGGTGATCTATGCGGGCGCCGCGGACCCGTCCGCGGTGCCGCCGGAGTGGCATGCCTGGCTGCACTACATGACCGAGGCGCCGATCGCGGCCGCGCACCCGCGCCCGTGGCAGAAGCCGCACCAGCCCAACGCGACCGGCACGCCCTTCGGCTACCGCCCGCCCGGCCACGACTACCAGGGCGGGCAGCGCGCGCGCGCGAGCGGGGACTACGAGGCCTGGACGCCGGACATGGCCGGCGGGGGCTGATCCGGCCGATGGCACGGCGCAACGCCGCGGAGTTGCTGGCCGGCGCGGTGGTACTGGCGGTTGCGGCCGGCTTCCTGGTCTATGCCGTGGCCAGCACCGGGCGCGCTGCGGTCGGCGGCTATCCGCTGCACGCCCGCTTCGATCATATCGACGGGCTTGCCATCGGCGCCGACGTGCGCGTGGCGGGGGTGAAGGTGGGCAGCGTGCTCGCCGCGCGGATCGACCCGCAGACCTATCAGGCGGTGGTCGATTTCTCGGTCCGCGACGGGCTGAAGCTGCCCAAGGACAGCAGTGCCGCGGTCACCAGCGACGGACTGCTGGGCGGGAAATACCTGGCGGTCGAACCGGGCGGCGACACCGCCATGCTGCCGGCGGGCGGACAGGTCACGATAACCCAGTCCTCGATCAGCATCGAACAGTTGCTGGGCAAGTTCATTTTCAGCATGGGCAGTCTCAACGCCGCGCCGAAGCCGGGTGAGGCCCCCGCGGGCGGTGGCAAGCCGGGACAACTGCCGAAATGAGCCGCGCGGGTCGGCTCGCCGGGGCGCTGGTATTCCTTGCAACGCTGGCCCAGGCACCCGCGCCTGCCGCCGTTCCGCCGCCCGATGCACCTCCGACCGGCGCGCCCGCCCCGGCTCCCGGACCGGCACCGGACGCGGCACCGCCGCCGCCCGCCTGGGTGCCCCGCGGCGGCGCTTCGCTCGTGCTGCTGGACAAGATCAGCGCCCGGCCGACCACCCTTCAGCTCCGGGTGGGACAGTCGGCCAGTGCCGGCTCGCTCACCATCGTCCTGCGTGCATGCCTCGTCCGGCCGCCCGACCAGCCCGAGGACTCGGCGGCGTTCATGGACATCACCGATGCCCATCCCGGGCAGCCCGGATTTCACGGCTGGATGCTGGAGGACGAGCCATCGGTTTCGATGCTCCAGCACCCTATCTATGACCTGCGACTGACCGGCTGCGTCGGCTGACGCAGCCGCCGGGCGGTCGGCGGGCAAGGAACTTTCAACCAGGTCCGAGGTTTCCGCATCATGATTTATTCTGGGGCGATTGAACATGACTTGCCGCCGCGCGCGGCATTGCTGCTCGACCTCGACGGGACACTGCTCGACCTCGCGGCCACCCCCGATGCGGTGCGGGTGCCCCCCGGCCTGCCCGGCGTGCTGCGCGGATTGCGCGCGGCCCTCGGCGATGCGATGGCGATCGTCACCGGCCGCCCGATCGAGGCGATCGACGCACTCCTCCCCGGCATTGCGTTCGCCGTGGCCGGAGAGCATGGCGGCGTGATCCGGTTCACCCCCGGGGGTCCGGAGGAGCGCGCGCCGCTCCCGCCGCTGCCGGCGCACTGGGCGGAAGCCGCCGCGGCGCTGGTAGCCGCACATCCGGGCACGCTGTTCGAGCCCAAGGCCCGTGGCTTCACCCTGCACTATCGCGCGGCACCGCAGGCCGCCGCCGCCCTGGCGGAGGGGCTGGCGGCGATCCTGGGCGCGCAGGACACGCACCTGCTCCTGCCCGCCCACATGGCCTTCGAGGTCAAGCCACGCGGCGCCGACAAGGGCACGGCGCTCGCGGCCCTGATGGCGCGCGCCCCGTTCCGCGGCCGGGTGCCGGTCTATGTCGGCGACGACGTGACCGACGAGGACGCGATCCTGGCCGCCGAGGCCGCCGGCGGCGTCGGCCTGCGGGTGGCCGAGGCGTTCGGGGATGCGGCGGGCGTGCGGGCCTGGCTCGCCCGCCTGGCCCACGGAGCACGGGCGGCATGAGCCGCCTGGTCATCGTCTCCAACCGCGTGCCCTCGCCGCGCGAGCGGAGTCAGCTCGCGGGCGGCCTGGCGGTGGCCCTGCGCGAGGCGATCGGCGGGCGCGAGACGCTCTGGTTCGGCTGGTCCGGCAGCACCTCGCAGAACCCCCCGGCGACGCCGCGCGTGACCCGCCTCGGCCGCATCGGCTTCGCCACGATCGACCTGCTGCCGGCCGACTATGAAGGCTACTACCGCGGCTTCTCCAACGGCATGCTGTGGCCGCTGTTCCACTACCGCACCGGGCTCGCGGAGTTCCGGCGCGAGGACCATGCCGCCTACCGCCGCGTCAACGAAACCTTCGCCGCGGCCCTGGCGCCGCTCCTGCGCCCGGGCGACCTTCTGTGGGTGCATGACTACCACCTGATCCCGCTGGGCGCGGCGCTGCGCCGGCGGGGCTTCTCCGGCCGGCTCGGCTTCTTCCTGCACGTGCCGTTCCCCTCGCCGACGATCTACGAGGCGCTGCCGCAGGGCGACGCGCTGCTCGCCGACTTCGCCGCCTACGACGTGATCGGCCTGCAGACCCAGCAGGACGCCGCGAATCTCAACACGCTGCTGGCCGAGGGCGGCTTCGCCGTGCGCGCGAGCGTGTTTCCGATCGGCATCGAGCCGCATGCCTTCGCCCGCGAGGCGGCCGCCGCCGCCGAGGGGCCGGAAGGCGTGCGCCTGCGCGAGAGCCTCGCCGACCGCGCGCTCATTCTCGGCGTGGATCGGCTCGACTATTCGAAGGGCATTCCGCAACGGTTTCGTGGCTTCGAGCAGCTCCTGAAGCGGTTTCCGGAGCATCGCGGGCGCGTCACCATGCTGCAGATCGCGCCGGTCTCGCGCGGCGATGTCACGCAGTATCGCGCCCTGCGCCGCGAACTGGACGAGCTTGCCGGGCGGATCAACGGCATGCAGGCGGAGTTCGACTGGGTGCCGCTGCGCTACCTGACGCAGACCGTGCCCCGCAATACGCTGGCGGGATTTCAGCGCATCGCCGCTATCGGGCTCGTCACCCCGCTGCGCGACGGCATGAACCTGGTGGCGAAGGAGTTCGTTGCCGCGCAGGACCCGCAGAACCCCGGCGCGCTGGTGCTCTCGCGGTTCGCCGGTGCGGCGCACGAGCTGGCGGGTGCACTGGTCTTCAATCCCTATGATCCCGACGAGACCGCCGAGGCGCTGCACATCGCGCTCACCTTGCCCGAAGCGGAACGGCGTGTGCGCTGGCAGCAGATGTGGGAGGCGGTGGCGCGCAATACGGCCGGTGCCTGGGCGCGCAACTTCGTCGCCCGGCTGGAGCACGCGGCCGCCGCGGCGGCCTGAGGCCTCAGGCCAGCGGCCGCGCGACGTGGGTCCGGTAAGGGGCCGGCTGCAGCAGCCGGTGGTACCAGGCGTGCAGATGCGGACTGTCGGGCCGCGCGATCGCCATCGTGAACCAGCGATGCACGTGCACGCCGAAGGTCATGTCGGCGAGCGTCAGCGCATCGCCGCAGATGAAGTCGTGCTGCGCCAGCCGCGCATCGAGCAGGCCCCAGATCTTGCCCGCCTCGGTCACCGCCGCCGAGATCGCGGCATGGTCGCGCTGCTCGGCCGGCGTGCGCACGAGGCCCCAGAACACGATCGCCTGCGGGCGGTTGAGTGCGGTCTGCTGCAGGTCCATCCATGCCTCGACGACGGCGCGCGGGCGTGCCGCCGCCGGATAAAGCGGGCTGTGCGGCGCATGGGCGTTGCAGATGTAGCGCAGGATGGCGTTGCTCTCGAACAGGGTGAACCCGTCCTCCTCCAACGCCGGCACCAGGCCGAGCGGCTGCATCGCCCGGTATTCGGGCGTTTCGGTGCGGCCGAAGGCGCCACCGACGTCGATCCGCTCATAGGCGAGTCCCAGCTCATCGAGCAGCCACAGCACCTTCATCACATTCGCTGAAGTGTTGCGGCCCCAGACCCGGAGCATGTCAGCCTCCCATCCTCGGGCCGGCAGAGTAGTCCGCCGCGTTATGCGATCGCAACTTGCGGCGTGCGGCGGGGGCGGCCATACCGGGCGCATGCCCAGCGCCCCGCGCACTTCAGTGTCTCGCGCCGTGTTCGTTGCGGCCGCGCTCGCTGCCGGCTTGGCGCTGGCGGTGGCGTTCGCCGCGGAATGGTGGGGCGGGCTGGTGCCGTGCGCGCTCTGCCTGGCCGAACGCTGGCCGTATCGCGTGGCGATCGCCCTGGCCCTTCTCGGCCTCGTGCTGCCGGCAGGGCTGCGGCGCGTGGCGCTGGTGCTCGTGCTGCTCGCGGGGCTCGGCGCGGTCGCGACGGCGGGCGTGCATGTCGGTGTCGAACTCGGGCTCTGGCCGAGCCCGCTGCCGGAATGCGCGGCGCCGCGACTCGGGGCGGGAAGCATCGCCGACCGGCTGCGCAACATGCCGGCCCATCCCTCCAAGCCGTGTGACGACCCGGTCTATCCGATCGACGCATTGCCGATCTCCTTCGCGCAGGCGAATCTGCTCTACGCGCTCGCGTTCACCATCGGTATCGCGGGCGCGCTCACTCCGAGGAGGCGGCGATGAGTGCCGACGATGCCGGGCGGCTGCCGGGCGATCCGGCCGGGCCGGAGAGCGTGGCGCGCATGATCCGCGTCGATCACGCGGGCGAGTATGGGGCGCGGCGCATCTACGAGGGGCAGCTCGCCGTATTGGGCCGCAGTCGCGTCGCACCGGAGCTGCGGCGCATGCAGGCGCAGGAGCAGGTTCACTTGGACACGTTTGCCGGCATGATCGCCGACCGCCGCATCCGTCCCACGGCGCTGCTGCCGCTCTGGCACGTCGCCGGCTTCGCGCTCGGCGCTGCCACCGCGGCGCTCGGCGAGCGGGCCGCGATGGCGTGCACGGTGGCGGTGGAGGAGACGATCGACGCGCACTACGCCCGCCAGGCGGCGGCGCTCGGCGAGGAGGAAGCGGGCCTGCGCGACACGATCGAGACGTTCCGCGCCGAAGAGCTGGAGCATCGCGATATCGGGCTCGCGAACGAGGCCGAGCTGGCGCCGGCGTACCGGCTGCTCAGCGCCGTGATCCGCGCCGGCTGCCGTGCGGCGATCGCGGTGAGCGAGCGGATCTAGCGCGGCGCTCAGCTCTCCAGCTCGGTGTCCCAGTAGAGATAGTCGCGCCAGCTCTCATGCAGATAATTGGGCGGGAAGGCGCGGCCGTTTTCCTGCAACTCCCACGTCGAGGGCTGGCGCGGCGCGTGCCGGGGGAACATGCGGCACTCGCGCGGCAGGTTGTTGCCCTTGCGCAGATTGCAGCCGCTGCACGCGGTGACGACGTTCTCCCACGTCGTGCGGCCGCCGCGGCTGCGCGGAATGACGTGGTCGAAGGTGAGCTCCGGCGTCGGCTCGCGACCGCCGCAATACTGGCAGTGAAAGGCATCGCGCAGGAACACGTTGAACCGGGTGAACGCAGGGCGCCGCGCACCCGGCACGTAGTCCTTGAGCGCGATCACGCTCGGCAGGCGAATCGTCTGGCTCGGCGAGCGCACCTCGGCATCGTATTCGCTGAGCACGCTGACCCGATCGAGGAATACCGCCTTGACCGCATCCTGCCAGCACCACAGCGAGAGCGGGAAATACGAAAGCGGGCGGAAGTCCGCGTTCAGAACCAGCGCAGGGAACTGTTGGCCGCCATCAGGCAAGGGCTGCTTCCGTTCACCAACTGCGTGGTTTTATGACACCCCGCGCATGTGCGCCGCAAGCCGCGACGGCCGAGTTTCACCGGCCCGTCATGCGCGCCCGAACCCGCTCGCGCCGTCCAGGATTGCCGATGCCGCTGACCACCCGCTTCGCGCCGAGCCCGACCGGCTTCCTGCACCTCGGCCATGCCTTCGCGGCACTGACCGCCTTCACCCGCGCCCGCGCCGCGGGCGGACGGTTCCTGCTGCGCCTCGAAGACATCGACGCGACCCGCTGCCGTCCGCATTTCGCCGCGGCGATTCTGGACGACCTCGCGTGGCTCGGGCTCGACTGGGAC
>JAFKFJ010000085.1 GCA_017307335.1 Alphaproteobacteria bacterium | reverse complement strand
GCCGGGCGCCCGCGACGGGGGCGGCGCGCCGGCTCGCTCGCCCCCGCGGATGCGGGGGCCGACGCGGCGGCCGCCGTCTTGCCGGCCGGCAGCCGGCCGAGCCCGATTTCCTTCGCCAGCCGTGAGCGGCGCGCGGCATATTCCGGCGCCACCATGGGGTAGCTTGGCGGCAATGCCCATTTCTGCCGATACTGTTCAGGCGTCAGACCATAGGTGGTCATCAGGTGGCGCTTGAGCATCTTCAGCTTCTTGCCGTCCTCCAGGCATACGATGTAGCCGGGGAACACGGAGCGCTTGACCGGCACCGCGGGCTGCTGTGCCGGCCCGGTCGCGGCGACGGTGCCGCTGCCCGCGAGCGCGCCGTAGACGCTTTCGATCAGGCGCAGCAAGCCGGTCGCGTCGATCCGGTTGTGGGAGGCGTAGCCGGCAACGATCTTCGCCGTCAGTTGCAGCAAGGGCGGTGGCACGGTCTCGCTCATTGCGACCTTCGCGGGCGGAACGACACGGAAACGGCCTGGCGTCGCCCGGGACGCATGAGCGCGGGCACGCGCGACGGCGCGGCCAACGCCGGTTTTGCCGATGATTGTCTGGCGCCGCAAGAGTACACGCGGCATTGCCTGCAATTAATGGCGAGATACGAACGTGCAAAGCAAACTGTGATCGCCGGCAAGCAATCGAACACAGTGCCAGTGCTTGCAGCGATTCGATCCCCGCGCTGCATTATCGCAATTCGTTGGAGTACGCACTATGAAGCCGCTCCTGTCGTGTCTCGCCGTCTGCCTTCTCGCCACATGGCCCCTCCGTCCCGCCGACGCGGCCGGACCGCTGCTCACCGAGGCGATCGCGCTCAACGGCCCGGTGATGTGGCTGAGCTCCGGCGCGCCGGGCCTCGTGCTCGGGCTGGTGCATGACGGGGACACGATCGTTGCAGGCTATGGCAGCACCCGTCCGAAAGAGGGGCAGACCGGCGAGGCCGGCCCCGCGCCCGACGGGCGCACGCTGCTGCGTCTCGGCTCGATCTCGAAGGTGTTCGCCGGCGAGCTGCTCGCCGGGCTGGCGGCGGAAGGACGGGTGCGCCTGACCGACCCGTTGCAGCGCTATCTGCCCGCCGATACCAGCGTGCCGCGCTTCGGCACGCGCGCGATCACGCTGCTCGACCTCGCGACCTATTCCGCCGCCCTGCCCCGCGAGATGGGCGACGCACCCAGCGATGCGGCACCGTTCACGTGGCCCACGCGCAGCGAGCGCCTCGCGTGGCTCGCAACGGTGAAGCTCGGCTGGGCGCCGGGCAGCGTCGCGCTCTATTCCAATGTCGGCTTCGATCTGCTGGGCGACGCGCTGGAGAGCGCCGCGGGCGCGTCCTACGCGACGCTGCTCGCCGCGCGCATCACCGGCCCGCTCGGCATGACCGACACCACGCTGAACCCCACCGCCGAGCAGTGCGCGCGGCTGATGCAGGGCACCGGCATCGGCGCCCCGCCCGCCCCCGTCTGCACCGACACCGAGGCCACGCAGGCGAGCGGCGGGCTCTATTCGACGGGCGCGGACATGGTGCGCTGGGTGCAGCACAATCTCGATCGCGCCGACGCCGCGACCTGGCCCACGCTGGCACTCGCCCACGCGGTGTACCGGCAACGCCAGGAGATGACGGCCGCGAGCGGGTTCGACGATGCCGCGCCGATGGCGGGCCTGGCACTCGGCTGGGTGATGCAGGCGGCGCATGGCGCCATGCCGATGCTGCTGACCAAGAGCGGCGGCGGGGGCGGATTCATGACCTATGTCGCAATTGCCCCGGGCCGGGCCACCGGCGTGTTCGTGGCGGTGAACCGGGTGGATTTTCCCATGTTCGGGGGTCTGATCACGGCGGCGAACGGGCTGATTGCGGCACTCGTCACGCGCTAGAACGGGATGAGTTCGCTCGCGCTCACTCAACCCGTTCTAGCTCTTTGATTTGAGAGCATGATTCAGACCTCCGGCGATTCCGCCTACGGTCATCATGCTCCAGCCTTGCCGGCGCGCGCGCGGCGTGCTGCAAGCCGCGCTTGGCGAGGCCAGGAGGGACTCATGGCGGACGGCGCGGCCGAGCGGGTGCTGATCCTCGATTTCGGCAGCCAGTTCACGCAACTGATCGCGCGGCGGGTGCGCGAAAGCGGCGTCTACTGCGAGATCTGGCCGTACTCGGCCGACGCAGCGCGCATCCGCGGCTTCGCGCCCGCGGCCTTCATTCTCTCCGGCGGGCCGGCGAGCGTGACCGAGGGAGAAAGCCCGCGTGTGCCACAGGAGGTTTTCGAGGCCGGCGTGCCGGTACTCGGCATCTGCTACGGCGAGCAGGCGATGTGCGCGCAGCTTGGCGGTACGGTGCAGGCCTCCGACCATCGCGAGTTCGGGCGCGCGTTTCTTGATGTCGTGGCGCCGTGCGCCCTGTTCCGCGACGTCTGGACGCCCGGCGCGCGCGAGCAGGTGTGGATGAGCCACGGCGACCGCGTGACCGCCCTGCCGCCGGGGTTTCGCGTGGTGGGCATCAGCGACGGTGCGCCATTCGCCGCGATCGCCGACGACGGGCGCCGATTCTACGGCGTGCAGTTCCACCCCGAGGTCGTGCACACGCCGCATGGCGCGCAGCTGCTGCGCAACTTCACGCACGGCGTGGCGGGACTTTCGGGCTCCTGGAGCATGCGCGGCTTTCGCGCCGAGGCAATCGCGCGCATCCGTCGCGAGGTTGGCACCGGGCGCGTGATCTGCGGCCTGTCGGGCGGCGTGGATTCCGCGGTCGCTGCGGTCCTGATCCACGAGGCAATCGGCGACCAGCTCTCGTGCATCTTCGTCGACCACGGCCTGATGCGCGCGGGCGAGGCCGAGGAGGTGGTGCACACTTTCCGCGACCGGTTCAACATCCACCTCGTGCACCGCGACGCCGCCGACCGCTTCCTCGGCGCGCTCGCCGGCGTCGTGGACCCCGAGGTGAAGCGCAAGACGATCGGCCGGCTGTTCATCGATATCTTCGAGGAGGAGGCGGAGAAGCTCGGCGGCGCCGAGTTCCTGGCGCAGGGCACGCTCTATCCGGATGTGATCGAGAGCATCTCGCCGTTCGGCGGCCCGAGTGCGACGATCAAGTCGCATCACAACGTGGGCGGGCTGCCGGAGCGGATGCGCATGCGGCTGGTGGAGCCGCTGCGCGAGCTGTTCAAGGACGAGGTTCGCGCGCTCGGACGGGAGTTGGGCATGCCCGGGGCGATCGTCGGCCGCCACCCGTTTCCCGGCCCCGGCCTCGCGATCCGCATCCCGGGCGCGGTGACGGAAGCGAAACTCGCACTCCTGCGCCGCGCCGATGCGATCTTCCTGGAGGAGATCAGGACCGCCGGCCTCTACGACGCGATCTGGCAGGCGTTCGCGGTGCTGCTGCCGGTGCGCAGCGTGGGCGTGATGGGCGACGGCCGCAGCTACGATCTCGCCTGTGCGCTGCGCGCCGTGACCAGCAGCGACGGCATGACGGCCGACGTATACCCGTTCGACATGGCATTTCTGACCCGCGTCGCCAATCGCATCGTCAACGAGGTACGCGGGATCAACCGCGTGACCTACGACATCACCAGCAAGCCGCCGGGGACGATCGAGTGGGAATGATTCAGGCCCATCCGGGGCTATCCCGCAGCGTCCCGTAAACCTCAATAACACACTGATAAACAAAATAAAATTACTCAGAGGCGTTCGGGGACTATCGGCCGACAGAGATCGCCGCTGACGGACCCTCTGACGGTCCGCCCTCCCATTGCGAAATCCGTTTTTGTCCGATACCGTCAGGGTCAGAGTGGCCTCTGACGGTCTTTTTTTCGACATAAGACACTGTAAGAAGAAGAGATTTTGTCGTCGAGTCGCTCGAAAATAGCCTGACGGTCTTTTTTCGAGGAGGTGGCCCAAATGCTGACGGATGCAGCCCTTAAGCACCTGAAACCAAAAGACAAAATTTACAAGGTGACGGACCGGGACGGCATGTATGTGCTGGTGAAACCCTCGGGGACCCTCACTTTTCGGCTGGATTACCGGATGAACGGGCGGCGCGAGACCGTCACGTTCGGCAAGTACGGTCCGGCCGGGCTGTCGCTCGCTCGTGCGCGCGAGCTGTGCATCGACGCCAAGCGGGCGATCAGCGAGGGCCGATCGCCCGCAATCGAAAAGCAGCGGGAGAAGCGCCGGCTCCTGGAAGCGAAAAGCTTCGGCGAGTTCGGCGAGAAATGGCTGACCTCGGCGCCGACCATGGCGGACAGCACGCGGGCGATGCGCCGGTCGATCTTTGAGCGAGAGTTACTGCCGAAGTGGCGCACTAGGCTGCTGACCGAGATCATCCCGGATGACCTCCGGGCTCTTTGCGGCGCCATCGTCGCGCGCGGCGCGCCGGCGACGGCTATCCATGTCCGCGACATCGTCAAGCAGATCTATGGCTTCGCGATCCTGCACGGCGAGAAGATCGCCAATCCGGCTGACGATGTGGGGCCGTCTTCCATCGCGACCTTCGTGCCGAAGGACCGGTCGCTGTCGCCGACCGAGATCAGGATCATGCTCAAGCTGATCGAGAAGGTGGCGACACTGCCGACCATCCGGCTCGGGATGCGTCTCTACTTGCAGACGATGGTGCGCAAGAGCGAACTGCAGGATGCGACCTGGGATGAGGTCGATTTCGAGAACGCGGTCTGGACCATCCCGAAGGAGCGTATGAAGCGGTCGAAGGCGCACAACGTTTATCTGTCGCGGCAGACGCTCGATATTATGATCGCGCTGAAGACCTGCGCTGGAAACTCACGATACCTATTGCCGTCGCGGTACGACGCGGACGCACCGATGTCGCGCGCAACGTTTAATCGTGTGACTTACTCAGTGGTTGAGCTGGCGAAGAAGGAAGGTTTGCCCCTCGAGTCATTCACGGTTCACGATCTTCGAAGGACCGGATCCACGCTGCTCAATGAACTGGGTTTCAACAGCGACTGGATCGAGAAGTGTCTGGCGCACGAGGACGGCCGCTCGTCACGTGGTGTCTACAACAAGGCCGAGTACGAACTTCAGCGGCGCCACATGATGCAGGAGTGGTCGGACATCATCGACGCCTGGGTCGCGGGCAAGAAGCGTGTCCCGGTGCTCATCCCGCCTTCGATGCCGCTGCTTGAGCCCGACCCGGCTCTCGAACCGGACGTGAGCGCCGTTGTCTGACGTCAGGAGGCTGCGCGCGGGCAACAGGGGCGGATCGGCGCGATGCCAGCCAAGCCTCTACCTCCGCCAGGTCCCAGACGACACAGCGAGGCGAAAGCGCGAAGCGTCGCGGGAATTCTCCTCGCTGTTCCATTTCGTAAATCGTGCTGTCGGCCAGCGGCACCATTTCGCGCAAGTGTTGCCTCCGAATCGTCCGTTTGATTGTCGCTGACATGTCGGGCACCCTCGTGGGTTCAGGTTATCGGTGTGAGGCAATTGAAAGCGACAGTTGCGAAAAGATGGAAGTGCCGATTTCCCTTCATTAGGGCACGGAATGCTGCAGGACGGAAATCGGATGGGTCTGGATTCTCTAAGCTGAAGGATAAGATGATCAATCACTGCGCTGCCTGGGCGAATGTGGCTGTTCGGTCACAAGCTCAGCTACCCTGGTTAGCACGAGCGACTCTGGCAGTTTCCCGCGTAGAGCGATCCAGTCGCAAATTACAGTGCAGGGGATCTGCCGGCCGATCGCCCAGAACAACGCGCGAGTGGCTGTTGGCTCACTTGGAAAGCGGAGCGCGAGGACATCATGCCACTCGTTTCGTGGCATTCATGCGCGATAATGTGCGGTTCCGCTGACGTGTTCGATGAACGCATGTGCCACGATCACGTCGGCTTCGGCGACGCTCCCTGTTTTCTTGCCTTCGCGAAGCCACGGTCCGTCGCCATGAATCGTGCCAACATCGGGGCGACGAGTTTGGCCGGCTCGATCGCATGCTGAGACGTCTCGCGCGCGAGCGCCTGCGCATATGCGATCAGGTCGCGATGCACTTGAGCGGGAAGTTCGATCGTCAGTCTGACCGGCTTGTCGTCATCAAGCGCACCTAGCTTAAGTTTGCTCATTGCATCCTCCGTCAGCCGGCGTAGGGCTCGAGTACAAGATCGTGGGTGACCAGGACCCGCACCGGGAACCCCGGCCGGATAGTGATTGTCGGCTGGATATTGAGAGAGCGGCCCACGATTTGCTCGCCGGCCTGATTTAGACTCTGCGAGGCGCCTTGTCGGATCGCCTGCGCCAGATTGTTCTCGCTGTCGCTCGTTCCCGCCTCTGCACCCACCGACAGAATTGTGGAGAGGATGGCGGCCTTGAACAACATGCTCCAATGGTTGTCGACTTCGTCCTCGAGCCCCGCGTAGCCTTCGGTATCGGCGCCAGGTTGGCGCTCCAGCACGATCGACTTGCCGTTCGGCATGATGAGCCGGTTCCAGACGAGCAAGGCGCGCGACTGACCGAACGCGATCTGCGCATCGTACTGGCCGATGAGGCGTGAGCCCTGCGGAATCAGAAGAACCTTCCCGGTCGGGCTATCATAGACGTCCTCGGTTACCTGCGCGGTGACTTCGCCCGGCAAATCGGAACGCAAGCCGGTAATCAGAGACGCCGGTATCACCGCGCCCGCCTGAAGCACATACGGACTCGCCGGCGCCTGCACCCGATCGGGACTGGTCGTACGCCGATCGATATTGCCATTCAGGAATGCGAGCTTGTGATCCTGGGACGTCAAGTCAGGCGACAGGCTCGCAGGTGTCGGTGCGGGCTGGACGGCAATCGGTGATGGCGCTGCCGCCGCGCTCGGAGCGGCGACGTTTGTTGTGGCAAAAAGGTGACTGGTTCGAGCGGCCTCCATCTCCTGGGCGAGGCGCTGCTCTTCTGGACTAGGCCCCGGCATCGGAATGCCGGGCGCGGACGCGCCGGCATTTAGGATGGGCTTACCGAGATCGCCGGGC
>JAFKFJ010000084.1 GCA_017307335.1 Alphaproteobacteria bacterium | reverse complement strand
CCGCCCCCTTCAACACCTCGGCCGATCGCGCCGCCGCCATGCCAACCTGGCTCTGCGACTACAACAGCCGCAGACCCCACGCCGCCCTCGGCGGAAAGCCTCCGATCAGCCGGCTCAGCAGGAACAACCTCCTTGGTAGCGACAGCTAGTGGCATCATTTGATGCCGATTTCAATGCCATGGGTGCCGGGAACGACGCCTCAGTGCCCGATATAGTCCATCCGCCCGCCATCGACCGCGAGCACCTGCGCCGTGATCCAGCCGGATTCCGGCGCCGCCAGGAAGGCGATCGCGTTCGCGATGTCCTCCGGCTCGCCGATGCGCCCCAGCATCGCCCGCGCGGCCAGGCGTTCCTCGGTGCCCTTCCAGTCGGCGGCACCGCGGCCGCGCTGCGTCATGTCGGTGCGGACAAAGCCCGGGGCCACGGCGTTCACCGTGATGCCGTGCGCGCCGAGTTCCAGCGCGAAGCGGCGCGTCAGCATGCTCACCTCGGCCTTGGTCGCGGCGTAGAAGGCGTTGCCCGGCAATGCGGTGCCGAGCGCGGCGATCGAGGTCACGTTGACGATCCGGCCGTAGCGGCGCGCCCGCATCCCCGCCACCACCGCGCGGGTGCCATGGATCACCCCGTCGACGTTGATCGCGCGCATGCGGGCGACGCGGGCGGCGTCGTAGGTGTCGAGCGTGCCCTGCCACGCGATCCCGGCATTGTTCACCAGGATCGTGATCGGGCCGAGTTCGGCCTCGGCGCGGGCCATCATCGCCTCGACCGCGGCGGCATCGGCGACATCTGCGCCGAGCGCCACCGCCCGGCCGCCGGCGGCCACGATCTCCGCCACCAGCGCCTCGGCCGCCGCGCCCTGCGCGGCGTAGTTCACGCCCACGGCGGCGCCGCGCGCGGCAAGCAGCCGGGCCGCTGCCCGGCCGAGCCCGCGCGATGCGCCGGTCACCACCGCCACCTGCTCACGCCATTCCATCGCCCGTCCTCCCTTGTCCGCCGGTTCGCCTCAGGGTCCTAGCAACGCCGCCCGGAAGCGGTGATGCAAGAGGGCACCGTCGCGTGGCGGCAGCACCCGCGGCGCCTCCTCCGGCGCGATGCGCACCACGGCGAACAGCGGCTCGTTGCGCAGGCGCAGCCGCAGGTCCTCGAGGTCCCCGGCCGCCGCGACCGTGCAGGCGCGGCCCCAGCCGCAGCCCCGCGCGACCGCCGCCAGGTCGGTGCCCCGCGCGGTATGGCTCAGCTGCGCCCCGGTCTCGCCGAAGCGGCCGTTGTCCAGCACCGCCACCGCGAGATTGGGCAGCGCCTGCGCGGCGATGGTGGCGAGCGCGCCGAGGCCCATCAGCATCTCGCCGTCGCCGGTCAGCACCAGCACCCGCCGCGCCGGCCGGGCGAGCGCGAGGCCGAGCCCGACCATGGCGGCGGCACCCATGGCCCCCCAGAGGTAGAAATTTTCCGGCCGGTCGCCCGCCGCGCCGGCGTCGTAGGTGGTGCCGCCGAGGCCGGTGACGACCAGCAGGTCCCCCGGATCGCGCAGCAGCGCCGCGACCGCCGCCCGGCGGTCCAGTTGCCCCTCGCTCATCGCACCCACACCTTCGCCCCGATCAGCCGCTGGGCGAGCAGCACGGCGACCGGCACGGCACTGTCGAACGCCAGCGCCGCCGCCCCTTCCACCGTCTCCGCGGCATCCTCCGCCCGCTCCACCCGGCGCACCAGCACGCCCATCGCCGCCAGCACCGGCCCCGCCGCGTTGCCCATCGGCACCTGCCACGGATTGAACTCGCCCCACTCGCCGCGCATGGTCACCAGGGCAAGGAACGGCATCCGGCAGTTCAGCGGCAGGCTCAGCATGTTCACGCAGTTGCCCACGCCGGAGGACTGCATCAGCAGCACCGCGCGGTCGCCGCCCAGCCACGCGCCGGCCGCGAGCGCGACCCCCTCCTCCTCCGTCGTCAGCACCACGGCGCGCATGTCCGCCTCGGCATGGGCGCGCGCGATCAGGCGCGCGTGCCCGGCGTCGGGCACGTAGCCGACCTGGCGGATCCTCGCCCGCCGCAGCGCCTCGAACACCGCGTCCTGCCAACCGTTCGGTTCCATGCTCGCCCCGTGCTTCGCGACCCCGGAAACTATCCACAGATCGGGCGTGGGGAGAACCGACCACCGCCCGTCCAGATGCGAGTCGCCCACAGTGACAACGACTTATCCCGTGGGGAGAAGCGGCCAAGACGTGGGGAGAACCGGCTGCGACCCGTGTTATCCCGTGGGGAGAAGCGGCCATACAACTAATAGGAATCTACTAGCTTCTACTAGCTCTGGTCGGTTAACCCCACAGTTGACAGGGTCGCGTGCAGGCCGTCATGTTTATGCCATCAACGTGACCGAGGGAGCGATGGAGGACGTGGACGCCGCACAGGGAGTGCCGCGGCTCGTTCTGCTGCACGGCCGTGACCGGGCACGCGAGATGGTGGAGCGCAAGCACCGCCTGCTGGTCGACATCGCTGCCGAAGTGCTTGCCGACGACACGCAGAAGATCGGCATTTCCTACACCGGCTTCTGCCTCACCAGCCTGCCGCACAAGAAGCTGCCCGACGACCAGACCTGGGAGAAGAAGGGCCATCGGGTCACGCTCTGGGTCGAGCCGGGGCGGATGAAGGTGCGCGGCAAGGCGGTCACCTACGGCGTGCCGTATGGGGCACGAGCACGGATGATCCTGCTCTACCTGCAGACCCAGGCGGTGCGCACCGGGGCGCGCGAAATCGAGCTCGGGCGCTCCATGCGCGACTGGATGGAGCGCATGGGGCTCTCGGTCGGCGGCGAGACGGCGCGCTCGCTGCGCGAGCAGGCGGCGCGAATCTCGGCCTGCACGCTCAAGTTTTTCTGGGACGACGAGGAACGCGAGGGCTGGGCGCGCGGCGGCATCGTCTCCTCCGGCCTGCGCTTCAAGGTGCCGGAGAGCGACCAGGGCAGCCTGTGGGAAGACCGCGTCGTGCTCGACGAGATGTTCTTCACCGCGCTGCGCGCCCATCCGGTGCCGCTGCTGGAAGCGGCGATCCGGCAGCTCCGCGACCGCAGCATGTCGCTCGACATCTATGTCTGGCTCGCCTGGCGCCTGCACCGGCTGCCGAAGTCACTGCTGATTTCCTGGACCGCGCTGTTCGCCCAGTTCGGCGGCGGCTTCAAGGCGCCGAAGCACTTCAAGCCGGCGTTCGTCGAAGCCCTCGCCGCTGCCGTCGCGGCCTATCCCGAGGGACGTGTGGATGTCGGCGAGGGCGGCATCACGCTGCACCCCTCGCCACCGCCGGTCGCGCGCCTGGGCACCGGCAGCCCCGCACGGCTCATCGCGGTCGGTTAACCCCACGCGTCTTCAGCGTCCACCGCTCGACTCGAGGAATGGGAAGCGTGCCGGCAGGGCCCGGCGCAGCGCGTCGATCGCCGCCGCATCCCGCCGGTCGGGCACCGCGATGTCGGCCTGCAGGGTCGACGGTGAGCCGGAAAGCACGAGAATGCGATCGGCGATCGCGAGCGCCTGTTCGAGTTCGTGCGTCGCCAGCAGCACCGTGACCGCGTTTGCACGGGCGCACCGCGCTACCACGGCACCGAGCTGCGCAGTGAGCTGCGGGTCGAGCGAGGCGAACGGCTCGTCCAGCACGAGAAGGCCCGGATCGACCACGAGCGCGCGCGCAAGCGCGGTGCGCCGTGCCATGCCGAGTGAAAGCTTTCCCGGCAGCAATGCCGCCACCGCCGGCGGCAGACCGACACCGGTGAGCAGGGTCGCGATCTTTTCGTCGCTGACATCGTCGCGTGCGACCAGGCGAAGATTGTTGGCGACACTGAGCCACGGCAGCAGCCGCGGCTCCTGAAACATCACGCCGAGCCGGGCATCGGGTCGGCGGACATGGCCGATGAAGTCGCGGTCAAGGCCGAGCGCGATGCGCAGCGTCGTGCTTTTGCCGGCACCGGACGGGCCGAACAGCGCCAGGATCTCACCCGGTCCCGCGACGAAACCGACATCGCGCAGTACCGGCTGCCCGCCGAAAACCTTCTCGATGATGCGCAGCTCAAGCGCCGCGTCGCCACGCATGGGCTCGCCGCTCCCAGGGCTGCAACAGAGTGGTCTCGATTGCCAGCATGATTGCCGCGAAGGCAAGCCCGTAAGCCAGGATGCCGGCGACGTCGAAGTTCTGAAAGAACAGGTTCAGCGCATAGCCGACACCGTTCGGGCGGCCGAGCAGCTCGACGATCAGCACGATCTTCCACGTGATCGCGAGCCCGCTGCGTCCGGCGGCAGCGATGTAGGGTGCCAGTTGCGGCGCCACGATCCGCTGCAGCCGGCGCAGCCGCGGCAGGTGATAGACGGCTGCAAGCTCGTCGAGCCCCGGGTCGAGCGCCCGCGCGCCCTCGCGCACGGTGACCACCACGGTCGGCACCTTGACGATCGCAACAGCAAGAATCGCCGCCGTCTCGTTCAGCCCCACCCAGACATAGGCGAGCACGATCACGACCAGCGCCGGCAGGTTGAGCGTGATGATGATCCAGGGATCAAGCAGCGCATCCGCCCGGCGCGAGCGGCCGGCGAACACGCCGAGCACGCTGCCGACCAGCATCGACAGCACGAAGGCGGCGGCGACGCGCGCGAGGGTGATGCCGATATTGCCCGTCATTTCACCGCTGAGCACGCCCTGCCAGATCACGGCGAGCACGGCCTGCGGCCCGGGCAGCAGCCGCGGGTCGGCAGCGAGCGCGGCAGCAAGCCACCAGAGCGCAAAGAAGCCGAGAAGCGAGAGCAGCCGCTCTGCGCGCGCCGGAAACGCGAGTCTAGGCACCATTCCGCTCGTGCCAGAACACCCCTTCCGGCAACGACGCCAGACCTCCCGTCACGTGGGTTCCGCCGATCGTTCCCAGAATTGCGAGCAGAAGCGGCGCGGTGCGCTCGGTCTCGGCACGGTCGGCGGGCGAAAGGCGCCCTTCGGTGAAACGGGACCTGAGCCCTGCCAGCAGGGACGGATTGTCTGCGGCACCGGTCAGCGGCCGGATCGCCGCCCAGGCGGGGTCGGAGGTCGCGAGCAGGTCCTCGGCGGCTGCCGCCGCAGCGAGGAAGCCCTCGAAAGCGCGGCGGTTGGCCTCGGCCCAGGCGCTGTGAAAGACGAACCCGACCAGCGCGAGGCGCGCCGGCAGGCCGAGGATCTGAAGACAGTCGCTGACCGAGATCGCCTGACGCGCACCCGCCGCCTGCAGGCGGGCGGCAAAGTTCCAGTAGGTCAGCACGGCATCCAGCTCGCCCTGCAGCAGCTTCGCCTCCAGCAGCGGCGGCGCTCCGAAGATCACGTCGGCGGCGTTGACGAGGTCGATCCCCTGCTGGCGGCCCGCCGCCTGCACCAGGATCCAGGACTTGTCCGCGGGGCCGCCGGCCACGCCCAGGCGGTGGCCGGCGAGGTCGCGCAGTTTCTGAATCAGGAGATCGCTGCGGGTCATCACCGCGCCGGTCGCCGCCGAGAGCGGCACGAAGCTCAGCTTGGTGCCGTGGGCACGCTGCATGGCCACGAACAGCCAGTCGGAGACCACGACATCGGCGGCCCCGGCCATCAGCGCCACGCGCCCGGCCTCGGTGTTCGCCAGCCGGACCTGGGAGAGCGCGAAGCCGCGCGCGGTGTCGAGGTCGCGGCGGCGGATGGTCTCCGCGAGCCACTGAATCGTGCCGAATTGCAACACGCCGAGGCGCAGCGGCGGCAGTGCCGCGGCACGGGCGGGGCCGGCGATCAGGCCGGCAAGCGCCGCGCCGAGCAGGGGGCGTCGTGCAAGCATCGCAGGCGCGCTAGGCTGCCCCGTCGATGCTTCGCCCAGGAGCCTCTGCATGAGACGTCTTCTCCCCCTTGCGCTGCTCTGGCTGCTGCTGCCCGCACTGCATGCCGCGCCGGCCGGCGCGGCCAGCAGCGACTACCCGACAGCCGCGCGGGCCGATTACGTGTTCGCCTGCATGACCGTCAACGGCGGCAGCCAGGAGGCGCTGCAGCACTGCTCCTGCGCGATCGACGTCATCGCCTCGCTGCTGCCCTACAGCGCGTACGAGGCGGCGGACACGGTGCTGCGCATGCGCCAGCTCTCCGGCGGCTATCTCGCGCAGACATTTCACACGCGCTCGACCAACGACACCGTTCGCCGGCTCGAGGAGGCGCAGGCCGAAGCCGAAGTGCGCTGCTTCTAGAGCGGGACTGCCGAAAGTGCCGCTCACGCGACGAAGCGACGGTTCAGTGCGGAACGGGTCATCGATTCTAGGCGCTGAGCGGCCACTCGGCACGGAACGTCGCATCCTTGCTGTCCACGGCCTCGGCCCGGATGGGCGCATCGCCCTGCGGGCGGAAGCGGAAGCGGAAACTCGGGTTCTCCGACAGCGAAATCCCGCCCGCGACCGCCAGCAGCGGCGCATCGCCCTGCCAGATGCGCAACAGCTTCAGGAAATGCGCGGGGATGTAGAGATGGGTCAGCTGGTTCATCTGCATCCCCGAGTTGTTCGGGTGACGGACCATGATCTCCGCCTCGCGCAGCCCGGCCGCCTGATCCTCCGCGCTCGGCGGGAACAGGCGCCAGCGCATCGTGCCGAGCGGGATCGCATCGGCGGTGACCGTGCTCATCGGCGCTGAACAGCCGCCGGAGGCCTTGATGAAGCGAGCGGTGGCGTAGAGCGCATCGGCGTCGGTTTCGGCCACGGCGTGGATGTTGGTGTAGGATTCCACACGAACGCGGGTAGCGATGCGGTCGATGCCGCTCTGCGCCCCCAGCTCCAGGGTTGCCGCGAGCGGCGAGGGGTTCTGGTCGATGACCAGGGTGATCTTGCCGATCCGGCCGGCCGGCGGCGGGGCGAGCAGACGCAGCGCGATCGGCACGATCGCCGCATCCTCGGCCCGGTAGGGCGCGTCGATCGCGACCAGCGCGCTGCCGTCGCCAAGCCGGCGGCCCTCGAAGATCTGGCTGGCGAGC
>JAFKFJ010000083.1 GCA_017307335.1 Alphaproteobacteria bacterium | reverse complement strand
GTGGCGACCGAGGCGCAAGATGCCTGGGTTCAGAATGCATTGCATTTCGACGTGCGGCAATGGCTCGATCTTGCCGAGCCGACGCCGCCCGATGTCCTGCTGGCCACCGCGCGCAACCGGCTGCGTGAGCTTGAAGAGCGGCTCGCGACCGCGCCGCAGGCGGATGTCGCGGCCTCGCGCGCGGCCCGCGCCACCGCACAGAGCGTCGGCGAGGCGCTGCGGGGCGACGCGCCGGGGCCGAAGGCGCTGTTGGCCGCGCGGCAGCAGCTCGACCGGCTGGAGACGGAGGTCAGCCAGGCCATCACCGCCATGGCGGCGGCGCGCGAGACCCAGGCGCGGCTGCGGGAAGCCGCCGGCAAGCTCGATCCCCCTCCGCAGGCGGAGGACGTGGCGGATGAAGCGGCACTCGCGGAACTCGAACAGGCGCGCGAGGCGATCGCGCGCTGGCTGACCCCCGATGTGCCGCGCGAGGAGGATCTCACCGAGGCCGAAGCGCGGATCGGGCAGGCCCAGCAGACCATCCGCGCGATCGAGGAGGCCGCGGGGGAGCGGGCGAAGGAGGTCGAACGGATCGGCGAGACGCTCCGCGTGCGGCGCGAGGCGCTCAGCCGGCCGGGGGTGGCGCCGGAGGTCGTTGCGGCGGCGCTGGGTGCTGCGGACGAGGTGGCGAAGGCGCTCGCCGGCAAGCCCCCGGGGGTCGCCATCGCCGCCGCGCGCGGCCCGCTGGAGGCGTTCGAGAAGGCGGCGAACGCGGCCGAGGAGATGATCGCGACCCTGCGCGGGCGCATGGAGAAGGTCGTCGAGCGGCGCAAGGCGGCGACCGAGCCCGATGCGCAGGACGACGCCAAGGCGGCGATCGAACATGCCGACGCCGCCGTTGGCAAGGCGCTCGAAGCCCCGCTCTCCGAACCGGCCTGCGCCGAGGCGGAGCGGCTGGCCGGCGAGCTTGAGGGTGCCGTCAAGGCGGCGAAGGACGAGCTCGCCGATCTCGGCGGCCCCGAGGGCGCCGGGGTGCTGGCGCTCGCATTCGGCCAGAACGGGCTCAAGGACGCCGACGCCGCGCTGGGCGGGCGGGCGAACGTCCGCAAGCTCGCCAAGGCGTTCGGAGCCACCGCCCTGGTCGGGCTGTGCCAGCGGCTCGGTGCCAACGACGCGGTGGCTGGCGGCAAGGCGGTGACGGCCCTGGCCGGGCACTTCGCCCCGAACGAGCTGCTCCAGGCCGAGAGCGACATGGGGGCCGCGAACCTCACCCTCCTGCTGGGGGCCGCCGGCGGTGACGGGGCCGGGGTCAGGACGACGCTGGACACGCTGGGCGGTGCCACGGCGGCCGCCTTCATGCAGGGCGGCGCCGGGGCCGACGCGCCGCTGAAGATCGCGGCGGGACTTTCGGACGGCGGCACGGCGCTGCGCGCGCTGGTGGCGGATGGCGGGCTCGCCGGCAAGCCCAGGGCCCTGGCCGCACTGTTCACCCGCGGCTGCGGCGGCGATGCGGGCGCGTTCGCGACCCTGTGCGACGGGTTCGGCGATGTGAAGGACCGCACCGCGCTCAAGGGGCTGATCGAGGAGGGCGGGCTGGGCGATGCGCCGGACGCGCTGGCCGAGCTGGTCCGCACCGGCGACGGCAAGGTGGACGCGGCGCCGCTGAAGGCGCTCGGCGCCGCCTGCGACAAAACGGCCAGCCGCGAGGGGCTGGCCCGGCTGCTGGGCGATGGCGGCCTCGGCGGCAAGGATGCCGATCCGCGCTGCCTCGCCGAGATCCTCGCCCGCGGCCACGCGGACCCGAAGGCGAGCGGGGCGGCGAAGGCGCAGAGCCTGGCCGCGCTGTGCGAGGGCCTTTCCAAGACCGATTGCCAGGCCTTCGCCGCGCTGGCCGGCGAGGGCGGGCTGGGCAAGCAGCCGAAGGTGCTGGGCAGCCTGATCGGCCGCTTCTGCGGCGGCGAGGCGACAAAGCTCAACGACCTGACCGGCGCCTTCGCCGACAAGGGCGCGCGCGAAGGGCTGCGTCGGCTGCTCGACAAGGGCAAGCTCGGCGACGGGGTCGCGGACCCGTCATGCCTCGGCGAAATCGCCAATCTGATCGACACCGACCCGACCGCCACCGCTGCCGGGAAATCCGGCAAGCTGGCGACCCTGTGCAAGGGCCTGACCGAGAGCGATTGCACCAGGCTCGGCGGCATGGTGGACGAGGGTGGGCTCGGCGCGGAGCCGAAGGTGCTGGGCCACCTGATCGGCCGTGGCTGCGGCGCCGATGCAACGAAGGTCTCCGCCCTTGCCGCGGCGTTCCCCGGCAAGACCGAGACCGACGCGCTCAAGGCGGCGCTGCGCAAGGGCGGGCTCGGCACCACGGACGACGGCGGGACCGCGACCAACACCGACGCGCAATGCCTCGCCTGCCTGCTCGACCCCGGATGCAAGCAGAACGGTGCGGCCGATCTCGCCGCCCTGCTGACGTCGCTCAGCGATACCGACCGCACCGCGATGAAGGACGTCATGGTGGCCGGCAAGCTAGGCACCCGGCCGGAGGTTCTCGGCAACCTCTACGGCACCGGCTGCCAGCAGGACCCGCTCGATCCGACCCAGGGGCAGAACCCGGCGGTGATGAAGAAGCTGATGGAGACGTTCTCGGTCGCCAAGGACGCACAGGGGCCGCAGAAATTCGACGGGCTGCTCGACCGCGGCGGGCTTGCCGACAAGCCGGAATGGCTCGGCAAGATCGTGCGCGACGCCTTCACGCCGAAGACGCCGCCCGGCGTGCAGGCGCCCGAGAAGCTCATGGAACTCTACAATGCCTTCAACCCGGGGAGCGTCGACAAGCTCGCCGACCTCAAGACGATGGTGACCGCCATCGACGCCACGCCGGCGAAGATCGGCACCGGCGGCGAGCCGGGGAAGGGGTTGCAGAACATCCTGCAACGCTCACCGCCGGCTGCAACGTCGCTGCCGATCGGGCAATTGCAGACGCGGTTCTTCACGCAGCTGAACGCGCAGGCCGGCGCCACCGCGGGCACCGCGACCGTGGGCGGCGTGCCGTGGCTGGGCCGCGATGAACTGATCCAGAACGCGGCGACGTTCGAGGGCAAGCCGAGCACGATCGGCGTGCAGGTGATCGGCGGCTACAACGCGCATGTCGACCACGTGACCGAACGACACACGCGCGCCTGCCAGACCTTCGACGTCTCCAACCCCTACAATCCGATGGTGCCGAAACCCTCGTCCCTGTTCCCGGCCGCGGTGGTGGAGGCGGACGTGCCCAACATCATCGCGGGGGCCTTGGGTGACGTCGCGCAGGCGAAGGCGAAGAAAAATCCCATCGCCACCAACGCGCTGGCGAACCATCCGCCGACAACCATCAACGACCTGACCGCGCCGCCCAGGGGCCAGCAGTACGAGCCCTGCAACGGCGGTGGCTACGACTGTCTCGTGGGCTTCGGCTGGACGGGGCCCGTGGGGACGGGACAGGTGGACCTGAAGCAGCTCTATCCGCTTGCCGGTCCCAACATTGTCAAGATCGCCGGGGCGGACATGCTTGCCATGAAGGCGGCGCTCAACCTCTGATGATCGGACCGCCATGACCAGCAGCCGCGTCACCACCCGGCTTCACTTCAAGACCGGCGTCAATGAGTTTCAGGACGAGGACGCGATCGTGGCCTGGGCCGCGGCGCATGCCGCAGCGCGGCCGGGGTTGTTCGATCTCGAAGGCGGGGTGAACGTCGCGTGCGGCGCGGTGCAGTTCGGCATCGGCGATGATCTGACCGCGCTGGTGACGCAACTTTGCTTCGTCGCGCCGGCGGCTGTCGCGCGCGGCGAGACCGCCGCCTTCGACCTCGTGAACGATCCCGAAACCTATACGCTGCGGCGCGAGGGGACCGAGATCGAGATCGCAGGAACGCTGATCGAGACGAACCGATTCCCGGCGTCCGCGCTGCTGGAGGCATTGGTGGCGTGCGGCGAACGCTATATCGCCCTGCTGGGGCGGGTCTGGGCGGACGAGCCGGGCCTTCCCGACCTGCTCGCCGACCTCAAAGGCGCCGCCGAGACGGCGCGCCGGGCGCTCGCGGCGGCCCCGCACGCCGGCTGAGACCGCTGCCGGATTTGCGCGGCTCGGCGGCGCTTGGCATTGTGCGCCCGGCCGTGCCCCCGCTGCGTCCGGGCGCGGCAGTTGGAGCAGATCCATGAACTACCGCCCGTATCAGCATATCGAGCGCCGGAAATCGCGGCAGATCCATGTCGGCCGCGTCGCGGTCGGCGGGGACGCGCCGATCACCGTGCAGACAATGACCAACACGCCGACCGAGGACGTGGCCGCCACGGTGGCGCAGATCCACCGGGCCGAGCGGGCGGGCGTGGACATCGTGCGCGTGTCCTGCCCCGACCAGCCGAGCGCGCTGGCGCTGAAGGCGATCGTGCGGCAGGTGGACGTGCCGATCGTCGCCGACATCCATTTCCACTACAAGCGCGCGATCGAGGCCGCCGAGAGCGGCGCCGCGTGCCTGCGCATCAACCCCGGCAACATCGGCAGCGCGGAGCGCGTGCGCGAAGTGATCCGCGCCGCCCGCGATCATGGCTGCTCGATGCGCATCGGCGTCAACGCCGGCTCGCTGGAGAAGCACCTGCTGGAGAAATACGGCGAGCCGAACCCGGACGCGCTGGTGGAAAGCGCGCTGGAGCACGCGAAGATCCTGCAGGACCACGACTTCCACGAGTTCAAGATCAGCGTGAAGGCCTCCGACGTGTTCCTCGCCGTCGCCGCCTACACGCAGCTTGCCGAGGTGTGCGACCACCCGCTGCATATCGGCGTGACGGAGGCCGGCGGGCGGCGGACGGGGACGGTGAAGAGCGCGATCGGGCTCGGCAACCTGCTGTGGGCCGGCATCGGCGACACGGTGCGCGTCTCGCTCTCCGACGAGCCGGAGGAGGAGGTGCGCGTCGGGTGGGAGCTGCTGAAGTCGCTCGGCATCCGCCATCGCGGCGTGCGCATCATCTCCTGCCCGTCCTGCGCCCGGCAGGGCTTCGACGTGATCCGCACGGTGCAGACGCTGGAAGACCGGCTGGCACACATCGAAACGCCGCTCACGCTCTCGATCATCGGCTGCGTGGTGAACGGGCCGGGCGAGGCGCTGATGACCGATCTCGGCGTGACCGGCGGCGGCGCGGGGCGGCACATGGTCTACGCCGCCGGCAAGACCGACCACACGGTGCCGGCCGAGGCGATGATCGAGCACATCGTGGAGCTGGTGGAGCGCAAGGCCGCGGCACTGGCGGCGGAGCAGGCGCCGGCGAAGGTGGCGGCCGAGTAGCGGATGGCGCTGCGGATCACCTTTGCACGCCGCGCCAACCAGAAGTTCAGCGAACTAGCGGAGCTTCGCCCGGTTGTCGGTGCCGGGAATGGTCGTCGACGCCGATCCGGTCACTGGCGCGTGTTGGGAGGCCTATCGATGAGTGCGGATGCGAACGACATCGTCCGCGAGGTGGAAGAAGTCGTCGCACCAGGGCCGCCTTCGGCGATGAAGGCCTGACGTGACCCCTCTGCAGCCGGCGCGCGGCACGCATGACCTGATCGGCGAGGAGTTCCGGCGCCACCGGCACGTCGTCGACGCGTCGCGGCGCATCGCCGCGACCTACGGATTCGTCGAGTGGGCAACGCCGGTCTTCGAGGATACGCGCGTGTTCAGCCGCAGCCTCGGCGACACGTCCGACGTGGTGACGAAGGAGATGTACACCTTCGCCGATCGCGGCGGCGAGAGCGTGACGCTGCGGCCGGAGAACACGGCAGGGATCTGCCGCGCGCTGGTGAGCAACGGGCTGACGCAGACGCTGCCGCAGAAGGTGTTCTATGCCGGCCCGATGTTCCGGTATGAGCGGCCACAGAAGGGTCGCTACCGGCAGTTCCACCAGATCGGCGCGGAGCTGATCGGCGCCGCCGAGCCGCTCGCGGATGCCGAGGTGATCGCGCTCGGCTGGCATATCCTGCGCGCGCTCGGCTTCGACACGGACGACGTCGTGCTTGAGCTGAACACGCTCGGCGACCGGGAGAGCCGCGATGCATATCGCGCCGCCCTGGTGGATCACTTCGCCGCGCATCGCGACGCCTTGAGCGAGGACAGCGTGGCGCGGCTGGAGCGCAACCCGCTGCGGATTCTCGACAGCAAGGAGGCGCGCGACGCACCGGCCGTCGCCGCCGCGCCCACGATCGGCGCGCATCTGACCGAGGCAGCGCGCGCCTTCTACGACGGCGTGAAGGCGCATCTCGCGCATTTCGGCGTGCCATTCCGCGAGAACCCGCGCATCGTCCGCGGCCTCGACTACTACAGCCACACCGCGTTCGAGTTCGTGACCACGGCGCTCGGCGCGCAGGGCACGGTGATGGCGGGCGGGCGCTATGACGGGCTGGTGGAGGAGATGGGCGGGCCGCCGACCCCGGCGGTCGGCTGGGCGGCCGGCGTGGAGCGGCTCGCCATGCTGCTCGGCGCGGCGCCGGCATCGGTGCGCCCGGTTGCGGTGCTGCCGGTGAGCGAGGCGGCCGAGGCCGATGCGATCCGGCTCACGCAGCAACTGCGTCAGCACGACGTGCCGGCGGAGATGGCCTATCGCGGCAACCTGCGCCGGCGCATGGAGCGCGCCAACCGCATCGGCGCGCGGTTTGCCGTGTTCGTCCCGGCCGAGGCGGCCGGCATCGTGCAACTCAAAGACCTGGACAGCGGCGCGCAGCACGATCTTCCGCGCGACGAGGTTCTTGCCCGCATGCGCCATGAGTATCGCCGAGAAGCTTGACCGCATCGTCGCGCGCGCCGAGGAGCTGCGCGCCGCGCTCGCGGAGGGCGTGAGCGGCGAATCCTACGTGCGCGCCTCGAAGGAACTCGCATCACTCGAGCCTGTCGTGGCGCGCATCGACGAGCTGCGCGTGGCGGAGCGGAGCGCCGAGGACGCGGAGGCGATGCTTGCCGATCCAGAGCTGCACACGCTCGCCGCCGACGAGCTCGATGCGCTGAAGGTCCGCATCCCGGCGCTGGAACGCGCGATCCGGCTCGCGCTGCTGC
>JAFKFJ010000082.1 GCA_017307335.1 Alphaproteobacteria bacterium | reverse complement strand
CGGCTCGCCGCGGTGGCGGCCGGGGTGCCGCGTGTCGCCTATACGGGGCACGGGTTCCTGTTCAACCAGCCCGGCCCCCTGCCCCGCCGCGCCGCCTCGCTAGTGCTGGAATGGCTGGGCGGGCGCATGACCGACGTATTCCTCACCGTCTCGACCGAGGAGGCGGCGGACGCGCGCCGGCTCGGGCTGCACCGGCGCGCGACGGCGGTGGGCAATGGCCGCGACCCGGCCCGCTTCCACCCGGACCTGGCGGCACGCGCGGCGATCCGCGCGAGCCTCGGCGTGGCACCAGAGCGGGTGGTGGTGATCGCCGTGTCGCGCCTGGTGCGGCACAAGGGCTACCCGGAACTGCTTGCTGCCATGCGCGACGTGAATGCGGAGCTGTGGGTGGTGGGCGAGCGGTTGGCGAGCGATCACGGCGAGGACATGGAGCCGTACTTCGCCGCTGCCGGCCTCGGCGCGCGGCTGCGCCGGCTCGGCTACCGCGAGGACATCCCCGCCCTGCTCGCCGCTGCCGACATCTTCGCCCTGCCGAGCCATTTCGAGGGCCTGCCGATGTCGGCGATCGAGGCGATGCTGTGCGCGCTGCCGGTGGTCGCGACCGACATCCGCGGCCCGCGCGAGCAGGTCGTGGAAGGCGAACCCGGGTTCCTGGTCCCGACCGCCGCGGTCCCGCCGCTTGCCGCGTCCCTGCGCCGCCCCGCCGAGGACGGCGCCCCGCGCGCGCGCCTGGGCGCCGCCGGCAGGGCGCGGGCGCTTGCCCTCTATGACGAGGCGCTGGTGGTCGCCCGGACGCTGGACCTGCTAGGAGCCTGAGCCATGACCGACATCGTTCCGATCCGCCGCGCCCTGATCTCCGTCTCCGACAAGGCGGGGCTCATCCCGCTCGCGCAGGCGCTGGTCGGGCATGGCGTGGAAATCCTCTCCACCGGCGGCTCGGCGGCGGTGCTGCGCACCGAAGGCATCGCGGTGACGGAGGTGTCGGCCCATTCCGGATTCCCCGAGATCCTCGACGGGCGCGTGAAGACGCTAGTGCCGCAGATCCACGGCGGCATCCTCGGCCGGCGGGACGACGCGAGGCATGTCGAGCAGATGCGCGCGCACGGCATCGCCTCGATCGACCTCGTGGTGGTCAACCTCTACCCGTTCGAGGCGACGGTCGAGGGCGGCGCGGATTTCGCGAACTGCGTCGAGCAGATCGACATCGGCGGCCCGGCCCTGATCCGGGCCGCGGCGAAGAACCATGACTTCGTCGCCGTGCTGACCGACAGGGCACAATACGTGCCGTTCATGGAGCAGCTCGCCGCGCATGGCGGCAGCAAGCGCGCGCTGCGCCGCCAGCTCGCGGCGGAGGCTTTCGCCCGCACCGCCGCCTATGACGCCGCCATCGCAAGCTGGTTCGCCGAACAGCAGGGCGAGGCGTTTCCTGCCCGGATGACCCTGAGCGGCACACTGCGCCAGCAACTGCGCTACGGCGAGAACCCGCACCAGGACGCCGCCTTCTACGCCAGCGGCACCACGCCCGGGGTCGGCAGCGCGCGGCAGGTGCAGGGCAAGGAGCTGTCCTACAACAACCTCAACGACACCGATGCCGCGTTCGAATGCGTGGCCGAGTTCGCAGCACCCAGCGTCGTCGTCGTCAAGCACGCCAACCCATGCGGCGTCGCCTCCGCGGCGACGCTGGCCGAGGCGTGGACCGAGGCGCTCGCCTGCGACCCGGTCTCCGCGTTCGGCGGCGTGATCGCGGTCAACCGCACGCTCGACGAGGCGACCGCCGAGCGCATCACCGCGATCTTTTCCGAAGTCATCATCGCGCCGGACGCGACCGAGGCGGCGCAGGCGGTGCTCGCGCGGAAGAAGAATCTCCGGCTTCTTCTCACGGGCGGCGTGCCCGAAGCGGTGCGGCGCGAGCGCAGCCTGCGCAGCCTTGCCGGCGGCTTTCTGGTGCAGACCCGGGATTTCGGGCGGCTCACAGCAGAGGCGCTGCGCACGGTCACGCGGCGGGCGCCGACGGAAGCTGAGCTTGCCGACCTGCTGTTTGCCTTTCGCGTCTGCAAGCATGTGAAGTCGAACGCGATCGTCTTTGCGCACGGCCAGGCGACGGTGGGCATCGGCGCGGGCCAGATGAGCCGCGTGGACGCCGCGCGCATCGCGGCGTGGAAGGCCGCCGAGGCAGCGACAGCCGCGGGCCTGCCGGCCCCGCGCACGCAGGGCAGCGTCGCGGCCTCCGACGCCTTCTTCCCGTTCCCCGACGGGTTGGAGGCGATCATCGCCGCCGGCGCGACGGCGGTGATCCAGCCCGGCGGCTCAATGCGCGACCCCGACGTGATCGCGGCCGCCGACGCCGCCGGGATCGCGATGGTGCTCACCGGCATGCGGCACTTCCGCCACTGATCACAAGCGCGCGAGACGCGCGAACGACGCCGGGCGTTCAACCAACATAGAGCGGTCGAGGCGCCGTGACGGCCCTCGATCGGGCCGCGCGGCGCCGGCAGGCGCAGGCAACGCGCGGGGGAAACATGCCCATACGCAATCCGATCGAATGGAGCGTCGATCAGCTCCGGTTTGCCGCCCAGGCCGTCGAAACCGCAGGCCAGGACGTGCACCCCGCGCTGCAGGACGGCGCCACGCCGCATGTCATGCGCATCGGCCTCGCCGATCTGCGCGAGGCGCTGGCGCGCGGCGCGCAGGATTTCGGCGCCAACCGCAGCGACGTGATCCTGCTGTGCATCATCTACCCGCTGATCGGCCTCGTGCTGGCGCGGCTCGCGTCGGGCACGGAGGCGGTGCCGCTGCTGTTCCCGCTCGCCGCCGGCTTCGCGCTGGTCGGACCGTTCGCCGGCGTGGGCATGTACGAGATCAGCCGGCGGCGCGAACTGGGGCTGGACGCGCGCTGGGCCGACGCGCTCGGGCTCGTGCGCACGCACGCCTTTGGCCCGATCCTGCTGCTCGGCCTCATTCTCGTGGCGCTGTTCGTGCTCTGGATGATGGCCGCGCAGGCGATCTACATGCTGACGCTCGGTCCCGAAGCGCCGGCGTCGTTCGGCGCCTTCATACGCGATGTCTTCCTCACGCGCGGCGGCTGGGCGCTGATCGTGGTCGGCGTCGGCGTCGGCTTCCTGTTTGCGGCGCTGACGCTCGCCATCGGCGTGGTCTCGTTCCCGTTGCTCGTCGAGCGCAATGTCGGCGTGGAGACAGCCGTGTGGACGTCGGTGCGCGCGGTCGCGGCCAACCCCGGGCCGATGGCGGTGTGGGGCATGATCGTCGCGGCGGGACTGGTGATCGGAACGGTCCCGCTGTTCCTCGGCCTGATCATCATTCTGCCGATCCTTGGCCATGCCACCTGGCATCTCTATCGACGCGCGGTGGTGTTCGTCTGAAACTGCGAGGCGTTCGCATCATTGCGCCGTCGCCTTGAATGCCGCATGACGCGCCCCCATAGTGCGCCGCAGCGCGGGCAGCGCCCGCGGCGGGGACGTAGATGCGCAATTTCGACGAACTCTCCGAAAAGGAGATTCTTGCACTCGCCATAGGCAACGAAGAGGAGGATGGGCGCATCTACGCCGATTTCGCGGAAGGATTGCGCGCCGACTATCCGGCGAGTGCGAAGGTTTTCGACGCGATGGCC
The DNA here is from genome assembly GCA_017307335.1 of Alphaproteobacteria bacterium. Classification (GTDB taxonomy): domain Bacteria; phylum Pseudomonadota; class Alphaproteobacteria; order Acetobacterales; family Acetobacteraceae; genus JAFKFJ01. The sequence goes on along the minus strand of JAFKFJ010000082.1, from coordinate 3,431 downwards.
GCGGAAGAGGGCGAGCATCGGCGCCGCCTGATCGAACTTTACCGCCAGCGCTTCGGCGAACACATTCCGCTGATCCGCCGTCAGGATGTGCGCGGGTTCGTGCAGCACCGGCCGGTCTGGCAGTTGCGCCCGCTCGGCATCGAAACCACGCGGCGGCAGGCGCAACTGATGGAAGCCGAGACGCAGCGCTTCTACCGCCGCGCGGCCGCCCACAGCACCGATGCGTCGATCCGCAAGCTGCTCGGCGATCTCGCCGAGGCGGAAGCGGCGCATGAACGCACCGCCGAGGGGTTGGTGGCCGCGAATGTGCCGGCGAACGTCGCCCATGAAGAGGCCGAGGTGCAGCGGCGGCTGTTCCTGCTCCGCGTGATCCAGCCGGGACTGGTCGGGCTGATGGACGGCTCGGTCTCCACGCTGGCGCCGGTGTTCGCCGCGGCGTTCGCGACCGGACGTTCGTGGGAGGCGTTCGTGGTCGGCCTCGCCGCCTCGATCGGCGCCGGCATTTCAATGGGCTTCGCCGAGGCGCTGTCCGACAACGGCAGCCTCACCGGCCGTGGCGCGCCGTGGCTGCGCGGCGGGATCACCGGGCTCATGACCACGCTCGGCGGCGTCGGCCATACGCTGCCGTTCCTGATCCCGCATTTTTTCACGGCGACCGTGCTCGCGATCGTGGTGGTCGTCGCCGAACTCGCGGCGATCACGTGGGTACGCTGGCGCTACATGGACACGCCGCCGTTCTCCGCCGCGCTGCAGATCGGCTTCGGCGGCGCGCTGGTGTTCGCGACCGGCATTCTGATCGGCAGCAGCTAAATGCGGGCGACGGCCGAATGCCGCCGCCCGCGTCGTCGCGGCTCAGGCGCGCCGATCACGCTGGCGGAGCATTCCCAACCCCAGCAGGGCCGAGCACAGCGTTGCAAGCGCAGCCGGCTCGGGGACCGGGGTGCTCCCGCCGTCGATCAGGAGCGCGCCGCTGTTGGCCGTCGCAACATAGTCGCCCCTGCCGCTTGGCGCGGAGAAGGCCGTGACGATCGCGCCGAGCGGGAACATGTAGCTGGTGGTGAAGGTCGGATCGGTCGCAGCACCGTAGCTGACAGCGCCGAAGTCGAACCCATAGACGTCGTAGCCGTCAGCGGCCGGCTGCAGGGCCTGGGTGAGCGGCAGGAACGCGCCGATCGGATTGGTCGGGCTCGCGGAGATGCCGAGGTACGCGTCGAGCTGGCCGCTCGTCCAGGGCGTCGCGCTGAACAGCGTGCCGGTGACGCTCGCCACGCCGGTGTTGCTACCGCTGATCGAGATGCTCTGCGCCCCCGCGCCCGCGACGTTGTCGGGGATCAGAACTTCGAGCAGGAAATGCGGGGTCGAGCCCGTGTCCGGCGATTTGACAAAGCCGAAGCTCGGCGGGTTGGTGCTGGTCGGGGTGATCGTCCCATTGTCAGTGCAGGCCGGCGTCGGGCTCGTGCAGAACACGTGCAACGGGTCAATCACATCGGCGCGCGCCTGCTGGGCCGGCGCCGCGAGCGCCAGGAACGGGAGCGCCGCCGCCACCAGCTTGCCGGCCCAGGCGCCTCGTGTGTCCGCCGTCATCTGACCGCTCCATAATCAATGCGACTATGGATTCTTACCTTATTGAGAACTAAATGTCCAGTGGAACGACATATCACGACGCCGTGACCCGGCGCGAGCGCCCCGGAGGTGTCTTCACCGGCGCGGCCCTTCGCTCCCCGCCGGTTTCCGGCGCGAAGCCGCCGTGACGTGGGACGTGCAGGCCTTTGCGGCGGGGCCTTCAGTCGCAGCGATCAAGGGATCCCCATGACACAGGACCATGTGCACTACGATCGCAGCACGATCGTGCTTCACTGGCTCACCGCCCTCCTGGTGACGCTACTATGGCTTGGAGGTCAGACTATCGACGTGCTCGGGCGCGACGTGGCGGTGAGCCTGCGCTCCCTGCACATCACGCTCGGCATCACCCTCGCCGTGGTGCTCGCGATTCGGGTGTCCTGGCGATTGAGCCGCGGGCGCAGCCTGCCGGATGCCGAAAGCGGCGTGCTGCAGGCGGCGGCGCGGGTGACGCACTACGTGCTGTATCTCGCGGCGGGTGCCACGATCGCGCTTGGACTGACTGCCGCGTATTTTCGTGGCGACGTAGTGTTCGGCCTCCTCGCTTTCCCCGGCGGGGCGCGCGACCTTGGCCGCACGATCAAGGGGTACCACGCGCTTGCCGCGAATTTCGTGCTGATCCTCGCCGGCTTGCATGCGGCCGCCGCCTTGTTCCACCATTACGTGTTGCGCGATGGTGTCCTGCGCCGGATGTTCCCATCGGGCTGACCCGTGGCCGGGCACGCGCGACGACGCAGGGAGGACGGCATGGCTGACGGGACGCGTTTCGCGGGAAGAGTGGCGGTGGTGACGGGCGGGGCGTCGGGCATCGGCTACGCTGCCGCCGAGCGGCTGCTGCGCGAGGGCGCGCGACTCGCGGTGTGGGACCGCAATGCTTCGGCGTTGGCCGAACTGGCCGCGAAACTCGGCGGCCCGGTGCATATCGAGGCACTCGACACCGTCGACCACACCGCGGTCGCCCGCGCCGCCGACGCCACCGCGGCCGCGCTGGGCGGCATCGACATCCTGGTCGCGAGCGCCGGCATCGCCGGGCCGAACTACACCGCCTGGGAGTTCCCGATTGAGGAGTGGACGCGCGTCATCGACGTCAACATCAACGGGCTCTACTACTGCAACCGCTACGTTGTGCCGCACATGCTCAAGCGTGGCTACGGGCGCATCGTCAACGTCGCTTCCATCGCCGGCAAGGAGGGCAACCCGAATGCGTCGCCTTACTCCGCGTCCAAGGCAGCGGTGATCGGGTTCACGAAATCGCTCGGCAAGGAGCTGGCGAAGACCGAGATCCGCGTGAACTGCATCACGCCCGCGGCGGTGCGCACGCCGATCTTCGACCAGATCACGCAGCAGCACATCGACTACATGCTGAGCCGGATTCCCATCGGCCGACTCGGCCGGGTGGAGGAGATCGCGGCGATGATCTGCTGGCTCGCCAGCGAGGAAGTCTCCTTCACCACCGGCGGCGTGTTCGACTGCTCCGGCGGCCGCGCGACGTATTGAGGCGCCGCTGCGGGGGCGCCCGATCCACGGGCCGGCCGATTTCGTGTAAAAGCCGGCGATGGAGTGGGAAGCCCCCGCAATCGTCCTCGCCGCCCAGCCGTACGGCGAAGGCGATGCGGTCGCGACGGTGATGACGGAGGCACATGGCGCGCATCGCGGCCTTGCCCGCGGCGCACTGGCGCGCGGGCGGGCAGCGGTGTGGCAGCCGGGCAATGTCGTGCAGGCGCGCTGGGTCGCGCGACTCGCCGACCAGCTCGGCAGCCTCACCGCGGAGCTGGTGCACCCCGCGGCGGCGCTGGCGATGGACGACGCGC
>JAFKFJ010000081.1 GCA_017307335.1 Alphaproteobacteria bacterium | reverse complement strand
GCCGATCCGGTGCACGGCCGGATTTTCGCCGCCATCGCGCGGCGCTGCGACGCCGGGCAGCTCGCCGACGCGATCACGCTGAAGGCCGAGTTCGAGCATGCCGGCGCGCTCGACGAGGTGGGCGGGACCGCCTACCTCGCCCAGCTCCTCGCCGCCATGGTGGGTATCATCAACGCCGGCGAGTACGGCCGCGCCGTCCATGACGCATGGCTGCGCCGCCAGTTGATCGACATCGGCGAGACCGTGGTCAACAACGCCTTCGGCGCCGAGCCGGAGCTTGACGGCGGCCAGCAGGTGGAGGCGGCCGAGCAGGCGCTGTTCGATCTCGCCGCCCGCGGCGGCAGCGACCGTGCCCTGCTGCCGATCGAGCGGGCGCTGGCCCAGGCGATCGACGCCGCTGAGCGCGCCTTCCATCGGGCCGGCCACGTCTCCGGTCTCTCCACCGGACTGCGCGACCTGGACAAGAAGACCGGCGGGCTGCACCCATCGGATCTCGTGGTGCTGGCCGGGCGGCCGGGCATGGGCAAGACGGCGCTGGCCACCAAGATCGCCTTCGGCGCCGCCCGCGCGCTGCTGGAGGAGGCGCAGGCTGTCGACCCCAACGCCGCACCGCGCGCGACGGCCGCGATCTTCTCGCTCGAGATGAGTGCAGAGCAGCTCGCCACCCGCCTCCTGGCGGAAGAGGCGCGCGTCTCCGGCGATCGCATCCGCCGCGGCGACATCGGGCAGAAGGAGTTCGACCGCTTCGTGCAGGTCAGCCGGGAACTGGCCTCCCTCCCACTTTATATCGACGACACGCCGGCGCTGACCCTCTCCGCGCTGCGCACCCGCTGCCGCCGGCTCAAGCGCACTGCGGGTCTGGCGCTGGTGGTGGTGGACTATCTCCAGCTCATGCGCCCGGCGGCTGGGGCGCGGCCCGAGAACCGGGTTCTGGAGATCAGCCACATTACCCAGGGGCTGAAGGCCATCGCCAAGGAGCTGGCGGTGCCGGTGCTGGCCCTCTCCCAGCTCTCCCGCTCGGTGGAAAGCCGTGAGGACAAGCGGCCGCTGCTGTCGGACCTGCGCGAGTCGGGCTCGATCGAGCAGGATGCCGATGTGGTGATGTTCGTCTATCGCGACGAATACTACCTCCAGCAGCGCGCGCCCAAGCAGATCGGCTTCGACAGCGACGACAAATTCCACGACGCAGTGGAAAAGTGGCAGCGTGACATGGAACGGGTGCACAATCGTGCCGAACTGCTGATCGAGAAGCAGCGCCACGGGCCCACCGGCAAGTTCGACCTGTTCTTCGAGGGTGAGTTCACGCGCTTCGCCGATCTCGACCTGCAGCACAGCGCCCATGATGGCGACTAGGCCGGCGAAGGCGGAGGCGCCCGCGGGCGCCGCCTTCGCCGTACTGGAAATCGACCTCGATGCCGTTGCCGCCAACTGGCGCCTGCTGCGCGCCGCGCACGGCGGCCTGCCGACGGCGGCGGTGGTGAAAGCCGACGCCTACGGGCTCGGCGCCCGCCGTGTGGCGCCGCGCCTCTACGCCGCCGGCTGCCGGCACTTCTTCGTGGCGCATCTGGAGGAGGCGCTCGCGATCCGCCCGCTGGTCCCCGATGCCTTCATCGGCGTGCTCAACGGCCCGCTGCCCGGGACCGAGCGCGCCTATCGCGCCCACGGGATCGAGCCCGTGCTAGGCTCGCTCGGCGACATCGCGCGCTGGGTCGCCTTCGCCCGCCGGAGCGACGCGGCGCAGCCGGCGCTCATTCACATCGATACCGGAATGGCCAGGCTCGGCCTCGAACCGGACGAGCTGCGCGTGCTCGCGGCAGAGCCTGAGCGGCTGGAAGGCATCCTGCTCCGCTACGTGATGACCCATCTCGCGTCCGCCGACATGCCTGGCGACACCAGCGCGTGGGAGCAGCTGCGTCAGTTCGCCGCCGCCTGCACGCAGCTTCCGCCGGCGCCGCGCAGCATCGCCAATTCGGCCGGGCTGTTCCTGGGCGGAGCGTTCCGCTCCGACCTCGCCCGGCCCGGCGCGGCGCTCTACGGCGTTAATCCCGGCGCCGGGCCGAACCCGATGCGCCCGGCCGTGTCGCTGCGCGCACGGGTTCTCCAGGTGCGCAGCTTGGCGGTGGGTGAGGCGGTCGGCTACCACGCGACCTGGCGTGCCGCCCGGCCGAGCCGCATCGCGGTCGTGGGCGTCGGCTATGCGGATGGCTGGCCGCGCGCGCTCTCCAACCGCGGTGCGGCCCACTTTGACGGCACGACCCTTCCGCTGGTAGGCCGCGTGTCCATGGACCTGAGCGCCTATGACGCGACCGACCGGCCCGAAATCGGCCCCGGCGACTGGCTGGAGCTGATCGGGCCCCGCCGCCCGCTGGAGGTGGTCGCGGCCGAGGCCGGGACCAGCGCCTACGAGACGCTGACCTCCCTCGGCCGCCGCTACGCGCGGGTCTGGCGGGGGTGAACGCACTGCTCGACGGGCTTGCCGCGCTCGGCCGCGGGGCCTTCGCGGCGTGCCGGTTCGCCGGCGCGCTGACGCTGTTCGCGCTCGCCGGCGTCTCCCACCTGCTGCGCCCGCCCTTCCATCTCCGCGCCTTCCTGCGCGCCTTCGTGGAGTTCGCCTATTTCAGCCTGCCGGTGGTGGCGCTGACGGCGGTGTTCACCGGCATGGTGCTGGCGCTGCAGTCGTCCACCGGCCTCTCGCGCTTCTCCGCCGAGAGTGCGATGCCCAATCTCGTCGTGCTCTCGATCACGCGCGAGCTGGGGCCGGTGCTGGCGGGGCTGATGGTGGCCGGACGCGTGGGGGCAGCGATGGCGGCCGAGATCGGCACCATGCGCGTCACCGACCAGATCGACGCGCTGACCACGCTCTCGACGAATCCGATGAAATACCTAGTGGCTCCCAGACTGCTCGCCGGGCTGCTGGCGCTGCCGCTGCTGGTGCTGGTCGCCGACATCCTGGGCGTGCTGGGCGGCTTCATCATCGCGACCGTGAGCCTGGGCTTCAACCGCGCGATCTATCTCGAGAACACGTTCAACTACATGACGACGCAGGACGTGGTCTCCGGCCTGACCAAGGCGGCGGTGTTCGGGTTCGTGATCGCGCTGCTGGGCTGCTATCACGGTTACCGCAGCCGCGGCGGTGCGCAGGGGGTGGGGGCGGCGACGACCTCGGCGGTGGTGGGCGCCTCGATCCTGATCCTTGCCTTCGACTATGTGCTGACCGAGCTGTTCTTCGCGCGATGAGCGGTGCCACGCCAAAGATCCGGCTGCGCGGGCTGCGCAAGGCATTCGGCGCGAAGCAGGTGCTCGACGGCGTCGATCTGGACGTGCCGTCCGGCACCTCAATGGTAGTCATCGGCGGGTCCGGCTCGGGCAAGTCGGTGCTGATCAAGTGCATCCTGGGCCTGATCGAGCCGGATGAGGGGACGATCGAGATTGACGGGCGCGACGTGATGCGCCTGCCCCGCACCGAGCGGACGGCGCTGCGTGCCGAGATCGGCATGCTGTTTCAGAACGGCGCCCTGTTCGACAGCCTGCCGGTCTGGGAGAACGTGGCCTTCGGCCTGATGGCGCGGCGCAACGTCGCGCGCGGGGCGGCACGCACGCATGCCGAAGGGGTCCTGGCGCAGGTTGGGCTCGCGGCCAGCGTAGGCGGGCTTTGGCCCGCGGAACTTTCTGGTGGGATGCAGAAGCGGGTGGGGCTCGCGCGCGCGATCGCGGCGCAGCCGGCAATCCTGTTCTTCGACGAGCCGACAACCGGCCTCGATCCGATCATGGGGGCCGTAATCGACGGGCTCATCGTCGATTGCGTGAAGCGCCTGGGCAGCACTGCAGTGGCGATCACCCACGACATGGCGAGCGCGCGGCGCATCGGCGATGCGGCGGCGATGCTGCATGGGGGACGCATCGTCTGGTCCGGCCCGGCCGCGCGCCTGATGGACAGCGGCAACCCGCTCGTGGACCAGTTCACGCACGGCCGCCGGGAAGGGCCCATCCAGATGGCGTTGCGGGGGTAGGAATTCGCCCCGTCCACCCGGCCGGGTTGAGGCCTGGTGGCGGGTGGCGTTCCCTGCCGATGCTGGCGCAGCGTCGGGCCCTTCGTCGTTCGGTCGCCGCGGGCGCAGCCGATGCGGAGAAGCAGTACTATGAGCTGGCTCGTTCTCGCTGCCCTGATCTGGACCGGCGTGCACGTGGGCGTTGCCGGCAGCGGATTGCGCGCCACGCTGGCGCGGCGGTTCGGCGAGCGCGGATTCCTCGCTGGGTTCTCCGTGCTCTCGGTGGCGGCGATCGCCTTCCTGATCCTCGCCTACCGGCACGCGCCCACGGTTCCGCTGTGGTTCGCGCCGCCGCGCCTGCGCGACCTCCTCGCCGTCGTCATGCTGTTGGCATTCGTGCTGTTCGTCGGCGCCGTCAGCGCCCGCAACCCGACCATGGTCGGTGGCGAAGACGCCGAGCCCGCGCCGGTGGCCGGGATGCAGCGCATCACGCGCCACCCGATGCTCTGGTCCTTTGCGCTCTGGGCCGGCGTCCACGTGCTCGGCCGCGGCACGCTCGACGGGCTGCTCTTCTTCGGTGCCTTCCTCGTCACCGCACTGGCCGGCATGCCCTCGATCGACGCCAAGCTCGCGGCGCGCCGGCCCTCGGTCTGGGCGGAACTGGCGCGCACCACCTCGATCGTGCCGTTCGGTGCCATCCTCGCCGCGCGCAACCGCTTCGTCGCAGCCGAGATCGGCTGGATCACGCCCGTTGTCGCCATCGTACTCTGGGTGGTGTTCCTGGGTTTCTTGCACCGCCTGTTGTTCGGTCTCAGCCCCATCGGCGGGTAGGCCACAGGATGGCCCGACCGGGCGCTACTCGTTCGCGATCTGCAGCGTTACCCATTTCGGGCCAGGAAACTGCGTCGGCGCCGTCGGCTGTTCCTGCCGCAGCAACAGCACCGAGGTGAACCGGCGGCCTGCCGCGCGAGCTTGGTCGATCGCATGCTGCAGGGTGTCGGCACTGCGCACCGGCTCGGCGCCGACCTGAAGGATGATGTCGCCCACGCCGATGCCCCGGCGCGCCGCATCGGTGCGCGGCGCCACGCGTGTGACCAGCACGCCCTGTACCGCGTGCCCGTAGAGTGTCCGCGGCGTGCCGGTCAGCGTCGCCACGGTGATGCCGAGATCGGGCGGGATGGTCAGGTGCACCGCCACGCGCGGCGGCGCCGCGTTGCGCTCCCATATCATCTTGGGCCAGGAATCGAGCGTCGCCTTCACTGTGAGCTGCTGGCCGAGGCGCCGGATGCCCAGCGTGACCTGCGATCCCGGCTTGCTCATCGTGACCAGCCGCAGCAGCGAGCGGTCGTCCGACGGGGCCTCGCCGTCGAGCGTCAGGATGACGTCGCCCGGCCTGATGCCGGCCTTGTTTGCCGGGCCGTCCGGCATGACGGCGGCGACGATGGAGCCCTTCGTGTCGGGCCAGCCGTTCGCCTCCGCCATCTCCGGCGTCACCGGCTGAACCTTCACGCCGAGCCACCCGGGCCGTGCATACGCTCCGGGCTTCATGAGATGGTCGATGACATAGCGCGCGTCGTCCGACGGCATCGCGAAGCCCAGGCCGGCGCTGGCGGCCGTCGGCGAGACGATCGCCGAGTTCACGCCGATCACCTCGCCCGCCATGTTGAACAGCGGGCCGCCGGAGTTGCCGTGGTTGATCGCCGCGTCGGTCTGGATGAAGTCGTCGACCGGCGTGTCGCTGATGTTGCGGTTGAGCGCGCTGACGATGCCCGCGCTCACCGACATGCCCACGGCCAGCGCGTTGCCGATGGCCAGCACCGAATCGCCCACCTGCACCTTGCTGCTGTCGCCCCAGCGCACGGCCTGGAGCTTGTGGCCGACATGGACCCTGAGCACGGCCAGATCGACCACGCGCGCGGCACCCTCAACCTCGGCCGGGGCGCGCGAGCCGTCGGAGAAGGTGACCGTGATCTCGAAGGCGCCGGTCACGACGTGCCAGTTGGTGACGATAAGGCCGGACGGGTCGATGACAAAGCCCGAGCCAGCGTTGACCTGGATCTGGTAGGCCGCGTCAGGCGCGGCGGTGCTCACCTGGGCGGGATCGAACGCGTCGGCGACTTCGGCCCGCGCGGTGATGTTGACGACGCTCGGGATCAGGCTGCGGATCAGCTCCGCGCGGTCCGGCTGGCCGTCGCCGGCCCGGGCGGGCGGTGCGGCCAGTAGCGCCGCAGCGAGGAAGCCCGCCGCAAGGGTGCGCCACCCGCGCCGCAATGAAACCTGCATCCTTGGCACCGTTCGTCCTCCGCGAGCCCGCCGCGCCGCTCGGTGGCAATATCGGCAGGCGCGGCGGACGCGGCAATCCTTGCTACGATCGCGCGGGCACGAGCACGGAGGGGGAGAGGTGATGACGGGACGCGCCGATCTGCAGGCGTGGGTTGGCCGCACCGAGACGCGCTCGGACTTCGTGGCCGCCGGCCCGATCGACCGGCTGGCGGCGACGCTCGACCGCCATGACCCGCCGGCGCGGCCCGGCGAGCCGATCCCGCCGCTGGCGCACTGGCTTTTTTTCCTGCCGGATACGCCGCAGTCGGAGCTGGGTCCGGACGGGCACCCAGCGCGCGGCGGGTTCCTGCCGCCGGTGCACGACCTGCCGCGCCGGATGTGGGCCGGCGGGCGGCTGCGCCTGCACGCCCCGATCCGCGTCGGCATGCCGATCGCCCGCCGCTCGACCATCGGCGAGATTGCGGCGCGGGAGGGCGCGTCGGGCCCGCTGGTGTTCGTCACCGTGCGCCATGAGGTGCACGCGGCCGGCGACGGCACGCCGCTGCTGGTCGAGGAGCAGGATATCGTCTATCGCGGCACCGACGCCCCGGCGGCGCGCGCCGCCACCCCGGCGCCGCAGGGCGTGTGGCAGGCGCGGATGGTGCCGGACGCGGTGCTGCTGTTCCGCTATTCCGCGCTAACGTTCAACGGCCACCGCATCCACTATGACCTGCGCTACTTGACCGAGGTCGAGCACTATCCGGGGCCGATTGTGCACGGCCCGCTGATTGCGACGCTGCTGATGAACCTGTTGCACCGCATGCTGCCCGGC
>JAFKFJ010000080.1 GCA_017307335.1 Alphaproteobacteria bacterium | reverse complement strand
CGGCGTAGAACACGGTGCTGCCGGCGCCGCCGACGACGCTGGCCGCGGCCGCGGCGTTGGCGGCGGCGAACACGGTCGCGGCGCCGCTGCCGCCGAGGAACAGCGCCTCGCCGGGGCCGAGGAAGGCGAGCGTGCTGCCGCCGCCGCCCACCAGCGTGTCGTCGGTGCTCGCGAACAGCCGCGCATCGCCCGCGCCGGCCGCGAGCGTGTCGGCGCCGGCCAGCCCGCCGGCGGCGACCAGCGAGCCGGTACCGCCCCACACCACGCTGCGACCCTGCCCACCGCGCACCGTCGTATTTCCGCTGCCGGCGAACACCGTCGCGGCCCCGCTGCCGCCGTTCACGGCCATCGCGCCGCCGCCGCCCGCGACCGTGTACTGGCCCGCGCCGAGTGCAACCGCCGCGTTGGCGGCGCTGCCGGTGATGCTCGCCCCGGCGCCCTGCACCATGGGCGGCGCGCGCGCCGCATGGCCCGCCGGCATCACCGGCGTTCCCTTCACCGGGGCGGTGAGCGGCAGCCACGCCGTGTCGTAGACCGCAGCGCCCTGCCCAGGACCCTGGCCAAGGGCGATGCGGCCCGAGCCATGGCCGTAAAACAGCACCGCCGAGCCGTCGGTCGGCACGGCGCCGGCAAACGTCAGCAGCAGCCGGTTGTCGGGCAGCAGCCGCGCCGCGGTCGCGGGCAGCGGCGTGGCGCCGTCCTGGATGCTCCAGCCCGCACCCTGGGCCGCCGCGGCCGACAGCGGCTGCAGCGCATCGCCGGCGGGCAGCGCGAGCTGCACCAGCACCTGGTCCGTGCGTCCGGGCACGAACGCCGCGCCCGCCACGGACGGGCCGGCGGCGGCGGCACGTCCGGTCGCGATCGGCGAGTCCGGGTGCGCATGCGCGGCGAACTGGGTGGCGATGCGCAGCGCGAGCCGCCGCGTGAGATGGGCGAGGTCGATCGTGTCGAAATGCTCACCGCCAAAGAACGGGTCGGTCGCGTCCATGTCGGCATCGCCGATCGCGGCACCCCAGGCGGCGTTGAACGCGGGATCGTCGATCAGCGCCTGCAATCCGCCCTTCAGGGCCTGCGCCGATCCGCCGAGATACAGTGTCTCCAGCAGCGACTTGCCGACGTCGTAGGGCACGGTCGCGAAATCGGCCGGCGTGTTCGCGGCCGGCTGGCCGAGTGCCGCGCGATCCGCGCCGATCGCGAACTCCACCGCCTGCGCCCAGGCCGAGGGCGTCAGGCCGGCATTGAAGCTGTCGTATTCGTTGTGGAGCCACACGATCGCGGTCGGCGCGGACCGCACGTCCGGCGGCAGGGCGGCGAGATAGGCGTCGAGCGTGCGCTGTTCCGGCCCCGCCGCAAATGCCGCGCCGTGCGGCTGCAGCCAGGGCGGCGCGGTGGGCGAGGCGAGGGGGCCGGGCAGCAGCGGCGTGCCGGGAAACGCCGACACGTGCGTCCCCCCGAGCACGCGCACCGCATCACGCGCCCCATCGAAGCCCAGTAGCCGCTCGACCTCGGCGGCCAGCAGCGGCGCGAATCCCTCGGTATAGAGCAGCGCCGCGTTGGACTGGCCGCGGATGAGGATGTTGAGCTGCACGCCCGCCGGGGGTCAGCCCACGCGGCCGCCAAGCTCGTCGTCGATGTGCGCGCGGATGATCGCGTCGAACGAGGCCTCGGCCTTGAACCCCAGCGAGGTCGCGCGCCGCGCGTCGAAATTGCGCGGCCAGCCGGCGACGATCTTGGCGATGGTCGGGTCGGGCTCGCGGCGGATGCGGCGCACCGCCGCCTCGCCGGCCACCCGGCGCAGCGCCTCGATCTGCTCGCCCACGGTCGCGGAGAGGCCCGGCATGCTCAGGTTGCGGCGGGTGCCGAGCGGGGCGAGGTCCATGCTGCCGGCGTGCACCAGGAAGCCGACCGCGGCGCGCGGGCTCGCATGCCAGTGGCGCACGTCCTCGCCCACCGGCAGCACCGCCTCCTTGCCCGCCAGCGGCTCGCGCAGGATGTTGGAGAAGAAGCCGGAGGCCGCCTTGTTCGGCGCGCCGGGGCGGATGCAGATGGTGGGCAGGCGGATGCCGATGCCGTCGAAGAAACCGCGGCGCGAGTAGTCGGCAAGCAGCAGCTCGCCGATCGCCTTCTGGGTGCCGTAGCTGGTGAGCGGCGTGGTGAAGAATTCGTCGCCGATCGCCTCCGGAAACGGCGCGCCGAACACGGCGATGGAGGAGGTGAAGACGACGCGCGGCGTGTACGGCGTGCGCAGCCCTTCCTGCCGGATCGCCTCGAACAGCGCGCGCGTGGCGTCGAGGTTGATGCGGTAGCCCTTGTCGAAATCCGCCTCGGCCTCACCGGAGACGATGGCGGCGAGATGGAAGATCACGTCCGCCCGCGCGGCCACCGCGCGCGCGGCGGCGCCTGGTGCCGAGAGGTCGGTGGCCTCGGCGGCGATGCGCGGCCGTGCGCCCGCCGGCACGTCCGGCGCCACCACGTCGAGGAGGGAGAGGGCGGTGATCTCCCGCCCGCCCAGCGCGCCGTCGGCGAGCAGGCGCGCCGTGAGCTTGCGGCCGATCATGCCGGTCGCACCGATGATCTGAACATGCATGGCGCTTCTCCCTCGCTTCCCGCGCGCACCAGCATCACGGAGGCCGGCGCGCGTGTCCACCCAGGGAACGGGGCCGGGGACGGGGGCCGGGACGGGGCGCGGGCGCGCCCCGTTCAGTGCATCAGCCGCTCAGCGCGTCAGCGCGTGAGCACTGGGATGAGGCTGCGCACCCGGGCGAAGGCCGCCACGGTGCGGGCGCGGCGCTGCATGATCGGCTGGCGCTGGCGCAGGAACGCCTCCATCGCCGCCACGCGCTCGGCCGGCACGGCGGGCCGCGCCTCGTCCGCGCCGACATCGGTCAGCCGGTCGAGCAGGTCGATGCCCTTGAGCCAGTACCAGTCGCGCTGCGCCGGTGTCATCGCCATGTGGCCGCAGCGGCTGATCAGCCGCGCCACCGCCGAGGCCACATCCTCGCAGGTCTGCGCGTTCCACAGGTTGCACCCATGCGACGCCATGCTCGCGACCTGCTCGCACAGCTCCGGCAGCCGGTCGGCGCGGCGCTGGCCGGACATGGCGCGGGCGACGCGCGCGCCGCTGCGCGCGGCCTCGGCGAAATCGGCCCGGATGCGCGGCAGCAGCTCGGTGCGCGCCGCCTCGATCAGCAGGCGCGTGCGGGCCAGGTCGTGCGCATCACGGGTGCCGAGGATGCGCGGCGCGAACGCCTTCAGGCGCTGGCGCATGACGTCGGGCATCTCGTCGTTGATCGTCATCGCGAAGCGCCGGATCAGCGCGGAGGCGGTCAGCGGGTTGTCGGTATGCCCCTCGCCGGCGAGGAAGGCCACGAACGACATGACGCAGAGCTGTCCCCGTCCGCGATCGCCGACGCCCCGCACCAGCTCGATCTGTTGGTAGAGGCGTTCCACGTTTGCATCCGTCGTCATGGTGCGTGTCCTTCGCTACTGGGCGCTTGCGGTGTGGATATCCCGAAACTGTTGCAGGATGGCCTGGTAGACCTGACGTTTGAACGCGACGATGAGTTCCGGCAGTTGGCTAGCGGGAACCCAGCGCCACTCGGAGAACTCCGGTTCGGCGGTCGCGACGTCGATCTCCGCGTCGTCGCCGAGGAAGCGCATCGCGAACCACTTCTGCTGCTGGCCGCGCCAGCATCCCGCCCAACGCGGGTCGGGGAGATCGGCGGGCAGATCGTAGCGGAGCCAGCCGCGGCTCTCGGCCAGCACTTCGACGTTGTCGGTGCCGACTTCCTCGCGCAGTTCCCGCAGCGCGGCAGCAAGCGGCTCTTCGTCGCCGTCGATGCCGCCCTGCGGCATCTGCCACGCTTCGCCCGGGCCGTGCACGCGCCGGCCGACCAGCACCTCGTTGCGAGGATTGAGCAGCATGATCCCGACGCCGGAGCGGTATTGCGATGCGGCGTCGGGATAGATCCCCATCTCGCCCTCCTGGGCGGGCGACGCGGCGGTGGCTGGCGCACGCGTCGGGCCGAGCTGCGCGATGAGTTGCCTGATCTGCTCGGGATCGACCCGATCCGCCTTCATGACGAGCTGAATCAGAGGGTCAGCCAACAGTTCATCCAACGCGCAGCGCGGAGGAAAGTTCGCTCGGCGGTACATGCCTACCATGACCTCCTCGGAAACCGTTCGGGATCCGACGCCTTATGGTAGGGGTCATCGGCCATTGCTGGCGGTATCGGGGGAACCCCATCCCCTCGTCAAAAAACAGCGTACGTCTTGGGCAACGCCCGTGTCAACGCGATCGCGAACTCGTCCATGCCTGCCCTGCGTCAGTCGCGTGACGCATGCGAGAACATCGGCTTTCCGGGCACGTCGAGCCGTGCCGTGAGGATCGCACCCGCGCCCGAATCCGTGATGTGCAGCGTCCGTCCGTCGGCGCCGCCGAACGCAAGGTTGGTGGTGTGCCCGCTGCCGCAGGAGTTGACGCGGTACACCGGCTCGCCGCTCGCGCTCATGACCCAGACGCAGCCGATGCCGAAATGCGCGATCAGCAGCCGCCCCTCGGCGTCCAGCGCCAGCCCGTCCGGGCCGCCGCCGCCGGAGAGCTGGATGAACGTGCCCACCTTGCCCACGCCGCCGCCGCGCAGCAGGGGCACCCGCCAGACCGCGTTGGCGCGCGTCACCGCCAGATAGAGCGCGCTCTCCTCAAGGTTCATCACCAGCCCGTTCGGGCTCGGCACGTTGTCGAGCAGGCAGGTCACCCGGCCGTCCGCGCGCAGGTGAAACAGCCGCCCGGTCGGGTCGTGCAGCCCGGTCATGCCCTGGTCGGTGAAATAGAGGTCGCCGTTGGCGGCGAAGAACAGGTCGTTCACGCCCTTGAACCGCTCCAGCCCGGCGCGCACGCAGAACGGCGTCACGCGCCCGTTCACCGGATCGAGCAGCATGATCCCGTGCTTGTAGTCGGCGATGAAGATGCGGCCGTCGCGATGGATCTTCAGCCCGTTCGGCCAGCCGTCGTATTGCGCGACGACGCTGAACACGCCGTCGGCGGCCACGCGCAGAATGCGCCCGTTGACGATGTCGACGCACCAGAGAGTGCCGTCGCGGTCGAAGGACGGCCCTTCCAGCATCGAGCGCGCGGGCATGCCGATGGGCTGGCCCATCACCCATTCATTGTCGGCGGCGGCATCGTTCAGCGCGTCGGGCAGACGCGCAAAGACGGTGGTATCGATCACGCTCGGCGGGGCGAAGAACATGGTGGCCTCCCTCGGGGGCAAATGCCCAGGGTGGGGATGGATTGTCGAGGGGGCAGCGCGCGGTTCAGGCGGGTGCCGCGAGGGGCAGGGGCGTCCAGTCTCCGCCGAGGCGCAGCCCGTTCCGGCCCGCCGCCCGCTGCACGATCCCGTCCCGCGCCCCGGTGGCGAGCCGGCGCACCCGCGCCAGATCGACATCGACCAGCACGCCGCCGCGTTTCAGCACTCTGCCGTCCACGAGCACGGTATCGACCAGCCCGGGATGCGCATTGTACACGAACTGCCCGATCGGGTTGTTCAGCGGCGTCATGCTCAGCGCGTCGGTGCGCACGAGGATGATGTCGGCGCGCTTGCCCGGTGTGAGACTTCCGATCCGGTGTTCCATCCCGCACGCGCGTGCGCCCTCGATCGTCGCGAATTGCAGCACATCGCGGCAGGTGAGCCGCATTGTCTCCACCGACTCCCGGCCCTCCCGTCGCGCCGCCTCGTTGTCGAAGCCGCGCTGCGTCCCGATGGTCGCGCGCATGGTGCCGAACAGGTGCCCGCCATTGGAGCTGCACACGTCGATCGAGAGGCTCGGCCGGATGCCGGCGGCGAGCAGGCGCCCGGTCGCCGGCCAGCCGTGACCCATCTGCAACTCGATGTCCGGCGAGACCGAGGCCGAGCAGCCGGCATCCGCCATCATGGCGAGTTCATCGTCAGCGAGCGTGTTGCAGTGGACAAACGTCATCCCGGGCCCGAGCAGGCCGCGCGCGTGCAGCGCCGCGACCGGCCGGCCGAGGCCCCAGGCGCCGTCGCCGAAATGGCAGGAGATGCGGATGCCGAGTTCGCGCGCCAGCGCCCAGTCATGCGCGGTGACATCCATTGTCGCGAACTGGTTGCCGCGCGGGGCGAGGGCGAGGGTGACGCGCGCCTCGTCGCCGGCCAGCCGCCCGCGCCGCAGCCGGCGCACATCCTCAGCCGGATGGTCGAGGCTGCTGACCGGCTGCCAGTGCCGATGCCCGCCGCCATGCGCGAAGATCGTGCGCGCGCCGGACTCGACCAGCGCATCGAGCGCCGCGTCGGTATGCTCCGGCGTGTTGAGGTTGTGGCACCAGTCGAGCAGCGCGGTGATGCCGGAGTCGAGCGCCTCCAGCGTGCCGAGCAGATTGCCGGCATACGTGTCCTGCGGCCGATACAGTCCGCTGATCGTGCCGTGCAGGCCGGTGAGATAGTGGGCGAGCGTCCAGTCGGAGCCGATGTTGCGAAACAACGCCTGCCAGGTGTGGCGGTGGGTGTCGATCAGGCCGGGGAGCACGAGGCGGTCGGCGGCGTCCATGACCTCGGCGTCGGCGACGTTCGCGATCGCGGGGGCGACGGCGGCAATGCGCCCGTCCTCGATCAGCACGTCGCCGGGCGAGAGTTCGCCGATCGCCGGATCGACGCTGATGACGGTGCCGCCCTTGATCAGGCGTCTGCGCCCCATCATTCCTCCCCCCGTGCGTCGTGCGCGATCAGCGATCGCGCTGAAGTTCGAGCGCCCTTGCATAGACCTGTCGGCGCGGCAGGCCGGTCGCAGCGCTGGCGAGGGCCACCGCCTCCTTCGTGCTGTGCCGCGCGAGAGCCGACTGTAACGCGGTGTCGAGGTCCGTGGCACTGGCCGGCTCGGCCTCCGCGGGACCGAGCAGCAGCGTCACCTCGCCGCGCGGCGGTGCGGCGCGGTAGCGGGCGGCGAGGTCGGGCAGCGGGGCGCGCACGACCTCCTCGAACCGCTTGGTGAGTTCGCGCGCGACGGCGGCCGGCCGGTCGCCGAACGCCGCCGCGAGATCGGCAAGCGTCTCGGCGAGCCGGTGCGGCGCCTCGTA
>JAFKFJ010000079.1 GCA_017307335.1 Alphaproteobacteria bacterium | reverse complement strand
CCCGCCGCGCGCGCCCGCGCAAGCGCGTCGTCGAGCACCGGCGAGGGCCGCTGCCGCGGCACCGCTGCGTGCTGCGCGCGCGCGAGGGTGGCCATGAAGCGCAGCCAGTCCGCCATCGGATGCTCCGCGGCGAGCGCATCCAGCCGTGCCGCGCGCCGCGCGAACAGGTGCGGAGGATCGGGCAGCATGATCGGCACCAGCCGGTGCACGCCCTGGGTCGGATCGCCGATGCGCGCGCGCACCACGCCCTGTGCGGGTGCAGGGGCGGCGCGGTCCGGCGCGCTCACCGCTCGCCGCGCGCCATCGCGCGCAGCCATTTGCGATGGTGCCGCCACGCCCAGCCGGCCGTGACACTGCCGCGCATCATTCCCCGCACCGTTCCGCGTACCCACAGCGAGGCATAGACGTGCACGATCCAGACCCAGATGATCGCCGCGGCGGCCACGCTGTGCACCAGGACGGCGATGCGCTTGGTCTCGATTGCGGTGTAGGTCGCGAAATATGCGTCCCAGATCACCAGCCCGCTGAAGAACAGGATCAGGATCAGCCAGGTCATCCCCCAGAACACGAGCTTCTGCCCCGCGTTGTAGCGGTCGACCTCGGGAACCTTCTCCTCCTCGTTCGCCATCACGCTGCGGATCGCGCCCATCCAGCGGGTGTCGTCGCGGCTCCAGAGATTGTCGCCGACGAAGCGGAAGAACAGCAGCGCGAAGCTCGCCAGCAGCACGACCCCGAACCAAGGATGGATCGCCCGCGCCGCCTCGCCGCCGCCGAACAGGTGCGACAGGAAGAACAGGCCGGGATGGAACATCGACAGGCCAGAGAGCGCGAGCAGGATCAGCAGCGCCGCGGTGAGCCAGTGGTTCGCCCGCGCGAGCGGCGTGTAGCGCGGGACGGCGCCGCGTTCGCGCCTCACTGCTTCGCCTCCGGCTTGCCGGGGCCGTCGTCCAGCATCTTGCGCCCTGCGGCCTCGTCCTCGGGCTGCACCTCGTTGGGGCCGCGCACGACCCAGTGCACGAACCCGGCGACCGCCGTGGCGGCGAGCGCGGCTAGTGCCACCGGCTTGAACACGCCCTTCCACGCCTGCACCAGCGGGTCGATCTTCGGCTTGTCGGGCAGGCCGGCATAGAGCGACGGCCTGTCCGCGTGATGCAGCACGTACATCACGTGCGTGCCGCCCACGCCCTGCGGATCGTACAGGCCGGCATGCGCATAGCCGCGGGATTTCAGATCCTCGACACGCTCACCGGCCCACTGCGTCATGTCTTCCTTGGTGCCGAACAGGATCGCGCCGGTGGGGCACGCCTTCACGCAGGCCGGCTCCAGCCCTGCCGAGACGCGGTCGGAACACAGGCTGCACTTGTAGGATTTGTGATCGACCTTGCTGACGCGCGGGATGTTGAACGGGCATCCCTTCACGCAATAGCCGCAGCCGATGCACGCCTCGCTGATGAAATCGACGATGCCGTTGCGGTACTGCACGATGGCGCCGGGCGCCGGGCACGCCTTAAGGCATCCCGGATCGGCGCAGTGCATGCAGCCGTCCTTGCGGATCAGCCACTCCAGATGGCCGTCCTCCGGCTCGTATTCCGTGAACCGCATCAGCGTCCAGGTGGCCGGGTTGAGGTCGGCGGGGTTGTCGTAGGAGCCCTCGAAATGCTCCATCTCCGGCCGCAGGTTGTTCCACTCCATGCACGCGGCCTGGCACGCCTTGCAGCCGATGCAGCGGGAGACGTCAATCAGCTTGGCGACCTGCTGCTCCTTGCGGATGTCCGGCGGGTCGCCGGTCGAGGCGGAGCGGCGGACGATGTCGAGGGACTGCTCGTTGGCCATGCTGCGCCCCTATGCCACCGGTGCCGGCACGGGTTCGACGTTCACCAGGAACGCCTTGAACTCGGGCGTCTGCGTGTTGGCGTCGCCCACGAACGGGGTCAGCGTGTTGGCGCCGTAGCCCTTGCGCGCGACGCCGGTGAAGCCCCAGTGCAGCGGCAGCCCGATCACGTGCACCGGCTTGCCGTCCACCAGCATCGGCTTGATCCGCTTGGTCACATAGGCCTTGCAGATCACGTGGTCGCGGTTGGAGGACACGCGCACCCAGCCGCCCTGGCCGATCCCCTTCTCCTTCGCCAGCACCTCGCCGATCTCGCAGAACTCCTCCGGCTGCAGGATCGCGTTGGCGAGCGCGTGCTTGGTCCAGAAATGGAAATGCTCGGTCAGCCGATAGGTGGTCCCGACATACGGGAATTTCGCGGCATCGCCGAACGCCTTGCGGTCGTCAGCGAACACGCGCGCCGCGGGGTTGGTGGCGACCTTCGGGTGCAGCAGGTTCGGCACCGGACTTTCGAACGGCTCATAGTGCTCCGGGAACGGGCCATCGCGCATCTTGTCGAGCGCGAACAGCCGGCCGAGGCCCTCCTGGTTCATGATGAAGGGGCCAACGCCGGAGTCCGGCTTCGTGGTCGGTCCGAAGTCGGGCACGTCGATGCCGGCCCAGCGCGTGCCGTTCCAGGCGATGATCGCCTTTTCCGGGTTCCACGGCTTGCCGGCGGGATCGGCGGAGGCGCGGTTGTACATGATCCGCCGGTTGGCGGGCCATGCGAACGCCCAGTGCGGCGCCAGCCCCTGCTCGCGCGGGTCCGCAGCGTCGCGCCGCGCCATCATGTTGCCGTGCTCGGTGTAGCAGCCGCTGTAGATCCAGCAGCCGCAGGCCGTGCTGCCGTCGTCGCGCAGTTGCGCGAACCCGTCGAGCTGCCGGCCCGCGTGCACCAGCACGCCGCCGCCGGCGTCCTTGAGGTCCGTCAGCGCGCGTCCGTTGATCTCCTTCGCGATCTCGTCCGCCTGCGGCTCGTCCGGATCGAGATAGTCCCAGCTCAGGTTGAGGATCGGCTCGGGGAAGGTGCCGCCGTCCTTGCGGTACAGGGCCTGCACGCGGCGGAAGATCGCGGCAATGATGGCGTTGTCGGACTTCGCCTCGCCCGGCGGATCGGCCGCCTTCCAGTGCCACTGCACCCAGCGGGCGGAATTCGTCAGGCTGCCCGGGTCCTCGGCGAAGCACGCCGTCGGGAGCGCAAAAACCTCGGTTGCGATCTTCGCCGGATCGGAGGGGTTCTGCGGTCCGTGGTCCTGCCAGAAGCTCGCCGTCTCCGTCTGCAACGGGTCCATCACGACCAGCCATTTCAGCTTGCCGAGCGCGCTGCGCACCTTGGCCCGGTTCGGGAACGCCTGCTGCGGGTTGAAGCCCTGGCAGATGTAGCCGTTCATCTTGCCGTTCGCCATCAGCTCGAACGCGCGCAGCACGTCGTACATCGGCACGTCGAGCTTCGGCAGCCATTCATAGGCCCAGTCGTTCTCCGCCGTCGCGGCCGCGCCGAACACGGATTTCTGCAGGCTCACGAAGAACTTCTTGTAGTTCTGCCAGTAGCTGACCTGGCCCGGCCGCAGCGGCTTGTAGGTTCGCGTCTTCAGGTAGTCGGCAAGCGTGGGCTCGCTGTCCTTCGGCATCGCCAGATAGCCGGGCATCAGCTCCGACATCAGGCCGAGATCGGTCAGGCCCTGGATGTTCGAGTGCCCGCGCAGCGCGTTCATGCCGCCGCCGGAGAGGCCGATATTGCCGAGCAGGAGCTGCACCATCGCCATGGTGCGGATGTTCTGGCTGCCCACGGAATGCTGCGTCCAGCCTAGCGCGAACAGGCTGGTGAGCGTCCGGTCCGGCGCGGCGGTGCCGGCGATCAGGTCGCACACCGCGAGGAACTTCGCCTTCGGCGTGCCGCAGATCCGCTCCACCATCTCCGGCGTGTAGCGGTCCACGTGGTGCTTCAGGAGATTGATCACGCAGCGCGGATGCTGCAGCGTCGGGTCGATCTTCGCGTAGCCGTCGTCATCGAGCTCATAGGCCCAGCTCGTGCGGTCGTAGTCATGCTTCTCTGCCGACCAGCCGGAGAACAGGCCGTCCGTGAACCCGAAATCCTCGCGCACGATCAGCGCGGCGTTGGTGTAGGCGCGGACGTATTCGTGCTGGATCGCGTCCTTCGCCAGCAGGTGGCGGATCACGCCGTTGAGGAACGCGATGTCGGTCCCCGGCCGGATCGGGGTGTAGAAGTCAGCGACCGAGGCGGTGCGGGTGAACCGCGGATCGACCACGACGAGCTTGGCACCGCGCTCGATCTTCGCCTCGATCACCCATTTGAACCCGCACGGGTGCGCCTCGGCGGCGTTGCCGCCCATGACCAGGATCACGTCGGCATTCTTGATGTCCTGCCACGTGTTGGTCATCGCGCCGCGACCGAATGTTGGGGCCAGACTGGCCACCGTCGGTCCGTGTCAGACGCGCGCCTGATTGTCGAAGACCAGCATCCCGAACGAGCGCGCCATCTTCCAGGTCAGGAACGCGGTCTCGTTCGTGCTCGCCGAGGCCGCGAGCATGCCGGCCGTCGTCCAGCGGTTCACCGTGACCCCGGCGGCGTTCCGGGCGACGAAGTTCCTGTCGCGGTCTTCCTTGATCAGCTTGGCGATGCGGCCGAGCGCGAAGTCCCACGACACGCGCTTCCACTCGGCACCGTTGGGCGCGCGGTACATCGGAAACTTGAGCCGGGTGGCCGAATGCACCACGTCGAGCAGCGCCGAGCCCTTGGGGCACAGCGTGCCGCGGTTCACCGGATGGTCCGGGTCGCCCTCGATATGGATGATGCTCGGCCGGGCGTTCTTCGCACGGTCGCCGAGGCTGTAGATCAGGATGCCGCAGGACACCGAGCAATAGGTGCAGGTATTGCGCGTCTCGGTTGTGCGCTCCAGCTTGAACGGCCGCACCGTCGCTGCCAGCGCCTCACCGGCCGCACCGAAGCCGAGCGCGCCGATGCTGGACGCCGCAAGCGTGGCGCCGCTGAGCTTGAGGAACCGGCGTCGGTCCATTTCCATGGCCTGGACCCTCCCTCTGCGCCGCCGAGACTACGCAAGTTCAGCGCCGGGCGCGAGCCCCCTCTGCGGCCAGTGCGCGCCAGCCGATGTCACGGCGGAAATACCCCTCCGGCCAGTCGATCGCGGCCACGGCGCGGTAGGCCGCGGCGTGGGCCGCCGCGAAATCCGGCCCGCTGCCGCACACCGTCAACACCCGCCCGCCGGCCGAGACCAGACGCCCGTCGCGCGCCGCCGTGCCGGCATGGAACACCAGGGCGTCCGGCACCGCCTCGGCCGCGGCGAGGCTGCCCAGCGGCGCGTGCAGCACCGGCGCCGCCGGATAGCCCTTCGCCGCCATCACAACCGCGAGCGTCGCCACGTCGCGCCAGCGCAGATCGAACGCGCCGAGCTCGCCATCGCAGGTAGCCAGCAGGGCGGCGAGCAGGTCCGACTGCAGCCGCGGCAGCAGGCACTGCGCCTCCGGGTCGCCGAGCCGGACGTTGAACTCCAGCAGCTTCGGCCCGTCTGCCGTCAGCATCAGGCCGGCGAACAGGAAGCCGCGGAACGGGGTGCCGCGCCGCGCCAGTTCGGCCAGCGCCGGGCGCACGAGGCCCGCCAGCGCCGCCGCCTGCTCGGCGGCGCCGAAGCCGGGGGGCGGGCTGATCGCGCCCATGCCGCCGGTGTTCGGCCCGGTGTCGCCCTCGCCCAACCGCTTGTGATCGGCCGCCGCGCCGAACCCGATCGCGTGTGCGCCGTCGCAGAGGGCGAACAGGCTCACCTCCTCGCCCTCGAGCGCCTCCTCGATCACCAGCCGCGCCCCGGCCTCGCCCAGCCGCCGCGCCTCGAGGAAATCGGTGATCGCCGCCTCCGCCTCGGCCACCGTCTGCGCGACGACCACGCCCTTGCCGGCGGCGAGCCCGTCCGCTTTCACCACGATCGGCGCGCCGCGCCGGCGGACGAACGACCGCGCCGCCTCGGCATCCTCGAACGCCTCCCACCGCGCGGTCGGAATGCCGGCCGCGTCGCACACCTCCTTGGTGAACGCCTTGCTCCCCTCCAGCCGCGCCGCCGCCGCCGTGGGGCCGCAGCAGGCGATGCCGGCGGCTGCCATCGCATCGGCGATGCCGGCGACCAGCGGCGCCTCCGGCCCGGGCACAACCAGGTCCACGCGGTTGGCGCGCGCGAACGCCACCAAGGCGGCGATGTCGAGCACCCCGATCGGCACGTTCTCGGCAAGCCGCCCGGTACCCGGATTGCCCGGCGCGCACCACAGTTTCGTGAGCAGCGGGCTCGCCGCCAGCGCCCATACGAGCGCATGCTCCCGCCCGCCCGCGCCCACCACCAGCACCCGCATCGCGCACCGCCCCGGCTTCTGTCCGCGCCGCCTCTAGCATAGGCTCGCGCCATGGACGACGTGGGGGCCGCGGGCTCCAACCTCCCCGAATACACGGTCTCGGACATCGCCGGCGCGGTGAAGCGCACGCTGGAGGGCGCGTTCGGCCGCGTGCGCGTGCGCGGCGAGATCACCGAACTGCGCCGCTACGCCTCCGGCCATGTCTACCTTTCGCTCAAGGACGAGGGGGCGAAGATCCGCGCGGTGATCTGGAAGTTCGCCGCCCGCCGCCTCGCGCTGGCGCCGGAGGACGGGGTGGAGGTCGTGGCCACCGGGCGGATCACCGCCTATGCGGAACGGTCGGAATACCAGCTCGTCGTCGAGCAGCTCGAATACGCGGGCGCCGGGGCGATGCTGGCGCGCATCGAGCTGCTGCGGCAGCGCCTCGCGGCCGAGGGACTGTTCGGTGCCGAACGCAAGCGGGCGCTGCCGGTGCTGCCCCGCGTCATCGGCGTGGTGACGAGCCCGCAGGGCGCCGTGATCCAGGACATCCGCACCACCATCGCGCGCCGCTTCCCGCGCCCGATCCTGCTCTGGCCGGTGCCGGTGCAGGGCGAGGGTGCGGCGGCGCGCATCGCTGCCGCGATCGCCGGGTTCTCCGCGCTGACGCCGGGCGGGCCGATCCCGCGCCCGGAGGTGCTGATCGTCGCGCGCGGCGGCGGCTCGCTCGAAGACCTGATGGCGTTCAACGACGAGGCCGTGGTGCGCGCCGCCGCCGCCAGCACGATCCCGCTGATCTCGGCGGTGGGGCATGAGACCGACACGACGCTGATCGACCACGCCGCCGACCGCCGCGCACCAACGCCCACCGCGGCGGCGGAGCTGGCGGTGCCGG
>JAFKFJ010000078.1 GCA_017307335.1 Alphaproteobacteria bacterium | reverse complement strand
TCAGCCCGCGCATGCGCAGCTCGTACCCCGCCACCGCGCGCCGGTCGAAGACGACGAACAGCACGGCCACCGCCGCGATGGCGAGCGCCCCGGCATTCAGCGTGCCGCCCAGCGCCGGCAGCCGCGCGGCCGGCGGGATCATCACGGTCTGCGGCAGCCCGCTCGACACGTCGCGCAGCGGAAAGCCGACGAGGTAGGAGGCGAGCCCCATCGCCGGATAGTTCAGCAGCAGGCTGGAGATCAGCAGCGGCACGCCGTGCCGCGCCTCGCCCCACGCGGCCAATGCGGCATAGGCGCCCGCGGCAAGCATCGCGAGCAGGACGGCGAGGAGCATCGCGATCCAGCCCGGCCCCGGCAGCGCGAGCGGCACCAGCGCCGCGACCAGCCCGCCGATGACGAGCTGCCCGTCGCCGCCGAGATTGACCATGCCGCCGCGCAGCGGGATCGCCGCGGCCAGGGTCATGCCGAGCAGCGGCACCGTCCAGACGAGCGTGTCCGGCAGGTTCTCCCACGCCAGCGCGCCGACGACGATCTGCCGGTAGGTCGCGACCGGATCGGCGCCGGAGGCGAACACCAGCGCGCCACCGAGCAGCACGGCCACCGCGACGGCCGGCAGCACCGCGGGCACGCGCATCACGCCGCCTCGGCCGGGCGCCCGGCCATCAGCAGGCCGAGGCGCGCCTCGTCCGCCTCCGCCGCCGCCAGGTCGGCGACGATGCGGCCTTCGTACATCACCAGCACGCGGTCGCTCAGCGCCAGGATCTCCTGCAATTCGGCCGAGTCGAGCAGCACCGCGTGGCCGGCGGCACGCTCGGCGAGCAGCCGCGTGTGGACGAAGGCGGTGGCGCCGATGTCGAGGCCGCGCGTCGGCTGCTCCGCAATCAGCACCCGGGCGGCGTGATCGAGTTCGCGCGCCAGCACGATCTTCTGCAGATTGCCGCCGGAGAGCGTGCCGACGGGCACCCGCGCATCATCGCCGATGCGGATGTCGAAGCGCGCGATCAGCGCCCGCGCGCGGGCACGCAGCGCCGCGGCGTCGAGCAGCGGGCCGCGCGCCAGCGGCGGGCGGCGCTGAAACCCCATCGCCAGCGCCTCGGCCGCACTCGCCGCCGCCGCGGTGCCGACGGCCGCGCGATCCTCCGGGACATAGGCAAGGCCGGCGGCACGGTGCGCCGCGACGCCGGTATGGGTCACGTCCCGCCCGTTCAGCACGACGCGGCCGGCATCGGGCCGGCGCAGCCCGCAGATCGCCTCGACCAGTTCCGCCTGGCCGTTGCCTGCAACCCCTGCCACGCCGACGATCTCACCCGCGCACACGGCGAAGCGCACGCGATCGACGACCGGGCGGCGCCCCGGCGCGGCCAGCGTCAGGCCGTGCACGTCGAGCAGCGGCGCCCCGGGCGCGATTGCCGCGCGCGCCGGTCGCGCGCGCATCGGCTGGCCCGTCATCGCCTGCGCGATCGCGCGCGGCGTGGTCTCGCGCGTGTGCATGCGCGCGACGACGCGGCCCTGGCGCAGCACCGTGACGCCGTCCGTGATCGCCATCACCTCATCCAGCTTGTGCGTGACGAACAGGATCGTGCGGCCATCGGCGGCGAGCTGCCGCATCACGCCGAACAGCGCGTCGCGCTCCTGCGGGGTCAGCACCGCGGTCGGCTCGTCGAGGATCAGGATGCGCGCGTCGCGATAGAGCGCCTTGAGAATTTCCACGCGCTGCCGCACCCCCACGGACAGCCGACCCACCACCGCGTCGGGCGGCACCGACAGGCCGAAGCGTTCGGCAAGCACACCCACCGCCGCGCGCGCCCGCGCGCGGTCGATCAGGCCGCAGCGGCGCGGCTCGCGGCCATAGACGACGTTTTCCCAGACCCGCAGCGCGGGGAACAGGCGGAACGCCTGATGCACCATGCCGAGGCCGTGCGCGATCGCATCGCTCGTCGCGCGGAACCGCACCGGCTGCCCCGACAGCCGGATCTCGCCGGCATCCGGCCGCTGCATGCCATAGAGGATGCTCATCAGCGTGGTCTTGCCGGCGCCGTTCTCGCCCATCACGGCGTGGATCTCGCCGTGCGCGACGCTGAGGTCGATCGCATCGTTGGCGAGCACGGCACCGAAGCGCTTGACGATCCCGAGCATCTCCAGCGCGGGCGGCACGCGGGGCGCGCTTACTTCATCAGCGGGTCGGCGATCCTGATCGCGCCGCTGACGATCTCCTCGCGCAGCGCCTTCAGCTTCGTGATCACGGCGGGCCACTGCGCGATCGCGCATTGCGACGCGGCGACATCGGCGCCGAGCCCGGTCAGCGTCATGCCGCCTTCCTTCAGGCCGAGGGTCGCCATCTGCGGCTCGGTGCCATGGAAGATGCCGGCTACACTCTGCTCGACGACGACATCCGTCCGCTTCTCGACGTTGTCGATCACGGCGCCCGGCGCCTGCGGGCACTGGTTGACGTCGACGCCGAACGCGAGCGCGCCCGGCGCGTCGCGCATCGCCTTGAAGATGCCGCCGTTGCTGCCGGAGGCGGCGGCGAACACCCGGTCGGCCCCGGCGGCGGTCATCGCCGCGCCGCGCTGCGCGCCACGCGCGGGATCGGAGAACGCGTTGCTGCCGCCGACCCACAGCGTCGGCACCACGGTGATGTCCGCGCGCGCGTATTTCGCACCCTCGCCGAACGCATCGGTGAAGCGGTGCAGGAACGGGATGTCGAGCGCGCCGACGGAACCAACCTTGCCGCTCCTGCTCGTCCACGCCGCCTCCGCCCCGGCGAGGAAGCTCGGCTCGTACTCGCGGAACGTGGCGCAGTACATGTTCGGGTGCAGCGTCTTGGCGCAGCTATCCACCATCAGGAACTTCACCGCGGGATACCTGGCCGCGATGTCGGGCACGAGGTCGTTGAACTCGAAGCCGACGGTGATGACGATCTTCGCCCCGGCGCGCGCCGCCGCTTCGACGTTCTGGCGCTGCGTGGTCGGGTCCGTGCTCTCGAACACCTTCGCCTCGGCGCCGAGCGTGCGCGCCACCGCCTCGGTGCCAACGCGGCCGAGCTTCAGGAAGTCGTTGACGCCGATCGGGTTGGGCGAGACGTAGACGATCAGCGGCCTGCCCTGCGCCAGTGCGCCGCCTGCCGGCAGCGCGCCAAGCAGGGACGCGAGGATCGCGCCCGCAAATCGCCAGCCCCTCATGTCCGCACCAGCAGCGCCTGCGCGCACGCGTCCAGGATCGCGTCGGAGTCCAGCCCGTATTCCCGATAGAGGTCGGGGATGTCGCCGCCCTGGCCGAAATGGTCGACGCCGAGCGGCACCACGCGCTGCCCGCGCACCGCGCCCAGCCACGCATGCGCCGCCGGGTGGCCGTCCAGCACCGTCACCAGCGCCGCACCGGGCGCGAGCGGCGACAGCACGTGCTCGACATGGCTGGTCGCGTCGCGCGCGCCCTCGCGCCGCGCGCGTGCCGCCGCGAGCCAGCCGGCATGCAGCCGGTCGGGGCTGGTGATGGCGAGCAGGCCGGCCGCCGGCTCCTCCTCGCGCAGTTCGGCGAACGCCGCCTCCGCCTCGGGCGCGATCGGCCCCTGGTAGGCGAGCGCGATGCGCGCGTCCGGGGCCGGCGGCACCACCCAGTGCGCGCCGCCGATCACCGCGGCCGGATCAAGCTCGCGCGCCGGCTGCACGAGCTGGCGCGTGGAAAGCCGCAGCCACACCGCGGACCCGTCCGGCGCCTGCATGTGCACCAGCGCATGGCGCAGCAGGATCGCGAGTTCGTCGACATACGCAGGCTCGAACGCCGCCAGCCGGTCGGCGGCGATGCCGATCAGCGGCGTGTTCACGCTCTGGTGCTGCCCGCCCTCCGGTGCCAGCGTCAGGCCGGACGGCGTGGAGACCAGCAGGAACCGCGCATCCTGGTAGCAGGCATAGATCAGCGCATCGAGGCCGCGGTTGACGAACGGATCATAGACCGTGCCCACCGGCAGCAGCCGCGCGCCGTGCAGCGAGGTGGAGAGGCCGGCCGCACCGAGCAGCAGGAACAGGTTCTGCTCCGCGATGCCGAGCTCGATGTGCTGGCCTTCGGGCGTCATGCCCCACCGCTGCGCGCTTGCGAGCTTCGAATCGCGGAACACGTCGTTGCGCGTGTGCCGGTCGAACACGCCGCGCCGGTTCACCCACGGCCCGAGATTGGTGGAGACGGTCACGTCGGGGCTGGTAGTGACGATATGCGCCGCCAGCTCCTTCAGGTCGCCCTGGCCGCGGCCGATCTCGGCGAGCACTTCGCCGAACCCCGCCTGCGTGCTCATCTTGCGCCCGCCCGATTTCGGCGCCGGCAGCCGCTCCGGCACCGCGATGAGGGGCGCGCTCAGCGCCCGCCCGGCGGGCGTCAGCGGGCGCGCGAACGGCACGCTGTCGATGAACGCCTGCAACGCCTCCGGCGACGCATCCAGGCCCTCGAAGCGGTCCCATTCATGCCCGGGGCGGATGTTCATGCCGGTGCGGAACAGCTCCATCTGTTCCCTCGACATCAGCCCGGCGTGGTTGTCCTTGTGGCCGGCGAAGGGCAGGCCCATGCCCTTGATCGTGTAAGCGATGAAGCAGGTCGGCTGGTCGCCGGCCGCGGCGGCGCGCAGCGTTTCGATCACGGTCTCGATGTCGTGGCCGCCGAGATTGGTCATCAGCGCGCCCAGCTCGTCGTCCGAGAGCGGGTCGAGGATCGCGCGCACGCCGCGCGCGCGGCCGAGGTCGGCCAGCACCGCCTGCCGCCACGCGGCGCCGCCCTGGAAGGTCAGCGCCGAATACAGGCTGTTCGGGCAATCGTCGATCCAGTGGCGCAGCGCCTCGCCGCCCTCGCGCGCGAACGCGGCCTGCAACTTGCGGCCGTATTTCATCGTGACCACGTTCCAGCCCATGTCGCGGAACAGGCCCTCGATGCGGCCGAACAGCCGGTCGGGCACGACGGAATCGAGGCTCTGCCGGTTGTAGTCGATGATCCACCAGACATCGCGCACGTCGTGCTTCCAGCCTTCGAGCAGGGCTTCGTAGATGTTGCCCTCGTCGAGTTCGGCATCGCCGGCGATCGCGATGTGCCGGCCGGGCGGCAGGCTGGCGGGCGCCAGCCCGTGCAGGCGCACATAGTCGGCGATCAGCGCCGAGAAACTGGTCATGGCAACACCGAGCCCGACCGAGCCGGTGGAGAAATCCACCTCCGGCCCGTCCTTCATCCGGCTCGGGTAGGGCTGCGCGCCGCCGAATGCGCGCAGGCCCTCCATCTTCGCGCGCTCCTGCCGGCCGAACAGGTAGTTGGCGGCGTGGAACACGGGCGCCGCGTGCGGCTTCACGGCGACGCGGTCCTGCGGGCGCAGCATGTCGAAATAGAGCGCCGCCATCACGGAGATCACGGAGGCGCAGGACGCCTGATGCCCGCCGACCTTCAGGCCGTCACGGTTCGGGCGGACGTGATTCGCCTGGTGCACCATCCACGCCGAGAGCCAGAGCAGCTTGCGCTCGATCTGCTTCAGCAGCGCGGTACGGCCCGCGGTCGTCTCGTCGTCCGGCCGGAGCGTCGTGAGCGGCGCACCCATTCCTTGTCCCCTTCCTCTCCGCTACGCCCAGCCGCGGGCGAGGCGGCGCACGGCACTGGCGGCGCTGCGGCGGCCTTCGCCAACATAGGCCTCATGGTATTCTTCGATCCGGGCGGGATCGTAAAGGTAGTTCACCATGAAAGTCGCGCTCTCTTTCACGCCCTTCTCGGACGTGTCCGCCAGCGGCAGGATCCGTTCCAGCCGCGCGCCGTTGGTGAGATGGAAGTGCGCCACGGGGTCGAGCGCGCGCCGCCCCTTGCCCTCCAGCAGCAGGTAGCGGGCGCACAGGCGCAGCAGCACCGGCTCCGCCGCGCGCCGCATGGCGCCGTCGCGCCACCAGCCGCGCACCGCCAGGATCGCCGCCAGCGCCTGCACGCCGGTCTCGGCCGCCGGGCCGCTCGGCGGCGCCGCGGTGCGCAGCGCGCTGGATTCCTCCTCGCTCAGAAAACCCGCGACAGGCTCGGCGAACTGCGCATCGAGCCAGCGTCGGAAGCGGGGAACCGGCGAGAGGGTGGCGAAGGTCTTCACCCGAGGCAGCTCGGCGGAGAGATCGCCCACCACGCGCTTGATCAGGAAGTTGCCGAAGCTGATCCCGTCGAGTCCGCGCTGGCAGTTGCTGATGGAATAGAAGATCGCCGTGTCCGCCTCGCGCAGATCAATCAGCGGCGCCTTCGGATCGAGCAGGCGCTGCACGCTGTCGGCGAGACCCTTGACCAGCGCCACCTCGACGAAGATCAGGGGCTCGCCCGGCATGCGCGGATGGAAGAACGCATAGCAGCGGCGGTCGGAATCGAGCCGGTTCTTCAGGTCGCGCCAGGAGCGCACGCCGTGCACCGCCTCATAGCCGGCGAGTTTCTCCAGCAGCGCCGCCGGACTGTTCCAGTCGATCGCGCTGAGATCGAGGAAGCCGACGTCGAACCAGCTCGCCAGCAGCGCCTTCAGATCGCCCTCCAGCGCGGCAAGCATCGGGTCTTCGGCGCGCAGCGTGAGCAGCGAGGCGCGCAGGTCGACAAGGAACTTCATCCCGTCGGGGATCGTGGTGAACTGCGTGAGCAGGCGGGTGCGCGGCGGCTCCAGCGCGCGGCGCAGCTGGGCCTTGGCGGCGGTGCGTGCCGCGATGTCGGGCGCGGCGCGCACCGTCTCGAAAGCGGCGGCCACGGCATCGGCGTCGGCGTCGAAGCCGGCGAGGGTCATGAGAAAGTCGCGGCGCCCAGCCTCGTCGAGCGTGAGGTACGCCTGGGCGAGCTTGGCGGCGCGGTTGCGCGCACTCACCTCGCCGCCGCGCCCGGCAAGGCAGGCGCGCATCTGGCCGGCGATGCTCTCGTCCTCCTCGTGGGCCACGCCTTGCGCCATGTCGCGCCAGACGCCCGTGATCCGGCGCAGCGCACGGTCGAACAGGGTGGGGGCGGCGACGTTCATGGCGGCGTGTCCTCGGCGTCGGCGAAAGCATCACGCAATTTGGGCGCCAGGTCCTCCGCGACGAGGTGGGGGCCGGCATGCCGTGCCGCGCGCCCATGCAGCCATGCCGCGGCGGCGGCGGCGTCCCAGGGCGGCATGCCCTGCGCGAGCAGC
>JAFKFJ010000077.1 GCA_017307335.1 Alphaproteobacteria bacterium | reverse complement strand
ATGCATCCTCGACTGTCGCGGTTTCGCCGCCAGCGCCGGTGTCACCGTGGAAGACATCGCCAAGCGGCTGCAGGATTACGGGTTCCACGCGCCGACGATGAGCTGGCCGGTCCCCGGCACGCTGATGGTGGAGCCGACGGAGAGCGAGCCGCGCGCCGAGCTCGACCGGTTCTGCGAGGCGATGATCGCGATCGCCGAGGAGATCGCCGCCGTCGCGCGCGGCGACTGGCCGCGGGACGACAATCCGCTGAAGGGCGCACCGCACACCGCCAGCGCGCTCGCGGGCCCATGGTCGCACGCCTACGCGCGCGACGTGGCCGTGTTTCCGAGGCCCTGGGTGGCGGCGCGGAAATACTGGGCACCGGTCGGCCGCGTGGACAATGCCTATGGCGACCGCAACCTGATGTGCAGTTGCGCGCCGATCGAAGCCTACGCCGCCGCGGCGGAGTGAGACCTGGGGAGAGTTTCAGCCGCGCGCCGGCACCGCGGCGCGTGCGGACTGCCGGCTCGCGTAAGCGGCGTAGGCGCGCATCGCCGGCCGCTCCACGAGGCGGTACGCGAGCACCGCAAGACCGAATGTCAGCACGGTCGAGCTGACGACGTAGAGCAGCGGACGCTCCGCCGCTTCCAGACCGAGGCTGCGCCACAGGCTCGCCTGCAGCGTCTCGGTCAGCGCGAATGACATGTAGAATGAGTAAGAAATCTCGCCGAGCCAGCGCAGGCCCGGGACGCGCGCGAGCACCGGCCGTATGCCCTGCCGCGCCGCCAGGAACAGCCCGCCAAGCACGAACCAGAGTGCGGTGATCGTTGCCACGCGCGAGTCCGCCATCGCGGCCAGGATCGCGGCCACGCCACCGGCCAACGCCACCGGATGGCCGCGCAGCAGTGCTGGAAGCCGCGGCAGCAACGGCAAGATTGCAGCGCCTGCAATGAACTCCGGAAACAAGCGGAGCACGCCGCCGTCGTATGTCAGCGACACGCCCGTCCGCGCCTCCCAGACCCTTGTCGCGACAACGCCGAGGAATGTGAGTGGCAGCACGACGGCGAGCCCGATACCGTTCTGTCGTCGGAGCAAGACCCAGAGATAAGGGAAGGCAAGATAGCCGGCCCACTCTGCGCTGATCGACCACGATGGATAGTTCCAGGCCCATCGGTCGCTCGCCCCCCAGGCCTGAATGAGCGTGAGGTGGCGAAACAACTCCACGAGGCTGAACCGGTCCGGTTCACGCGGGCGGACGCCGAGAAGCCACGCGCTGCCGATCATCAGCGCGAGCACAAGGATCATCGCCAGATGCACCGGATAGATCCGCACCAGACGCTTGGCCCAGAATCGGCGCGCGTCGGCGAAGCCGGCGCTGAGCGTGGGGTGCGCGTATGCGAGCACGAGGCCCGACAGAATAAAGAAGCCATCGACGCCGAGGCTTCCGTGCCGCACCACCGCGCCGAACGGACCGAGCGCCGGCGCGTAATTGGCATGCAGGTTCAGGTGGTAGGCGAACACCCACCCCGCGAACAGTGCGCGGCAACATGTAAGGTCGTCGATATGCTTCATGAAAACCCAGACGGACAAGCTCGAGTCGGCCGCGTGCCGGTGCGTGGCGGCGAACATCTCGCGGTCGCGCCAAGATGGAATGCTAGCGCGTCGGCGGCGGCAGCGCGCGGTGCTGCAGCCGTCTCTCTAGCGGTTTTGATCGCGACTTCGGCTTTCGCGCAACAGCCGCTGCAGACGCCGAGCCCCGTGCAGGCCGTGCCGCCACCGGTCCTCGTGCCCAACGGAACGCGCCAGCGCCTCGTTCCGCAGCATTTCGACCAGCAGGGCCGTTTCGTCCCCTCGCACTACGAGTCAGGAAAAGAGCTGCGCTTCCGTGGCTATTTCGCGAAGGACGCCAAGCAGCGCGAGGACGAGAAGCAGCGCGGCTACGCGCTTCCTCCGCCGGACTACGGCGACACAACGCCCCCGCCGATGCCGGAGAAGAAGATCGAGGGGCGCGAGTAAGGCGCCGATCCATCAGCGGCAGATGCCCGCGTTCGCTTCAGGATACATACGCGGGCTCGCCGCCTCCCTGCGCGCCTGATCGCGGGTCATGCGCCATCGCCATTTCTGAGCGGGATCGCCGGGCCTCGGCGGCGGCGTCCTCCCGCTCCAGCGCAATCCGCGCGAAGGTGGCGGAAAACCACGTGAACAGGATGCTCGCGGTGCCGGCGATCAGCGTGTTGTCGGTGATGGAGTGGATCGCGAAGGCGATCAGCACGAGGCGCAGAATGAAGCGGTCGGCCCGCGGTGCGCCACGCGTGTGGCTCCATCCCCACAGCGCCATCAGCGTGACCAGTGTGAAGATGCCGACATAGCCGCCCTCGACGCCCATGCGCAGGTACTCGTTGTGCGCCGCCGTGGTACCGAGGAGTTTTACGACGAGGCTGTCCGGATCGAGGACCATTCGTGCGGCGCCGACGCCCCATCCGAAGGTCGGAGATGCCTGCCAGGCCGCCTCGAAATACGGCCATAGGATGTCGCGGCCCGACATGTTGCTCGCATCATTCTCCGAGGAGAGCATGTCGAACAGGCGGATTGCGGACGAGCCGCCCAGCGCGATCGAGACCAGCACCGGCAGCAGCAGCATCCCCGCAAGCACCGGCATGATGCGCCGGCGCAGGGGAAACTGCTCCGAGCGCAGCGCAACAAACGTGATCAGCGTGACCATGAAGGCCAGGAACAGCGGCGCGCGCGCACCCGACAACACCAGGATGACGTAGTTGACGATGATCGACCAGAGGTAGCGGCTGCGCCCGCCGCGGAACAGCTCCAGCAGCCCGGCGTAGATCGCCGCCGCCGCAAAGCCGCCAAGGAATGCGGGGTGCGTGGAGCCTTCGAGCCGGATGCCGCCGAGTTCGATGAACAGCGGCCGGATCCCCGCGCCGGCGAGCACGACGCCAAAGACCACGATGAGGGTCGGGATGCAGATCGTGGTGTTGATCATCGCGGTGCACCAGCGGCGCGACAGGCGGCTGAACGAGAACGTGTAGGGCGCCATGGAGCCGATCAGCGAGCGCGTGCTGTCCAGGGCCGTGAGCGTCGGATACAGCCCGTGGATGAAGCCCACGATGTACATGGCAACGAAGGCGAACGCCGGGTTGAACATGTCGAAGCGGCCGCCGTAGCGCACGATGCAGAGCACGACGAGCCCGAGCCCGACCACTTTCACCGCCGCCGTGATCATGCCGTCGTTGCCGATCATGTCGGCGAGCCACCATTCGGGGCTGCTGCCGGCGACCAGCAGCCAGGCGACGGAGCTGAAGACCGGAAAGCGCAACACCGGCACCGCGAGACACAGCGCCATGCCGGCGGCGAGAAAGAGCGTGAGGAAGCGCGGGTCGTAGAGGGCCGCCACCCCCATGATGAGGATGAAGCCGCCGGCACCGAGCAGGATCGCGGCATGCACGCCGCCGCTCGGCTGCACCAGCGGCTCCGAACGGAGGCCGCCGCGGTGGGGGAGCGATGCCGACACCGTCCGCGCCCCTCTAGGCGCGCCGTCGCGTCGGCGTCCGGCCTGGTTCTAGGGCCGGGCGTACGTCAGAACAGCCACCAGGCGAACGCCGCGACCCCGCCAAGGCAGACCAGCCCGAGGGCGGCGCCGAGAAGCATGCCGCGCGCGGCGGCGAGCTCATCCGCTTCCAGCTCGGGGGCGGCGCCGTACTCGACCGGCTCGGGCATCGGCCGAGCCCGGGCTTCCCCCGCCGGCTCGGCAGATACGAGCGTGTGAGTTGGAGGCATGTCCGCCTGCCGACACTGACGGTTGATAGAATGCCGCCAGCATAGCGCCTGCCGCGATCACAACTCAAGGATGACCGGCGGGACGCCTTGGGTGTTGCCAGGATGCCGCTCACTCCCGGTAGTACCCGCCGTAGCGCGGATGGTAGACCTCCGAGTCCGAGTAGCCGGACCGGCCGTGAACGCGCGGATCGACCCGCGTCAGGGACACCCCGATCACCCGCGCATCCGCCTCGTCCAGCAGATCGAGCGAATGCGAGACAACGCTGCGCGGCGTCTCGCGCCAGCGCACGCAGAGCAGCGTGGCGTCCGCGATGCGGGAGATGATGCGCGCGTCGGTCATGGCGAACACCGGCGGCGCATCGAGCAGCACGAGGTCATACTCGGCGCGAAGCTGGTCGAGGCATTGCAGCATCGCATCCGACATGAACAGGCCGAGCGAGTTGGCCTTCGACGTGCCGGCCGGGATGTAGTCCAGCGGCGTGAGCCGGTCGCGGCGGACGATCTCCTCGATCCCCGCCTGTCCGAGCAGGTAGTCCACGATGCCGCGGCTGTGCTCGGCCCGCATCAGGCGCCCGAAGCTCGGCTGGCGCACGTCGCAGTCCAGCACCACCACGCGTTCCCCGTTCATGGCCGCCGAGCGACCGAGCGCCATCGCGGTCGTCGTCTTCGCCTCCGCCGGCCGCGCGGCGGTGATGGCCACCACCTTCGGCTGCACGCTGTCGAGCCAGAGCCCGGCGCGCAGTGCACGGATCTGCTCGGCGAAGGGCGAGAGCGGCTTGCGCACCACGTAGTCTTCCATGCGGATCCGCCCCAGCAGGCGCGGCCGGACGACGGGGACGAGTGCGAAGCACGGCAGACCGAGCACCGCCCGCACGTCGGCGCCGGTACGGAACGTGCTGTCGGAGATTTCCAGCAGGTAGACAACCATCAGCCCGAACAGCAGGCCGAACAGGATGGCCGCCGGCAGCAGGATCTTGATCTTCGGGAAGGACGGCTCGGCCGGCGGCAGCGCCGTAGAGATCACCCGCGCGTCGGGCTTCTCGATCGCGTTCTGCTGCGCCATCTGTTGAATGCGCGATAGCACCGCCTGCAGCAGCGTGCGCGAAGCGTCGGCGTCGCGCTGCATGGCGTTCAGCGGGATCAGCGCCTGGTTGTTCTTGTCGACCTGCGACTGGGCGACCTTCAGGTTCTCCTCGATCTGGTTCACGCGCGCCCGCGCCGCGTTGACCTGCGCCGCGGTCGCGGCAACCGCGCGGCCGACCTCGCCGCCCACGGCGCCGCTCAGCTCGGCCAACTGCCGGCGCAGCGCGATGACGTCGGGATGGTTCGGCCCGAGCCGGCTCAGCAGCCCCTGCAACTGCGCGCGCACCGTGTCCTGCTGCGCGCGCATCTGCACCACGCTCTGCGACACGGCCGCCTGCGCCGCGGCGCCCTTCCGTCCGCGCGCGGCATCCAGATTCGCCTCCGCCTGCGCAAGGTCGCTGCGCGCAGTGACCAGGTCCAACTGCATCCGGCTGATCTGTTCGGTATCGAGGCCGGCCGTCACGCCCTGGAACAGCCCGGTGCGCGCCTTGTATTCGGCGATCCGGTCCTCGATCGACTGCGTCTCCTTGCGGAGCTCCTGCGCGCGGGATTCGAGCCAGGTGTTGGCCTTGCGCACGGCGTTGAATTTATCGGCGAGCTGGTCGGTGATGTAGAGGTCCATGATCGTGTTCACGACCTCCGCCGACAGCTTCGGATCGGTCGACGTGAACTTGATCGAGAGCACGTGGGACAGCCGCAGTGCCTCGACCGTGATCGCGTCCTGCACCGACTGGATCACCGAGTGGCGCACATCGTCCGGCGAGGGCGGCGCGGCGGGCACGGGCGGCGCGAACACGGCGGCAAGCGAGGGCGACACCGGATCGAACACGGCGAACAGCGCATCGCGAACAAGGTACCAGCCCTGCACGAGCGGATTGGGCGGACGCAGCGTCCAGTTGAACTCCGGCCGGTCGTACAGCTTGTAGCGGTCCACCAGCCGTTCGGCCACGGACAGGCCACGCACGATCTCGACCTGGCTCGCCATGACGGCGTCCGTCATCGGGTCCTCTCGCAGGACGCTCTGCAACTCCTGCGCCTGGTAGTTCGACGGCTCGTAGATCGCCGAGCCCTCGGCCGTGTAGCGGGGCGTGACCTGCTTCATCACCACGAAGGCGATGAGCGGGATGGTGACCGCGCAGACGATCAGCGGCCACTTTCGCCGCCGCAGCGCCGAGACGACGGTGGCAAGCTGCGCCGTCGCGATAGCGCGCACATCGGTCGCGCCGCTGCTCTCGCGGCGATGGCGATGGCGGCGTTCGCCCTCGCCCTGCGGCGCGGTGTTCTCGGCCGCGATGTGCACCCGGTCCGATCCGCGGAGACTCTGCTTTGCTGCGTCGAGTGCCATTGTTCTCAATACGCGTTCTGCATGCGCAGCACGATGACCAGCGTGCGCACCATGATGGAAAGGTCCAGCCAGAGCGACCAGGTGTCTATGTACTCGAGGTCGCTCTCGACCCGGCGGATCAGCTTGTCCTCGGTGCGTGTCTCCCCACGAAAGCCGCGGACCTGGGCCAGCCCGGTAAGCCCCGGCTTGACCCGGTGGCGCGCGGCGTAGCGATCGACCACCTGCTCGAACGGCCGGCTGCCGGCTTGGGTGCCCGGAGCGTGCGGGCGGGGACCGACGATCGACATGTGGCCTCGCAGCACGTTGAAGATCTGCGGCAGTTCGTCCAGCGAGGTCCGACGAAGCAGTGCCCCCACGCGGGTCACGCGCGGATCGTTGCGCGTCGTCTGGGCGCGGATACGCGGCTCCGCCATGTGATGATGCATAGTCCGGAACTTCAGCATTTCGAAGTCACGATTGTTGAAGCCGGTACGACGCTGCCGGAACAGGACCGGGCCCGGACTGTCGAGCCGGATCGCCAGCGCGATGAGCGCCATCGGGATCGCGCACACCGCGAGCGCGACCGCGCCGATGACGTAGTCCTCGGCCTGCTTGACGACGCTG
Source organism: Alphaproteobacteria bacterium (assembly GCA_017307335.1). Lineage (GTDB taxonomy): Bacteria > Pseudomonadota > Alphaproteobacteria > Acetobacterales > Acetobacteraceae > JAFKFJ01. The sequence goes on along the minus strand of JAFKFJ010000077.1, from coordinate 355 downwards.
CTCCAGCCCGAGATCGGCCGCTCCGCAACCGCGAGCGTCGGGTGGCCATGCAGGTCGGTGCTGACCCGCCGCGGGAAATGATAGCTGATCAGATCCGGCGCGAGCCGCACGTGCACCGGATAGTCGGCCAGCACGTCGATGAGTTGCAGGATGCGCCGCTCCTCCGACCACGGCAGCGCGAGCACGACCTCGTCCACCAGGCCCCGTCGCAGCAGCGCGAAGAGCTGGCCCACCGGGCCGAGCAGCGGCACGCCCTCCACGAGCCCCTCGGGCAGATCGGCCTGATCGTCGACGATGCCGAGCACGCGCAGCGACCGCTCATCCAGGCGGTGCAGCAGGCGCACGAGGCGCGTGC
>JAFKFJ010000076.1 GCA_017307335.1 Alphaproteobacteria bacterium | reverse complement strand
GCGACGCTGCGGCGCATCGCGAAATACGGCGACGGGTGGATGATGCTCGCCTATCCGCCCGACGACACGGCGCTGCCCGAGTTCGCCAAGCTGCGCCGCTACGTGCAGGAGCAGGGCCGCGACCCGGCGAGCGTGGGCATCGAGATCTGGGTGGCGAACGCCGACGGCACGGCGAGCGAGTGGCGCGACGAGGTCAGGTTCTGGAAGCAGGCCGGCGTCACGCACATCACGCTCAACGGCACCTTCGGGCGCTACTTCCACCGCCGCCTGGGCAAGCGGTCGCTCGCCGACCATCTGGACGTCATGCGGCGCTATCGCGACGCGGTCGCGGACCTGCTGTAGGCGGCGCGCGCATGCTCGACCTCACGGGCAAGGCGGCGATCGTCGCGGGCGCCGGTTCGGTCGCACCCGGCTGGGGCAACGGGCGGGCGACCGCCGTGCTGTTCGCCCGCCAGGGTGCCAGCGTGCTGCTGGTCGACCGCGACGAGGCGGCGGTGGCGGAGACCGCGCGCATCATCGCCGACGAGGGCGGCACCGCCGCCACGCATTGCTGCGACGTGCTGGACGCGGCGAGCGTGCAGGAGATGGTGCAGGATTGCGCCGACCGCTTCAGGCGCATCGACATCCTGGTGAACAATGTCGGCGGCTCGGAGCCGGGCGACGCGGTGTCGATGCCGGAGGAAACCTGGGACCGGCAGATCGACTTCAACCTGAAATCCGCTTTCCTGGGCTGCAAGTACGCGATCCCGGTGATGCAGGCGCAGGGCGGCGGCGCGATCGTCAACGTGGCCTCCATCCTGGCCCTGCGCAATGAGCCGCCGGGGCGCGACCTCGTCGCCTACAGCGCCTCCAAGGCCGGGCTGATCCAGTTTTCGCGCTCCACCGCCGGGACCTTCGCGAAGCACGGCATCCGCTGCAACACCGTGATCCCCGGGCTGATGCACACGCCGCTGGTGGAGCACCGGCTGGTGCGGCAGAGCGGCGGCAACGACGCGGCGGCGCTGATCGCCCGGCGCAACGCGCGCCCGCCGCTGGGCCGCATGGGCACCGGCTGGGACGTGGCGCACGCGGTGCTGTTCCTTGCTTCCGACGAGGCGGGCTACATCACCGGCACCGAGATCGTCGTCGATGGCGGCCTGACCACGATGATGCCCTGAGAGAGCGAGCGAAGCATGAGCGAACGGCGGTTCGAGGAACTGACCCCGGCGACGATGACGCCGGAGCAGAAACGCGCGGCCGATGCGATCCAGTCCGGCCCGCGCGGCGCCGGGCTGCGCGGGCCGTTCAACGGGCTGCTGCGCAGCCCCGAATTGTGCGACCTGGTGCAGCGCGTCGGCGCCTATGTGCGCTTCAACACCGCGATCCCGGCGGCGCTGAACGAACTCGCGATCTGCATCGTCGGCCGCAAATGGACCGCGCAGTTCGAGTTCTACGCGCACCGCAAGCTGGCGATCGAGGCCGGCGTCGCGCCCGCGATCCTGGACGCCATCGCCGCCGGGCGGCGCCCCGAGGGGCTTTCGGACGATCAAGCCGCCGTCTACGACTTCACCGTCTCGCTGCTGGAAACCGGGCAGGTCTCCGACGCCGACTTCGCGCGCATCAAGGCGCGGTTCGGCGAGCGCGGCGTGATCGACCTGATCGGCGCCGCCGGCTACTACACGCTCGTCTCGATGGTGCTGAACGTCGACGGCGTGCCACTGCCGGACGGCGAGCCACTGCCGCTGGCGCCGCGGTGAGCGGGCGGGCCGCGAAGGCCGCGGCGGAGGGCATGCGGCATGGCGGGAGCATGCCCGCATGGTCGATGCCCGCGCGGTTGAGAGGAGATACCGCGACGCCGTGCTGATCCGGATGCGCCTGTTGATCGTCGCCGCCACGCTGATCGCGTCATCGGCCGCCGCGGCGCCGCCGCGGCCGGACGAGAAAGGCTACGATCCCGCCTTCGCGCGCTGGTTCCAAAGCCTGCGAACCCACGACGGTGCCCCGTGCTGCTCCGTCGCCGACTGTCGGGCGGTCGAGTACCGTCTCACCGGCGATGGCTATGAGATTCATCCGTTGCGTGCGTACGACGACCGCATCGCGCCCGGCGAGGAGCAGCGGTGGACCCGTGTTCCCGAGGCCAAGATCCTGCGCCGGACCAGCAACCCGACCGGACACGCGATCGCGTGCTACGCCGTCATCCGGCGCATGAGCGCGCCGGTGACGCTCGGGATCTACTGTTTCGTCCCCGCCACCGAGATGTGACGCCGGACGCGCCCGGCACGATCGCCTATGACTTCACGTAGTTCTTCGCGATCTCCGCCGCGATGTTGTCGGCGCCCTTCTCCTCGATGTGCTGCGCGATGCGCGCGCTCACCGCCTTGTTGGCGCGGCCGATGAACTCGTCGTGGTTCACCCGCGCCCATTCCAGCGAGGCGTCGCGGCGGACGTTGAGGTCCTGGAACTTCGGCGCCACGTAGCGGGCGAACAGCTCGTAGGACCGCTTGGTCTGCTCCCAGTCCGCCCAGTTGTGCGCCATCTGCAGGAAGCAGCCGAAGCCGCCGGTCTTCTCCGCCAGCCGGCTGATCTGCGCCACTGCGTCGTCGGGCGTGCCGACCACGGCGAAGCCGGATTCGACGAGCGAGTCGATCGGGTCTGGCACATCGGCCGGCGCGATCGGCAGCGCCACGACCTTGGTGAAGTAGAACAGCCAGTCGGCGAAGCCGAAGCGCAGGTTCTCGCGCGCCTTCTCCCGCGTCTCGGCGATGTGCACCGGCCCCACCAGCCGCCAGCCCGCGCGATCGACGCGGGTGCCGTGCTCCTTCGCCATCTGCTCGGCGATCGCCCAGTTGGAGTTCAGCGCGTTGAAGCCGCCGGCCGTGGTCGCGCCGAACGAGAGCAGGCCGATGCCGTGGCGCCCGGCCGCGCGCGCGCCGGTGGGCGAAACCTGGCTCGCCACCGCCATCTCCACCGACGGCCGCGAATAGGGCGTCATCTGCAGGCGGGCGTTTTCCAGCGTGAACCAGCTCGTGCGCCGGGTCACGGTCTCGCCGCGCAGCAGCGGCACGAGCACGTCCAGCGCCTCGTCCATCATGTCGCGCTGGCGGGCGATCTCGATCCCCATCATGACCGCATCGGACGGCAGTGCGCCGGGACCGACGCCGAACATCACGCGGCCGCGGGTGACGTGGTCGAGCTGGTTGATCCGGTCCGCCAACATCAGCGGGTGATGGTACGGCAGCGACGCCACGCCGGTGCCGAGGCGGATGTGCCTGGTGCGCTCCGCCGCCGTCGCGATGAACAGCTCGGGCGATGCGATGATCTCGAAGCCGGCGGAGTGGTGCTCGCCGATCCACGCCTCGTCGTAGCCCTGCGCCTCCAGCCACTGCACGAGCTGGAAATCGCGCTCGATCGCGAGCGTCGGGTTTTCCCGCGTGGTATGGAACGGCGCAATGAAGGCGCCAAATCGCATTCTGCTGTTCATGGACATCAATCTCCGTTTCTCAGTCAGGTCTTCGCCCGCTTCCGTCCGAGCCGCCCGGCCTATGTGCCCGGCACATCTGCCCCGCTCATCTACCAGGCACATCGACCACGATGCGCCGCGCCTCCACCGTCACTGCAAACGTCTCCACCGGCCCCGGATCGGCGGGCTCGATGCTCACGTCGTAGGCCCGGGTGCGCAGCCGCGACGGCTCGCAGCGCGAGCGCCCGGTGCGCAGGTCGAACTCCCATCCATGCCAGGGGCAGCGCACGATCTCGCCGCCGCGCGACCACGTGTACCGGCCGGGCTCGGCCGCCTCCACGAGGCCGACAAGCCGCCCCTCGCTCAGCCGGCCGCCCTGGTGCGGACAGCGATCGGCGAGCGCAAAAACCTCGCCGCCGACATTGAACAGCACAATGTCACGCCCGTCCACCGCCACGCGCTTGCGCCCGCCCGGCGGCAGTTCGCGCAGCGTGGCGACGACATGGCGCGGCACTCAGGCGAGCCCGTAGAGGGCGGCGGCGTTGTCGTGGAACAGGGCGCGGCGCTCGGCGTCCGTCCCGCCGCTGGGCAGCACGGCGGCGGGGTCGTCGAAATCCCAGTGCGGATAGTCGGTGGCGAACAGCAGCCGGTCCCAGCCGAGCCAGTTGATGACGTCGAGCAGGTGGCGGTGCCGCTCCGGCTCCTCCATCGGCTGCGTCGTCCACCAGACGCTTTCGCGCGCGTAGTGCGAGGGCGGGCGGGTCAGATGCGGCGTCTCGGCGCGCATGCGCGCCCAGTGCCGGTCCAGCCGCCACAGCAGCGCGGGCGCCCAGGCGAACCCCGCCTCGATCATCACCACGCGCAGCGCCGGGATGCGCGCGAACACGCCTTCCAGCAGCAGCGAGATGAGCTGCGTCTGCGCGCAGGCCGCGTGGCCGGTCATCTCCTCGATGTAGTAGGAGGGCCAGCCGCCCGCGGTCATCGGCCAGCCGCCATAGCCGAAGGCGTGGATGCCCACCGGCAGCCCGGCCGCCGCCGCGGCCTCGTAGATCGGCCAGTATCTGCGCTGGCCCAGCGGCTCGGCGGTGCGGGTCAGCAGCAGCACCTGGGCGAACGCCCGGTCGCCGGCCCGCCGCTCGATCTCCGCCACCGCCGCCGGCGGGTCTTCGTAGGAGACGACGACCGAGGCGCGCAGCCGCGCGTCGCGGCCGACCCATTCCGCGATCTGCCAGTCGTTGACGGCGCGCGCATAGGCGGCCGCGAGGTCGAGGTTGCGGAACCCCTGGCCGGTCGCGCCGAGCGGGTTGAGGATGCCGAAGGCGACGCCGTTCGGCTCCAGGTGCTGCGCCTGCATGAAGGGCAGGCTGCTGCCCGGCGGCCCGCCCTCCGGCGGCCACGCATCGCGCCGCGCGGCGTTGGGTTGGCCCTTCGGGTAGGCCACACCCTCCTGGTAGCCGAGGCGGCGCGGCGTGCCGAAGGTGGCGGCGAGGTCCTGCCAGCGTTGCTCCAGATACGGCGCCAGCGCGTCCGGCGTGCTGCGCGCCGGGTGGATGTCGCAGTCGATCACGCTGAGGCGGCTCGCCGCCGGGGTTGTCGCCAGGGGCCGGACCGTGACGTTCATGACACCGTCTCCGTCAGTCGCGGATAGGTCGCGCGCGGGTTGTCCACCATGATCCGGCGCGCCAGCGCGGGCGCGATGCCCGCCGGCAGCGCGTCGGTGCCGTCGAAATGCCAGTGCGGATAGTCGGTCGCGAACAGCAGCAGCGCGTCCGAGCCGAGCTGGTCGAGGATCGCGCCGAACTGCGCCGGGTCGGCCGGGAGGTCGAAGGGCTGGGCGGTCAGGCGGACATGCTCGCGCACGATCTCGGCCGGCGGGCGGTCCAGCCACGGCACCTCCATGCGCAGCCCGCGCCAGAACTTCGTCAGCCGCCACAGATGCGCCGGCAGCCAGGTGACGCCGGAGCCGAGCAGCACCACGCGCAGGTCGGGGAAGCGGGCGAACACGCCCTCGCACACGAGGCTGGTGAGCGCGCCCTGGAAGGCGGGCGCCCGGCCGACATACTCCTCCGTCACGAAGGAGGGCCAGCCGACCGCGCTGGGCGCGTGCTTGGAGGTGGTGCCGCCGTGAAAGGCGACCGGCAGGCGGTGGCGTGCGGCGGCGGCATAGATCGGCCAGTGCGCGCGGCGCCCCGGCGGCAGCTCGTCGGCGACCGGCAGCAGCACCTGCACGAAGCGCGGATCGGCGGCGCAACGCTCGATCTCGTCCACCGCGAACTCGGGGTTCTGCGGCGAGACGACTATGCCGGCGCGCAGGCGCGGGTCCTGATCGAGCCACTCGCGCGCGATCCAGTCGTTCACCGCGCGCGCGAGGGCGGCGGCCATGTCCTCGGTGAACAGCATCGGCACGCCGTAGAGGCAGTTGCAGATGGCGATCTGCGTGCCGAACGGATCGAGCACTTCGGCGCCGACGGCGGCCACGCTGCTGGCGCCGTGCCAGTCCGGGCGCGCGGAGAGCGGGGCGGACGGGGGAAAGTCCACCGTGCGCAGCTCATCCAGCCCGCGCTGCACCACCGCCTCGCGCCAGTGCGCGTCCAGGTACGGCAGCAGCGCCGCGAGTGCAGGGACCGCGGGATGGATGTCGCAGTCGATGCCGCCGGATCGCAAATCGTCCATGGCCGTGCCGCTCCGCGCGCCGAGACTAGGGCACGGGCCGCGGATTGGCCACTACAGGTCGAGGCGGGTCAGCGTCGCGGCCAGGTCCGCATCGGCGCCGGGGGCCATGGCGAGCAGGGCGCCGACCGGCATCCCGCTCGCGGTCCCGGTGCCCGCACGCACCGTCGCCACCGGGCCGCCGAGTGCGGTCAGCGGCACGATGAAGGCGGGATCGCCGGTCGCGGTGCCCATGGGCGCCACCGCGGGCGCCGCCGGCAGCAGCAGGATCACGCCGGGCGGCAGCGTCCGCCAGAACCGCGCGCGCTGCGCCGCCAGCGCGGCCAGCGCGTCCTGGTATGCGGCCGGCGGAATGCGCTGCCCCGCCGCCACGTCCTCGGCCAGCCGCGGCGCCAGCCGCGCCGCCGGCAGCCCGCCGTGGCAGCGGCCGAGTTCGGCCAGCAGCACCGTGCGATGCGCCGCACCGACCGTTTCCAGCGACACCGGCGACGCCGCTTCCTCCACCGCCATGCCGGCAGCCGCCATGCGGCCGGCGAAGGCCGCGAGCGCCGCCCGCGTCTCGGCATCCGCCCGCCCCAGCAGCCCGTCGCGCAGCACGAGGATGCGGGCGGCGTCCGCGCGCCCGCTGCCGAGGCGCAGATGCGCCGGCGCGTAGCCCGCCACCAGCACCGCCGCATCGGCGGCCGTGGCGGCGAACCCGCCCACCGTGTCGAAGCTCGGCGCCAGCGGCACGATGCCGGTGCCGCCGATCGCGAGCGTCGAGGGCTTGAAGGCGCCGATGCCGCAATACGCCGCCGGACGGTTCACCGAGCCGGCGGTCTGGGTGCCGAGCGCCAGCGGCACCGTGCCGGCGGCGACCGCGGCGGCCGAGCCGGCGGAGGAGCCGCCGGGCGTGCGCGCGAGGTCGTGCGGGTTGCGCGTGGGCGGGACGGATTCGAAATACGCCAGCTCCGTCGTGTGGGTCTTGCCGAGGATCACGGCGCCCGCCGCGCGCAGATGCGCGACCACGGTGGCATCGGCCGCCGCCGGCGGCGCATCGGCCCGCGCCGGGCAGTTGGCGCGCGTCGGCACGCCGGCGACGTCGATCA
>JAFKFJ010000075.1 GCA_017307335.1 Alphaproteobacteria bacterium | reverse complement strand
CTCCGTGCCGAGCAGCGCGGCGCAGCCCGGCGCCTGCCGCAGATAGGCGATGAGGCAGGCCGAACCGAGGCCGGCGCGGGTGAGGTCGCGGCAGGCGGCGAGCCAGCGCGCGCGGCTGGCGCCGGGGAAGCTGCGCTCGGCCTGGTGCAGCAGCAGGTCGAGCGAGGCGCCGAGCTCCGGCGCGCCGGCCAGAAGTTCGTGGAGCGAGTGGCGAAGGGGTGCGGCGGCCGGCCCGCTCATCCGCCCGCCGAGGCCGCGACCGCGGCGGTCAGCGCGTCGCGGATGTCCGGATCGTCGGTGATCGGCAGCACCAGCGCCACCCGGCACGCCGCCTCCAGCGCGACGCCCCGCGCCATCAGCCGCCCGGCATAGATCAGCGTGCGGGTGGAGGCACCCTCATCCAGCCCATGCCCGCGCAGGCGGCGGGACCGTTCCGCGATCGCCACCAGCCGCTCGGCGTCGGCGCGGCCGATGCCCGCCTCGTGCATGACGATCTCCGCCTCGACCGTGGCGGCCGGATAGGTGAACTCGATCGCGCCGAAGCGCTGCTTGGAGGACTCCTTGAGGTCCTTGAGGATGCTCTGGTAGCCGGGGTTGTATGAGATCACGAGCTGGAAGTCGGGATGCGCGCGGATGATCTCGCCGCGCTTCTCCAGCGGCAGCACGCGGCGGTCGTCGGTGAGCGGGTGGATGACCACCGTCGTGTCCTGCCGCGCCTCAACGATCTCATCGAGATAGCAGATGGCACCGCCGCGCACCGCCAGCGTCAGCGGCCCGTCGTGCCAAACGGTGCCCTCGGCGTCGAGCAGGAAGCGGCCGACGAGGTCGGAGGCCGTCATGTCCTCATGGCACGCGACGGTGACCAGCGGCCGGCCGAGCCGCCACGCCATGTGCTCCACGAAGCGCGTCTTGCCGCAGCCGGTGGGGCCCTTCAGCATCATCGGCATGCGCGCGGCATAGGCCGCGTCGAACAGCGCGACCTCGTCGCCCACCGGCCGATAATAGGGCTCGGCGCCGATCACATATCCGCCCAGGTCCATGCCTACCGCCGTCCTGCCACAGGGTCGATGCCGCCGCGGATGCGCGGCTGCGGCGCAGGGCGCGCGCCGCAGCCACCCCGCTCAGCGATGCGCCGCGGTCTTCTGGTTGGGAATCCCCTCGATCGGGCATTCCTCCGTGCCCACGGTCGGGCGCGTGATCGCCTCCACCATGGTCCGCGTCGCCTCGGGATCGGTGATCCACTGCTTGTAGAAGTCGTAGGGGCACGCGGCATCCCCGCGCACATCCTCGCGCGAGTTGATCTTGCCCGTGTAGCCGCGGTGCAGCAGCTTGAAGAGGTGGTTCTCCGACTGCATGTTGCGCCGCGCGTCGCGGATCAGTGACTTGGAGAGCTGCGCGTACTGGATGCCGTACTCCTCCTCGCCGCATTCGCCGAGGGTGCGGCCGTCGAAGCCGATCACGGCGGAATGGCCGAAATAGGAGTAGACGCCGTCGAAGCCGGCGGCATTCGCCACCGCGACATAGACGTTGTTGGCCCAGGCCATCGCCTTGGCCATCAGCACCTGCTGGTCCTTGGCCGGATACATGTAGCCCTGGCAGCGCACGATCAGCTCGGCACCCTTCATCGCGCAGTCACGCCAGATCTCCGGATAGTTGCCGTCATCGCAGATGATGAGGCTGACCTTGAGCCCCTTCGGCCCCTCGGAGACAAAGGTGCAGTTGCCCGGATACCAGCCCTCGATCGGCACCCACGGCATGATCTTGCGATACTTCTGGACGATCTCGCCCCTGTCGTTCATCAGGATCAGCGTGTTGTAGGGCGCCTTGTTCGGGTGTTCCTCATGCCGCTCGCCGGTCAGCGAGAAAACGCCCCAGACCTTCGCGCGGCGGCACGCCTCGGCAAAAATCTCGGTCTCGTCTCCGGGGACGGACGACGCGGTCGTGTACATCTCTCTGGCGTCGTACATGATCCCGTGGGTGCTGTATTCGGGAAAGATGATCAGATCCATTCCCGGCAGGCCCTGCTTGATGCCGCCCACCATGTCGGCGATCTTGCGGGCGTTGGCCAGCACCTCGTCCTTCGTGTGCAGCCGCGGCATCTTGTAGTTGACGACCGCCACGCCGACGGTGTCGGTGCTGCTCGAAATATCACCGTGTAGCATCGTGTTCCTCCTGGCTTAGCGAAGCTGGCACTGCTCGGCCCATCCGACGCATCAGACGGCCATGTAGCGATGAACGAGCGCATCATCGAGCTCGGCGGTGGAGCCGTCGGCTACGATGCCGCCTTTGTTCATGATCACAAAGCGCTGCGCGGCACGGCGGGCGAAAGCCACGCTCTGCTCAACGAGAATCACCGTGATCGCCCGTTCACGGTTGATGCGCGTGATGATCTGCTCGATCTCCTCGACGATGTTCGGCTGAATGCCCTCGGTCGGCTCGTCGAGCAGCATCACCCGGGGCTCGACCATCAGCGCGCGCGCGATGGCGAGCTGCTGCTGCTGCCCGCCGGACAGGTTGCCGCCGAGGCGGGAGAGATGCTCACGCAGCGCGGGCAGCAGGTCGAACACGGTCTCGTCGATCTCGCGCCTTCCCTTGGTGTTCGCGAACAGGCCGAAGCGCAGGTTGTCGAGCACGGTGAAGCGGGGAAGGATGCCGCGGCCCTGCGGCACGTAGGCGATGCCGGCGCGCGCCCGCCGGTCGGTGCGCCACGACCCGATCTCGATGCCGTTGAGTCGGATGCTGCCGGTGGTGCGATCCATCAGGCCGAGGATCGTGCGCATCAGCGTGGTCTTGCCGACGCCGTTGCGGCCAAGTACGGCGAGGAACTCGCCGTCGCCAACGCGCAGGCTCACATCCTGCAACGCACGGCTGTTGCCGTAGTAGGCATCGACGGCCGCAAGCTCAAGCACCGCTGATCCCTCCCGACCCGAGATATGCCGCCCGCACCTGCTCGTTCGCCTCGATCTCGGGCACGGTGCCTTCGGCGAGCAGCCGGCCCTGGTGCATGACGGAGATCACGTCGCTGATCTCCTTGATGAACGCCATGTCGTGCTCCACCACGATCAGCGTGTGCCGGCCCTTCAGCCGCATGAACAGCTCCGCGGTCTTCTGCGTCTCATGCGCCGTCATGCCCGCGGTGGGTTCGTCCATCAGGATCAGCCGCGCGTCCTGCGCCACCAGCAGCGCGATCTCGAGCCACTGCACCTGGCCATGCGCGAGGGTGCCGGCGGCGGCATCGAGCGCCTCGTCGAGGCCGACCAGCTCGGCCAGCTTGTCGAGCTGCTCGGCGGCGCTGGAACGGCTGAAGCGGAACAGGTTGCCGATCACGCCCGGGGACCGCGAGAGCGCCACCTCCAGGTTCTGCCGCACGGTCAGTTCGCGGAACACGCTGGGCACCTGGAACTTCCGCCCGACGCCGAGGCGGGCGATGTGATGCTCCTCCATCTGCGTGATGTCGGCGCCGTCGAACATGACATGGCCCGAGGCTGGCCGCGTCTTGCCGCAGATCACGTCGAGCGCCGTGGTCTTGCCGGCGCCGTTGGGCCCGATCAGGCAGCGCAGCTCGCCCTGCTGCACGCCGAGCGAGAGCCCCGAGACCGCGACGAAGCCGCTGAACTCGACCGTGATGTCGCGCATTTCCAGGATTGCCACGGCCGCCCGCCTCAGCGCACCGAGACGCGGCCGCGCCGCGCCGCGCGCGCCGGCGTGGCGTCCGTCCGCCGCCCGAACGGCACGAGGTCGATCAGGCTGATCAGCCCACGCGGCAGGAACAGCACCACCACGATGAACAGGACGCCCATGATCAGCGTCCAGGTCTCAAGAAATGCCGGCGTATCGGAAAGGCTGCCCTGCACGCCCGTGACCACGATCGCGCCCAGGGCCGAGCCGAGCAGCGAGGTACGGCCGCCCACCGCGCACCAGATGACGATGGAGAGGCTGATCGGCACGGCGAGGAAGGTCGGCGAGGCGAACGCCATCACCAGCGTGTAGAGCATCCCCGCGAAGCCGGCGATGCCCGCCGAGAGGCACAGCGCGAACGTCTGATAGGCGGCGACGTCGTAGCCAAAATAGCGCACCCGCGTCTCATCGGCGCGGATCGCCTGCATGACCAGGCCGGTCTTGCTGTGCACCACGGCCAGGCCGAGGAACAGCGCGACCGCGAGGGAGATGGCGATCAGATAGTAGGTCGCAACCGCATACGGATCGAAGGTCACCCCGAACAGCTCGAGCGGCTCGAGGTCGGTCAGCCCGTTGAAGCCGCCGGTGTAGCGCTGCCGGTCGATGATGACGAGGTTCACCACCACCAGCAGCGCCAGGGTGATGATCGCGACATACACCCCCGTGACGCGGGCGCGAAAGACGAAGCTGCCGAGCAGGAACGCCAGGATGACCGGGACGAGCACCCCCGCCGCGATCGCAAAGGCGTAGGAGTGGAACGGCACCCAGAACCACGGCAGGGACTTCACGTTGTTCCACACCATGAAGTCCGGCAGCCCCTCCGCGCCGGTCTGGATCGGGATGGTGCGCAGCTTCAGCGCCATCGCCATGCAGTAGGAGCCGAGGCCGAAACTGACTGCCTGCCCGAGATTGAGGATGCCGGCGTAGCCCCAGGAGATGGACAGGGCCAGCGCGACGATGCCGAACACCAGGTAGCGCGCGAACTTGTTCAGCAGGTAGTCGTCGCTGATGAACAGCGGCACCGCCAGCAGCACCAGGCAGAACACGCCGTAGCCGAGCAGCTTCGCCCAGAGTGGATAGGTGCGCACGTCGCGTTCCTCAGCCTCGCCGGACGCGCAGGGCGAACAGCCCCTGCGGCCGGAACCGGATCAGCACCACCACGCCGAGGAAGACGAGCGCCTTGGCGATGGTGTCGTTGGAAAGATAGGCCAGCCCGCCCGACAGCTCGCCAAGGATGCCGGCGCTCGCGACCGTGCCGAGCAGGCTCTGCACGCCGCCCACGACGACCACCATGAACGCATCCACCACGTAGCCCGTGCCCATGTCGGGGGAGACGCTCTTGAGCGGCGAGACCAGCGCGCCCGCCACCCCGGCGAGCCCGGCGCCATAGGCGAAGGTCAGCGCGTAGATCTGCGACGTGTTCACGCCGAAGCAGCGCGCGATCTCCGGATTCTGCACCACGCCGCGCAGGCGCATGCCGAACGCGGTGCGGAAGATCAGCAGATACGTGACCGCCAGCAGCAGGATCGCGATGCCGAGGACGAACAGGCGATAGCTGGAGACGTCGATGCCGAACACGGACACCGCCTGGCTCAGCTTCTCCGGCATCTTCACGTAGCGCAGCTCCGCCCCCGCGCTGAGGCGCACCGCCTGCTGCAGGATGACGCCAAGGCCCCAGGTGGCGAGGATCGTGTCAAGCACGCGGCCATACAGCCGGCGGATGACCAGGCGCTCGACCAGCCAGCCGAGTGCGCCCACGATGAAGAACGATAGCACCAGGCACGGATAGAGCCCGAGCCCGAACTGCGATTCCAGGAACCAGACGGCGTAGGCGCCGAGCATCACGAACTCGCCGTGCGCAAGATTGATCACGCCCACGGTGCCGTAGATGATCGCGAGCCCGAGCGAGATCAGCAGCAGGATCGAGGCGATGCTGAGGCCCGAGAAGATCTGGTTGAAGACGTCGATCATGCGCGTCCCTGCAGATGGGCGGCGGGCGATGCCCGCCGCCGCTCCACGCTTGCCTCAGCTCTTGCGCTCGACCATGCCGTCGGGCGTGCACACCTGGCCCGGGTAGGCCCAGTACGGATCGGGTTTCACCCATTCGCTGGATTGCTGGATGATCTTGAACTGCCCGCTGGTCTGCGCCTCGCCGATCTTCGGCCACAGATAGGTGTGCGAGTTCTCGCCGTCGATCTTCACCAGCCCTTCCGGCGCCTTGAACTCCTGCCCCCACGCCGCCTTGCGGATGGTGGGCGGCGTCAGGTCGGAGCCGGCGAGCTTCGCCGCCGCCTGCGCAAACAGGTAGACCTGGAAATAGGCTGGCTCGGAGACGAAGTTCGTCACCGCGTCCTTGCCGTATTTCTTCCGGAAGGCGGCCACGAACTTCGTGTTCTCCGGCGAGTCGTACGACATGAAGTACGGCGCCGAGGTGAAGTGCCCGGCGGCGAACTCGCCGCCCATGGCGCGCACTTCCTCCTCCGAGGTGGTCAGGCTCGCCATCGGCATCTTCGCCGGATCGAGGCCCGCGGCCTTGTATTGCCGGTGCAGCGCCACCACCGAATCGCCGACGACGGTCGAGAAGATGACGTTCGGGCCCGTGCTCTTGAACTTCTCGATCACCGAGCTGAACTCGGAATGGCCGAGCGGCACATACTCCTCGCCGACCACCTCGCCGCCGTATTTCTTCAGCAGGATCTTGCAGACGTTGTTCTCCTCCTTCGGATAGATGTAGTTGGAGCCGATGAGGTAGAATTTCTTCCCGAAGGTCTTCAGCAGCCAGGGGACGAAGTCGCGCTGCTGCTGGTTCGGCACCGCGCCGGTGTAGATCACGTTCTTCGAGCACTCGCGGCCCTCATAGAGGGTCGGGTACCAGTAGAGGTTGTGATACCGCTCGAACACCGGCAGCACCGCCTTGCGGCTGGCCGAGGTGTAGGAGCCGAAGACGCTCACGCATTTCTCGCCGATGACCAGCTTGCGCGCCTTCTCGGCGAAGGTCGCGGGGTCGGAGGCCGGGTCCTCGACCACCGGCACCAGCTTGCGCCCATTGACGCCGCCGGCGGCGTTGATCTCCTCGATCGCCATCATCGTCGCCTGATTGAGCGAGGTCTCGATGATCGCGGTCGTGCCCGTCAGCGAATAGAGCACGCCCACCTTGATGTTGCCGCCCGCCGCCTGCGCGAGGTCGGCGTTCTTGATCCAGATGTGCGGAAAGCCGGCGGCCACGGCCCCCGCCGCGCCTGCGGCGCCTTGGAGCAGATGCCGCCTCGTTATGTTGCCCATTGAGCCTCTCCCAAACGCAAAAACCCCCGCGCAATCCTTGATGGACCACGACGAGGGCGAAACTGCCGGATTGTGAAGCGGCGACGTTGCCGCCGGTTGCGAGCAACCTGTGCGGAACGCTAACCCAGCACCCCCTCGGCGTCAACGATCGCCGAGGCGATCGTGGCGATCGGCACGCGCCGCTCCATTGCCTGTCGCTGGATGAAACGGTAGGCATCGTCTTCGTTCAGATGGCGCCGGGCGACCAGGATCGCCTTCGCCCGCTCCACC
>JAFKFJ010000074.1 GCA_017307335.1 Alphaproteobacteria bacterium | reverse complement strand
GCGTGCGCGTACAGACCGACGATGGCTGGTGGCTACTGCGTGGGTCCAACACCCAGGCGGTGCTGGTCGCGCGCGCCGAGGCGTCGAGTGCCGCCGGACTCGAGCGGCTGAAGGCGGCGCTGGTGGATCAGCTCGGGAAGTCGGGGCTGGCGGCGCCGGATTTCTCAGGCGCCAGCAGCGGGCACTGAGCGCGGGGCGTCAGCCCCGCACGTCAACCGCGCACCGGCACCACGTACGGCCCTTCCGGTACCACCGCCACCGCGCCGTCGCCGTGCCGCGCGACGGCGGCCGCGACGGCGTCGTCCACCGAGTCGATCATCTCCACGCCGGTGATGCGCCGCTCCTCGGCGTCGAGGCCGGTGGTGTAGAACTGGATGCGGCCGACGCGCATCGGCTTGAGCTGCATCTCGGTCTGCCACTCATCGACTTCGGCGAGCGACTTCGCTGTCAGAGTCGCGAGGAATCGCTCCGGGCCGAGCTCCACGAGGCGCGCCTGCGCCGCGCGGAACTCCTCCGACCCGAACCCTTCGGAGCAGGCGGAGGCGATGATCAGCGTGCCGCCGGGGGCGAGAATGTCAATCGGCGTCACCATGCCCTTCACGGTCTGATAGTAGGTCTTGTCGAGCGGATAGCCCGCCGCCGACGTCAGCACCGTGTTGAACTGCCGTGCCACCGGCACCCTCGTCGCGGCTTCCACGAACGCCACCGCGTCCAGGTGGCTTGCGACCACCTCGCCGAAATTGACGAAGGACAGGTCGCGTTCCTCGTCGATCACCGTGTTCAGCGCGAACACGTCGCCGAGCATCTCCACGATGGCAAGCTGCTCCTCGTGCAGCGGGTTGCCGGTGAGGTTGCACTGGATGGCGAGCGGGTCCTCCATGAAGCGGGCGGAGTGGAAGGTGCGGATGGTGGTGTGGTGCGCGACGCCCGGCGCCACCACCTTCCGCCCGCCGGACCAGCCGGCCATGAAATGCGGCTCCACGAGCCCGGTCGCGATGCGCAGATCGGCGTCCACCAGCCGCCGGTCGAGTCGCACCGGCACGCCGCGCCCGGGGGTCACGCCGAGGTCGACGTGGTCGGCGTCGTTGCGGGCGAAGTGGTTCGCGACGGTGACGTGCTGCAACACCCACGGATCGCCCACCAACTCCTCAAGCTCCTCGCCCTCGTTCGGGCGATGCAGGCCGGTCGCGACCAGGACCGTGATCCGCTCGGCGGGGATGCCCGCGGCGATCAGGTCCTCGATCATCGGGCGCAGGAACAGATGGTTGGGGACCGGGCGGGTGATGTCGCAGATCAGGATGCAGGCGCTGCGCCGGCCCTGCGCGGCCCGTGCGAGCCCGCCGGCATCCAGCGCCGCGCGCACTGCCGTGTGCGGGTCGGTGATCTTGGGCAGCTTGCGCTTGCGAATGACCGTCGGCCGCGCATCGGCGGGCAGGTGTACGGGCAGATTGCCGCGGCCGAAGGCGATTTCGACGGTTGTGTCCGGCATGGCGGCCTCCCCTTGCGGGGCGCAGAATGCCACGTCAACGCGGCCTCCGCGCCTGTGGCACAAGTGCCACACAGCCCTGAAACCGGAGCAACACAGCTATGTTACGCATTAGGACGCTTGCAAAACGGGCGGGGCGCCGATATTGTGCGTCGCAGCACGGCGGTTGATCCGCCATGCTTCTTGGACGTTTCCTCCCTAAACTTGGCGGCGCCCCGCGCGTCGCCATTTTTTTACCGTAAGTTAACTCCCGTCAAGACCCGCTTCGCAACGAGTCGGCTGCCGAGTCGATGGCTCTCGGCGTCGTGAACTTGATGAATAACAATTCGAGCCTAATGCGCGCGTCTATTGCCGCGCCAGTCCCCCGGTCCGCTCGATGAAGTCGGCGACCACGGCGACACCCTCGCCGCCGCGAATATTGGTGAAGACGAAGGGACGTTCGCCGCGCATGCGCCGCGCGTCGCGCTCCATCACCTCCAGGCTGGCGCCGACATGCGGCGCGAGGTCGATCTTGTTGATCACCAGCAGGTCGCTGCGCGTGATTCCCGGGCCGCCCTTGCGCGGGATCTTGTCGCCCGCCGACACGTCGATCACGTAGATCGTCAAATCCGCAAGCTCCGGGCTGAAGGTCGCGGCGAGGTTGTCACCGCCGCTCTCGATCAGGACCAGGTCGAGCGCGGGGAACCGCGCGCGCAGCTCCGCGACGCCGGCGAGGTTGATGCTGGCGTCCTCGCGGATCGCGGTGTGCGGGCAGCCGCCGGTCTCGATGCCGAGGATGCGTTCCGGCGGCAGCGAGCCGGCGCGGGTGAGGAATTCCGCGTCTTCCTTGGTGTAGATGTCGTTGGTGATGGCGGCGAGGTCGTAGCGCCCGCGCAGGTGCTTGCACAGCGCGTCCATCAGCGCGGTCTTGCCGCTGCCCACCGGGCCGCCGACGCCGACGCGCAGGGGTCCATTCGTGCTCATCATGACCGGAACAGCCTCGTGTATTGCGTTTCGTGCTGCATGGCGGCGAGGTCGGCGCGGAAGCAGGCGCCGCCGAAATCGTCCAGCGTGGCGGCGCGCGTCGCCGCCGCCACATCGAGAATAGCCGCTTCCAGCCCGGCGAGCACGGCCAGCCCGGCGGACTGGCCGAGCGGGATCAGGCGCACGGCGGCCGAGGTCAGGTTGGCGGCGACGGCCTGCAGGAACCCCACGGCGGTGGCGTCCTCGGGGATGCCATGGGCGCCGGCGAGGGCACCGACGGCGACCGGGTAGGGGAGGTCAGCGAGCCCGCGCAGCCCTTCGGCACCCCAGGCCGCGGCGGCGGCGGCGAAGGCGTTGCCCTGGCCGACGCTCTCCGCACGGCGTTCGCGCGCGCCGGCGGCGGCACGGGCGAATTCCGCGAGTGCCGCGAGCGCCGCGGCATCCCCCGCGGCGCGGTGGGCGTGGCGCAGCAGGATCGCGTCGTTGCGGCCGCTGCCGTGGCGCAGCAGGTCGGCGAGCCAGTCGCCGAGGCTCGCGCCGTCGGTCACGTCGCCCGCCTCCACCGCCCACTCGATCCCGTGCGACCAGGCGAAGCCGCCGGTCGGGAAGGCGGGCGAGAGCCAGGCGAGCAGGCGCAGCAGGCCGGCGCCGGCCTCAGTCGTCATGCGCGTGGCCATGATGGGCGTGCCCGCCGGCATAGGCGCCGGATTCGGGGTCGAAGGCCGCCTCGATCGGGTCCACATGGCCGCCGAGGCGCTCGACCATGTCCTCGATCACGTGGTCACGGCGGATGCGCAGCCGCATGCCGGAAAACTGCACCGGCAGGTGGCGGTTGCCGAGATGCCAGGCGATGCGCACCAGTTCTCCCTCGTCATGGGCATGGATTTCCGCCAGCGCCTCCGCCCGCGCGGACACCCGCACCACGCCGCCGTCGTCGCGCAGCAGCCCGTCGCCGTCACCGAGATGCGCGGGCCGGGTGAGGTCCAGCAGCAGCTCCGCGCCGCGCTCCGTGGTCAGCAGAATGCGGCGGCGATGGCGCGCGTCGTAGTCGAGGCGCACGTGATCGACCTCGCGCGCCGCCGCCCAGGTGCCGGCCGGGAGTACCGTCTGTGCGCGCATCAGAACAGGAAGTAGCGCTGCGCCATCGGCAGCACGGTCGCCGGCGCGCAGGTGAGCAGCACGCCGTCCGCGCGCACCTCGTAGGTCTCGGCATCGACCTCGATCACCGGCGTCGCGTCATTGTGGACCATGCTGCGCTTGCCGATGCCGCCGCGCGTGTCGGCGACCGCGACCAGCCGACGCGCGAGCCCGAGTTTGCGGCCGATATCGGCGTCCAGCGCGGCGGCGGAGACGAAGGTGATGCAGGTCTCCGCCAGGGCGCGCCCGAAGCTGCCGAACATCGGCCGATAGTGCACCGGCTGCGGCGTGGGAATGGAAGCGTTGGGATCGCCCATCGGCGCCATCGCGATCGCGCCCGACTTCAGCACGAGATCGGGCTTCACGCCGAAGAACGCAGGCGACCAGAGCGCGAGGTCGGCGACCTTCCCGCGCTCGACACTGCCGATCTCGTGCGCCAGCCCGTGCGCGATCGCCGGGTTGACGGTGTATTTCGCGACGTACCGCTTCACCCGCGCATTGTCCGCTCGCGCCTCGTCGCCCGCCAGCGCGCCGCGCTGCAGCTTCATCTTGTGCGCGGTCTGCCAGGTGCGGATGATGACCTCGCCGATCCGCCCCATCGCCTGACTGTCGGACGACATCATCGAGAGCGCGCCGAGATCGTGCAGGATGTCTTCCGCGGCGATGGTCTCGCGGCGGATGCGGCTTTCCGCGAACGCCACGTCCTCGGCGATGCTCGGGTCGAGGTGGTGGCAGACCATGAGCATGTCGAGATGCTCGTCGAGCGTGTTCACCGTGTACGGCCGCGTCGGATTGGTCGAACTCGGCAGCACGTTGGCCAGGCCCGCGACGCGGATGATGTCCGGCGCATGGCCGCCGCCCGCGCCCTCGGTGTGGAAGGCGTGGATGGTGCGGCCCTTGAAGGCGGCGATCGTGTCTTCCACGAAGCCGCTCTCGTTCAGCGTGTCGGTGTGGATCATCACCTGCACGTCGAAGCGGTCGGCGACGCCGAGCGCGCAGTCGATCGCGGCCGGCGTGGTGCCCCAGTCCTCGTGCAGCTTCAGCGCGCAGGCGCCGGCGCGCACCATCTCCTCCAGCGCCGCGGGACGCGAGGCGTTGCCCTTGCCGGCGAAGCCGAGATTGATCGGGAACCCCTCCGCGGCCTGCAGCATCCGCGCCATGTGCCAGGGGCCGGGCGTGCAGGTGGTGGCGGCGGTGCCCGTCGCGGGGCCGGTGCCGCCGCCGAGCAGCGTGGTTATGCCGGAGGCCAGCGCCTCGTCGATCAGTTGCGGGCAGATGAAGTGGATATGGCTGTCGATGCCGCCGGCGGTGAGGATCTTGCCCTCGCCTGCGATCGCTTCCGTGCCCGGACCCACGATGATGTCCACGCCCGGCTGCGTGTCCGGGTTGCCGGCCTTGCCGATGCCGCTGATGCGCCCGTCGGTGATGCCGATATCGGCCTTCACGATCCCCCAATGGTCGATGATCAGCGCGTTGGTGATGACGGTGTCGGCCGCGCCCTCGGCCTGCGACGCCTGGCTCTGGCCCATGCCGTCGCGGATCACCTTGCCGCCGCCGAACTTCACCTCCTCGCCGTAGGTGGTGAAGTCCCTCTCCACCGTGACCCACAGCTCGGTGTCGGCGAGGCGCACGGCGTCGCCGACGGTCGGGCCGAACATGTCGGCATAGGTGTGGCGCGGGATGCGGGCCATCAGTCGAGCGCCCCCATCACCGCGGCGCGGAACCCCACCGCGTGGCGTTGCCCGCGATAGGGCACCAGCGTCACCTCGCGCGTCTGCCCCGGCTCGAACCGCACCGCGGTGCCGGCGGCGATGTCGAGCCGCCGGCCGCGCGCGGCGGCCCGGTCGAAATGCAGGGCGGGGTTGGTTTCCGCGAAATGATAGTGGCTGCCGACCTGGATCGGCCGGTCGCCGGTATTGGCGACGGTGAGCGTGGTGCGCGGCAGGCCGGCGTTCAGCTCGATCTCGCCCGCAGCGGCGACGATTTCGCCGGGGATCATCGAATCGGCTCATGGACGGTGACGAGCTTCGTCCCGTCCGGGAACGTCGCCTCCACCTGCACGTCGTGGATCATCTCCGCCACCCCCTCCATCACCTGCGCGCGGACCAGCACGTGCGCACCCTCTTGCATGAGGTCGGCCACCGAGCGGCCGTCGCGCGCACCCTCGACCACGAAGTCGGTGATCAGCGCCACCGCTTCGGGGTGGTTCAGCTTCACCCCCCGCTCCAGCCGCCGGCGCGCGACCTGCGCCGCCATGCTGATGAGCAGTTTGTCCTTCTCCCGTGGCGTCAGATTCATGGGGCGGATCCTGGTCCGTCTGCCGTTTCGCTAGGCAGTGCCGACGTTAGCGGCAGTTCCGACCCCTGTCATGCCACCGCGATGTCGTCCCGAAGCAGCAACGGGCGGGATTGCGCGCGCATTCTGATATCAAACAGATTTCTCTTGCGGAAGAGATTGCCATTCTGATAAGTTTGCATCTGACGGCCGGTGGGACCGAGGTGCTTTGCCCAGGTGGTCCGGCGTGCGTGTTGGACGTGCCGAGCCTTTCGGACAACGATTTCTGGGAGACGGACAATGCGAGGTGCATTTCTGGGGACGGTCGCGGCGGCCGCCCTCCTGATGGGAGCGGGGCAGGCGCTCGCGAGCCCGCTGACGCTGACGGGGAACTATCTCCAGGTCGGCATCAGCGACTACGGGACCTTCGGCAGCGATGGCGGTACCGAGCCGGGGCTGCTGCACGATCCCTCGGGGACCGGCAACTTCTACCCGGGGGGCATCCCCAATGACTACCTGACACCCGGCACGCCGCACGACAGCTTTGCGATCCAGAGCAACCAGACCGGGTTCATCCAGAACGACAACGACGGCTATAGCGGCTTCGGGACCGGTTCGCCCACGCTGCTGACCGGCGCAGCGGCGCTCGGCTATAGCAATGCCGCCTCGTGGACCGGCAGCGCCAGCGGCGTCACCGTCACCAACAAGTACTTCTTCAACGCCGGTGACGAGCGCATCCTGGTGAAGTCGATCATCACCAACAATTCCGGAAGCGACCTGACCGATCTCGCCTTCGGCCGATCGGAGGACCCCGATCCGGACGTGAATCGCTTCGGCAGCTACGACACGACCAACACGCGGGGCGACTCCACGACCTCGGCGAACGACCTGGTGAGCGGCGCGGGCGAGCAGACCGGCCTGACGATCGGCATTCTGAACGCCACCAACGCCTATACGTCGGCGACCGAGATCACGGACTACAACAGCTCGGAGAGCTGCTGCACGCAGGCGCCGCCGTGGGGTGTCCTGGCCGGCACCGACAACTCGGACGGCCCGGGCCCGATCTACCCGCTCACCAACTCGGGCGACTACGGCCTGCAGATGGCCTGGGACATCGGCACGCTGGCGAACGGCGCCTCGGCCGAGATCGACTACTACTACGTCTTCGGCACCCATCAGGGCTCCGTCAGCAACCCGACCGGCGTCCCCGAACCGGCGACGCTGGCGCTGCTCGCCAGCGGCCTGGTCGGCCTCGGCACGATCCGCCGTCGCCGCCGCGCCTGAACCGGCAGCAGGACCTGACCACGAAAGGGGCGGGGGCGGCAGCCCCCGCCTTTTTTTCGGGCGATGCGCTGCCCGGTTGCCGGGCCGGGACGAAACCCCCTCCCTGACCGGATGTCCGCTCGCCCGCGCAGGTTCGACCGCAATCGGGTGGTGATCGGCGCCGGCTCGGCCGGGCTCATCGCCGCGCTGACCGCCGCCAGGCTGCAAGCCTCGGTGACGCTGATCGAGGCCGGGGCCATGGGCGGGGACTGCCTGAATACGGGCTGCGTGCCC
>JAFKFJ010000073.1 GCA_017307335.1 Alphaproteobacteria bacterium | reverse complement strand
GTCAGCCGACGACCTCGATGCCCGCGAAGAAGAACGCAACTTCCTGCGTGGCGTTCTCCGCGCTGTCCGAGCCGTGCACCGAGTTGGCTTCGATGCTCTCGGCGAACGCGCGCCGGATGGTGCCTTCGGCGGCGTTGGCGGGATTGGTGGCGCCCATCACCTCGCGGTTGCGCGCGACGGCGTTCTCGCCCTCCAGCACCTGCACCACCACGGGGCCGGAGATCATGAAGGCGACGAGGTCGGCGAAGAACCCGCGCTCACGGTGCACGGCGTAGAACGCCTCGGCCTGCCCGCGCGTCAGGTGCAGCCGCTTCTGGGCGACGATCCGCAGCCCGGCTTCCTCCAGCTTGGCGTTGATCGCGCCGGTGAGGTTGCGCCGCGTGGCGTCGGGTTTCAGGATCGAAAGGGTGCGCTCGACCGCCATCTGCGGCTCCCTCAATGAAGCGGTGGGTGGCGGGCTTTAAAGCCTGGGCCCGGCGCCGGCAACCCCACCACGCCGGAATAGAGCATGATGACCGGAGGCGGAATCGCCGGAGGTCTGAATCATGCTCTCAGATCAAAGAGCTGGAACGGGGTGACTGAGCGCGAGCGAACTCATCCCGTTCTAGCCGGCGGCGTTGTCCAGCACCAGTTCCTGGATGCGCTGCGGGTCCGACTGCTCCATCACGCGCCGCGCGAAGCGGACACAGTCGTCGGTCTGTGCTGCGCGCACCGCCTGTTTCACGCGCGGCACGGCGGAGGCGTTCATGCTGAAGCTGCGCAGGCCGAGGCCGAGCAGCAGCGGGATCAGCCGTGGATTGGCCGCCATCTCGCCGCACAGCGATACCGGCATGCGCATGCGCAGCGCCGCCTCCGTCGCGAACTGCACGAGGCGCAGCACGGCCGGATGCAGGGGGTCGTAGAGGTGCGAGACCTCGGACTCGCCGCGATCGACCGCCAGCGTGTACATCGCGAGGTCGTTGGTGCCGATGGCGAAGAAGTCGGCCTCCAGTGCCAGCGCGTCGGCGGCCAGCGCAGCGCCCGGCGTCTCGATCATGATGCCGAGCTGCGGCAGCGGCTCGGGCAGCTTCTCGCCCCGCCGGCGCAGCCGCTTCGCGACCCGCTCATAGACCTCGCGCGCGGCGCGCACCTCGGCCACGGTGGTCACCATCGGCAGCAGCACGCGCACCGGCCCGGCGGCGGCGGCGCGCAGGATGGCCGCCAACTGCGCCTCGAACAGGGCGGGCTGACGGAGCAGCAGGCGGATGCCGCGGATGCCGAGCGCCGGGTTGCGGTCCGGGCTCGGCGGGACGAGCCCTTCGTTCTGCAGCGCCTCGATGTCCTTCTCGCCGCCCCAGTCGAGCACGCGGATGGTCACCGGGTCGCCGGCCATGGCCTCGATGATGGCGCGGTAGGTCTCGGCCTGCGCCGCTTCGTCGGGCAGGGTTTCGCGGTTCATGAACAGGAACTCGGTGCGCAGCAGCCCGATGCCGGCCGCGCCGGCCTGTGCGATCAGCGGCAGCTCGGCGGGCAGCTCCAGGTTCGCCTGCAGCTCGACCGCCTCGCCATCGGCGGTCTCGGCGGGCAGGCGGCGCAGGCGGGCGAGCTTCTGCTGCTCGCGCGCGAAGGCGGTGACGGCGCGCCGCGCGGCGGCAAGGGTCTCGGGCGCCGGATGCACGACCACGGTGCCCTCGGCCCCATCCACCACGACCACGTCGCCCGGCCGCACCGCCTGGCTGAGGCCGGCGGCGCCCAGCACGGCGGGCACGCCGAGCGCGCGCAGCATGATCGCGGTGTGGCCTTCGAGCCCGCCCTCGTCCGTTGCCACCGCGGCCAGGCGCGACGGGTCGAGCAGGGCGGCATCCGCCGGGCGCAGCGCCTCGCACACCAGCACCGCCCCGACCGGCAGGCCGGCGAAGCTGCGGAACGGGACGCTGGTCAGGTTGCGCACCAGCCGGCGCGCGATCTCGCGCACCTCCTCCGCCCGCCGCCTGCGGCTCGCGGCATCGTCGCCCGCGTGCGCGGCGAGGATCGCGGCGGCAATCGTGTCGGCCTCGTCGGCGACGGCGGTCTCGGCGGCAACATGGGCTTCGGCGATGCGCCGCCGCACGCCCCGCACCAGCCGCGAGGTGCCCAGCATCTGCAGATAGGCGTCGATCAGCGGCGCGATCTCGCCCTGGCTGTCTTCCGGCAGCATGGCAAGGCGGGCGCGCAGCTTCTGCAACTGCTTGCGCGACTGGGCAATCGCGGCGTCGAGGCGGGTGATCTCGCCGGCCACCTCGGCGGGCCCGATCGCGCGACGCACCACCTCGGCGGGGGCCTCCGCGGCGCCGAAGGCCGGCCCGATCGCGATCCCGGGCGACACCGGGATGCCGACGAGCCGCCGCTCGCGGAGGCGTCGCGCGGCGGTGCGTTTGCCGGACGGTGCCGGGGTCGGGCCGGGGCGGGTGGCGGGCGGCTCAGTCGCGCTCATCGAAGCCGGACTCGACCAGGGCGCCGAGCGCATCCAGTGCCTCTTTCGCGTCCCAGCCCTCGGCGTGCATTTCGATCGCGGATCCCTGGCCTGCGCCCAGCATCATCAGCCCCATGATAGAGCGGGCCGAAACCGCCTGCCCATCCTTGTGCACCTCCACCTCGGCACCGAAGCGCTCGGCAAGGGCCACGAACTTCGCGGCGGCGCGGGCGTGCAGGCCCCGCAGGTTGCGGATGGTGACGGTGCGGGTGAGGACCGGCGCGGCGGACGGGGAACCGTCGGGCGCGTCGCCCGAGCTCATCCGGCGGCGCGGCTCAGCTTCTGGCCGTTGATCGGGGCAGCCGCCGGCGTCGCGGCGGTGCCGTTGACCTCGTCGGGCAGCTTGCAGTGCGGCAGGACGTGCGAGGCGGCGGCGATGTATTTTCGCCCTGCCATCTCGGCACAGGCGACGGCGTCGGCGAGCGGCTGGTTGGAGCGCACCTTGGCGAGCTTCACCAGCATCGGCAGGTTGACGCCGGCCAGCACCTCCACGCCCTTGCGGTCCATCTGCGAGATGGCGAGGTTGCTCGGCGTGCCGCCGAACATGTCGGTGAGCAGGACGACGCCGTCGCCGGTATCCACGGCGTCGATGCATCGGTGAATTTCGTCGCGTCGTCGCTGCATGTCGTCGTCGGGCCCGATGCAGACGGTACAGACGTTCCGCTGCGCCCCGACGACGTGCTCCATGGCGGAGCGGAGTTCTTCGGCCAGCCGTCCGTGCGTGACGAGCACAAGACCGATCATGGTGCGATCAGGCCTCCTGAGCCTGCGCCGGCTGCGCGATAGGCGCGCCTGGCACCTGGCCCTCGCGGGCAAGTTCTCGATGGGTTGTGGTCACGCGCCAGCCTGCTTCCGTGAGCCTCGACGCCAGCTTCTCGACGATGTGGACGGAGCGGTGTCGACCCCCCGTGCAGCCCACTGCGATCGTCGCATACTTCTTGCCCTCTTGGACGAAGCGGGGCAAGAGCAGCCCCAGCAGGTCCGACAATTTGACGAAATACGCGACGAAATCGGGATCCGCTTCGATATAGGCGGCGACCTCGGGATCGCGGCCGGTGCGCGGCTTCAGGGCAGGCACATAGTGCGGGTTCCGTAGAAAACGCACATCGAACACCATGTCCGCCTCGCGGGGCAGGCCAGCAGCGAACGCGAATGAGATCAGCGCGACCGCGAGCCCCGCCTGGCCCGCCGCCGCCTGCAGGCCCCAGCGCTGCTCC
Source organism: Alphaproteobacteria bacterium (assembly GCA_017307335.1). GTDB lineage: Bacteria > Pseudomonadota > Alphaproteobacteria > Acetobacterales > Acetobacteraceae > JAFKFJ01. The sequence goes on along the minus strand of JAFKFJ010000073.1, from coordinate 3,712 downwards.
ACGATGCGCCGCAGCTCCGGCAGCGGCAGGTCGGTCGTGTCCAGCACCAGGTCGGCGGCCGCATGCAGCGGGGCGGTGAGCGCCTGCTCGGCCGCAATGCCGTCACTGACGCGACCGTCGGGGGCGAGGGGGTGGCGGCGGCGCGTCTCGGTAAAGCGGCGCAGCAGCGCGGTCTCGTCGGCCCAGGCGAAGATCAGCTCCGGGCGCAGGGCAGGGTTGCGCCGAAGTCGTGCGACCGTTGCCAGCACCGCGTCGGCGTCGAAGCCGCGGGTGCGGGCATCGACCCCGACCGCGATCCGCCGCGGCCCCCCGGCCTCGGCGCGCGCCACCAGCTCCTCGATGAGCGGCAGCGGCGGGTTGTCGATCGCCTCGAACCCGAGATCCTCGAGCGCGCGCAGGATGCTGGCCTTGCCGGCGCCCGAGAGGCCGCTCACCAGGACCACCGGCAGGCGCGTTGGAGGCTCGCTCATGCGAAGGCTCCGGCGAGCACCGGCACCCGGCCGCGCGCGCAGTCGAGCGCCAGCAGCACGCGGGCGGCGGCGGCGGGGCCGGCCGGGTCGAGCGTCAGCAGCGGCAGGTCGAGCGCGGGATGGCGCGCCGGCTGCGGCATCCGCTCGGGCGCGGGCCCCAGCGCGATCGCGAGCGCCAGGCGCACCGGCGCCACATAGGGCAGGCGCACGATGCCGAGGCCGCGCACCTCCATCAGGCCGGCCAGGGACGCGGCGGGGCGCGCGAGCCCATCCTCGACCTCGACGCGGTCGTCGGCGACCAGACTCAGGCCATGGTCGAGGAGTTGCAGCAGGAGGTCGGACTTGCCAGCCCCCGGCGGCCCCAGCAGCAAGACCCCGGCCCCGTCACGGGCGGCGCAACTCGCGTGCATCTGCATGAGGCGGAAATGTGGCGCGTGCGCCGCGGCAAAGAAAGCCCCATCCGCAGCGTGGGTCCGGCCGGCCGGCTGCGGCCGGCGCAGAGCTCAGCCGGCGCAGAGCTCAGCCGGCGCAGAGCTCAGACGGCGCGCGGCAGCCGCACGACGAACCGGGCGCCCCGTACCTGCCCGCGGCCGTCGCGCCGGTTCTCGGCCGTGATCCGTCCGCGCAGCGCCTCCACGATCTGCCGGCTGATCGAGAGCCCGAGCCCCGAATGCTTGCCGAAATCCTCGCCCTGCGGCCGCTCGGAATAGAAGCGATCGAAGATGTGTTCGAGCTTGGGTTCGGGTATGCCCGGCCCGTCGTCCTCGACGCTGACCTCGACCATCCCGTTCACCTCGCGGGCCGCGAGGCCGATGCGCCCGTCGCGGGGCGAGAAGGACTGCGCGTTGGCGATCAGGTTGCGCAGCACCTGCACCACGCGCCCCTCGACCGCCTGCACGATGACGCTGCCCTCCGGCGGCGCGAGCGCGATGCGCGGCTGCCCCTCGGTCCGCGTCGCCTCGTCCAGTTCGACCAGGGTGCTCAGGATCGGCGCGAGGTCGACCGGCTCGGTCGCCTGCCGCGACAGCTCCGCGTCGATGCGCGAGGCGTCGCTGATGTCGCTGATCAGCCGGTCGAGCCGGGCCACGTCGTCGGCGATGATGCCAAGCAGGCGGCGCTGTTTGGCGGGATCGTCGATCCGGCGCAGGGTCTCGATCGCGCTGCGGATCGACGTCAGCGGGTTCTTGATCTCGTGGGCGACGTCGGCGCCGAACCGCTCGATCGCGTCCATCCGGTCCCACAGCGCCCGCGCCGAGGCGGCGAGGGACTGCGCCAGCTCGCCCACCTCGTCGTGCCGGGCGAGCAGGGCCGCGGGCACGGCGCCGGCCCGCCCCTGGCCCTCGCGCATCTGCTCGGCGGCGCGGGCGAGGCGCAGGATCGGGCGGGCGATGGTGAGCGACAGATACCAGGAGAGCAGGACGGTGAGCGCGAGTGCCAGGCCGAACAGGGCAAGGATGGAGAGCCGCACGGCGACCAGGCTGTCGTCCACCTCGCGCGCCTCGCGGGTCAGCAGGACGATGCCCGCCGTGTGCCGGTTGCGCACGACCGGCTCGGAGATCGTGACGAGCAGCCGGTCGTCCTGGGTGCGCCGGATATACGGCGGCATCTCGCGGCTCTGATCCGCGCTGGTCAGCCGCAGCTCCTCGCGCACGTCGGGCTGCCAGTCGGGACCGGCGGCGGCGGGGCCGAAATCGAGCACCGGCCGCTCGCCCTCATGCGGCATCCAGGCGAGCACCCGGTCGTAGGTGCGGCTGATCGCGCCGAGGATACGCCCGCGATCGACCGCGGGCGGCAGCGGCTCGGTCACCACCGCGCCGCCGGTGCCCTCGCGCACGCGGCTGTCGGCGATGAGCTGGCCGGCGGGGTCGTAGACCCGCGCCTGCGCGTTCGGCGTCGGCTCGGTCAGGCTGCGCAGCAGCGGGCGGACGAGGTCGGGCGCCAGCCGCGGCTTGCCGGCGTCGTCGTCGCGCACCGCGGTCTGCGCCAGCGCGCTGGCATAGATGCGCGCCTGCTCGCGCAGCGTGCTCACCTCCGCCTGCAGCAGGCCGTTCTGGTACTGGTCGAGATACAGCAGCGCCGCGAGCAGCAGGGCGAGCGGCACCAGGTTCACCAGCAGGATCCGGCGCAGCAGCGGCGCCACCCGCCGCGCCGAGGCCGGGTGCGCCGCGGCCGGCGGCGGGCTCGCAAGCTGAACCGGCAGGATGCCCGTGTCGGGCATTACGTGTCCTTGTAGCGGTAACCGATGCCGTAGAGCGTTTCGATGTGGTTGAAGCTGTCGTCGATGCCGCGGAACTTCTTCCGCAGGCGTTTTATGTGGCTGTCGATGGTGCGGTCGTCCACATAGATGTTTTCGCCATAGGCGGCGTCGATCAACTGGTCGCGCGACTTCACCATGCCGGGCCGCGCCCCGAGCGCCTTGACCAGCAGGAATTCCGTGACCGTCAGGTGCACGTCCTGGCCGCGCCAGAGGCACTGGTGCTTGCTCTCATCGAGCACCAGGTCGCCGCGCTTGATCACGCCCGTGGGCGCGGTGCCGGAGGCTTCGGCGCGGCTGGACTCGTTGCGCCGGAGCAGCGCGCGAATGCGCTCCAGCAGCAGGCGCTGGCTGAACGGCTTGGTGATGTAGTCGTCGGCACCGAGCCGCAGGCCCATCACCTCGTCCACCTCCTCGTCCTTGGAGGTCAGGAAGATCACCGGCAGCGCGCTGCGGCTGCGCAGCCGCTGCAGCAGCTCCATCCCGTCCATGCGCGGCATCTTGATGTCGAGCACGGCGAGGTCGACCGGCCGGGCGCTGATAGCCTGCAGCGCGCTCTCCCCGTCGGTGTAGGTGCGGACCTGGTACCCCTCCTGCCCGAGCGTCATTGAGACGCTGGTGAGGAGGTTGCGGTCGTCGTCGACCAGGGCAATGGTCTGCTTCACGGCTGCGCCCTCCTGCTGTCGTGGTGGCGGACGGCCTGCATATGGCGCGCCGATTGTGGCGCAACGAGGATGGAGGAAGAACAAAAAATGGCAGAGACGCCGGAGCCGCCCGCGCCGTCGGAGCCGCCCGCGCCGTCGGAGCCGCCGGAGCCACCAGCTTGGGCGGCGCGCAAGCTGCTGCGGGCGGCGCGGGCCGGGACGCTGGCGACGGTGGCGGACGGGCAGCCCTTCGCCAGCCTCGTCACCCCGGCGATGGCGCCGGACGGGGCGGTGCTGCTGTTTCTGTCCACCCTCTCCGAACACACCCGCCACCTGCGGGCCGA
>JAFKFJ010000072.1 GCA_017307335.1 Alphaproteobacteria bacterium | reverse complement strand
GTGGTTCATGTAGTCGCCGACGCCGGCACCGATCTCCCGCGCCGTCTCCAGCGTCTGTGCCACGACGCTCGCGAGCCCGTTCGCGAACTGCACCGCCTGCGCCACCGAATCGCTCAGCGCGATCGCCCCCTCGTTGTCGAACACGGCGCCATTCGCCGCGATGGTGCCGCCCGCAAGGCTCAGGAGGCCGTCATTGACGAACAGCGGCGAGGTGATCGTCAGGGTCGGCGCGTAGTCCTGCGTCCATTCCAGTGTGCCGTAGACGGGCTGGCCGAACCGGCCGCGGGACACCGGCGCGCTGATGGTGTTCTGGCTCGCCATCGGCGCGAACGCCATCAGGCCGGCATTGGTGAAGTTGGTCGCTGCGATCACCAGCGCGCCGTCGGCGGCGTTGGCGAAGTTCGAGATGATGCTGCCGTCGTTCACCATCGCGCCGGCGCCGCCGAGCACCACCGCGTCGCCGGCGACCGGCGTGGCGCCGACATTGCCGCCGGCCTGATCGTCGGAGATGCGGATGATGGTCGCGGTGCCGAACGTCACCAGCGCCGCATTCGCCGCATCGAGTTCCGCAGTGCCGCCGCCGAACATCCGCGGCGCCAGCGTGAACGTCTCGCCCGCATAGGTTCCGGCCGCGAGCGTCAGCGCGCCTTCGGGCGTGATCGCGCTCGCGGCGTTGGCGGCGGCGGTTGCCGCGGTGATGGTCAGGCCGCCGAGATCGGTGAGCCCGCTCGACACCACCACGCCGTCGAGCGTGCCGGCCTGGGCAATCAGATTGCCGCCGGTCACGCCGAGCAAGAGGCCGCCGGAAAGCACGCCGCCCAGGACCAGCGTGCCGCCCGCGAAATCGAGCGTGCCGGCGAGCGTCAGCGTCGAGGCGAGGTCGAGCGTGCCGGCATGCAGCGTCACCGCGCCGACCGCCTCGGGGCTGTCCAGCGTGACGGTGAAGGCACCTGCGCCGGTGATGTCGGCGGTATCGGCGCTGCCGGGAACGCTCAGCCCCTGCCAGTCGGGGCCGAACGACCAGGCGCCGCTGCCGCCGCCCCACTTGACCGTCGCCACGGCCGACCCTCCGATCGAAGCGCCGTCCAGCTTATCAAGTTTTCGTTATGGATTGCAATCGCAACCTTTTTTGCCGCCGTGCCGGCACGCCGCCGAACTATGGCCGCGCCTCAGATCGTGACGCTTGCGGGAGTGGGGCGGCACCCCAACCTGACATTGCTGTCACCACGCCGGAGGGAATGATGCGCCGGCACATCCTGCTTCTGGCCCTGGGCTTGAGCCCCGCCCTGGGCTGGAGCCCCGCCCTTGCCATGAGCGTCGCGCCCGCCCAGGCCGGGTCGACGACCGACACCCCGTCCGCGCTGCCGCCTGCCGACCGCGCCGCGATCCAGGGCGTGATCCAGAACCAGATCGGCGCGTTCGGGCGCCACGACGATGCCGCGGCCTTCGCCTATGCCTCGCCGGGAATTCAGAGCCAGTTCGGCGACGCCGCGACCTTCGGCGCCATGGTCCGGCGCGGCTACCAGCCGGTCTATCTTGCGCGGCGCGTGCATTTCGGGGCGCTGCTCGCGGTGCACGGGCGCACCGTGCAGAAGGTTGAGTTGATCGGGCCGGACGGCGTGCCGTCGCTGGCGTTCTATTTCATGGAGCGCGAGCGTGACGGCACCTGGCGCATCGACGGGTGCATCATCGCGCCCGCGCGCGCCGAAGGCACCTGACGCCGCACGGCATTTTGACGATGGAAACCCGTCCGGCGACCCTGCATGCTGCGGGCGGCCGGAGGGGAAGCGTTATGTCGGCAGGCGGACGGATCGAACACGGCATCAAGCGCCGGCTGCTGCTCGCGCTGACACTCTGCGCGCTGTCGCCCGCCGCCTCGGCGCAGCTTGTGCCGTGGATCCAGCCGTCGACGTGGCCCGGGCTCACGGCCGACGACATGGACCGCATGCACGCGGCCGAATCGCGGCTCTATGAGGGCCGCTCGATCGGCACCATCGAACGCTGGCGCAACCCCGACACGAACAATGCCGGCGCAATCAAGCTGGTCCAACGCTTCGAACTGAAGGGAATGCCGTGCCGCGCGCTCGACTACACCATCCGCTTCGCCCGCGAGACCACCGCGCCCGCGCACTATGCGGTAAGCTGGTGCCAAGTGAAGAGCGGCGGCGAATGGAAGATGGTCGACGTCAAGCCACGGGCGAAGTCATGACCGCGCGCCGGTTGCTGCTGTGCGCCCTGCTGGCGCTCGGCGCCTGCACCGATCACGCGCCACATGCTGGACAGCCGACGCCGCAGGCGCAATCCATGCAGCGCATGCTCGGCGATGTGCAGGTGCTCCGCGCCTTCGCGCGCGGCCAGGCGGACCACGCCGCCGCCGATGCCGCGGTGTCCGACCTTCTGCTCCAGTCGGACCAGATCACGCCGCTGTTTCCGCCTGCAACCGCCGCGCAATACGTGGACCTGACGCCGGAGACGGCGCGCGGCGGCACCGCCGCGATGCGCGCGGTGGTCGAGCCATTGCAGAGCGCGGTGCGTGCCGGCGACCGGACCCAGGCCGGCCTCCTGCTGGTCCGCGCCGAACGCGACGGCTGCGGCTACTGCCACCAGCATGGATACTGAGAGGCGGCGCCTTCAGCCGTCGGCGCGCGGCACCCAGGGAATGCGCGCGACCTGCACGCCATCGGCGTCCAGCGCCTCCGCCTCGGCATCGGTGGCCTCGCCGTAGATGCCGCGCGCCTCGCTCTCGCCGTTGTGGATGCGCCGCGCCTCCGCGGCGAAGTCCGGGCCGACATAGTCGCAGTTGCGCTCCACCTCGGCGCGCATGCGCTGCAACAGGGCACGGAGCTGGTCGGGCATCCGCTCGCCCGCGACCGCCTTGCCCGGCGGCGCGGGCGGCACGGGCGGCGGGGCGCCGCGGGCAACCGCCGGCGCCATCAGGGCGCGCGTCACCTCGGTCGCGGCGCATTCGGGGCAGACGACCAGCCCCTTCGCCGCCTGCGCCTCGAACGCCGCGCTGTCGCGGAACCAGCCGTCGAACCCGTGGCCGCTGCGACACTGAAGCTGGTAGTGGATCATCCGCGGGTCCCGGCGGGACGGATTCGCTTCGTCATCGGCCGATGCTGGCATCGCGCCCGGCGACGCGCCAGTGCCGCCGCACGGGTCAAGTCAGGCCGTGGCCAGCAGCGGGTCCAGCTCGCCCGCCTGATCCATGGCCAGCAGTTCCTCGCTGCCGCCGATCGGGCGGCCGTCGATGAAGATGTTCGGCACCGTGGTGCGCCCGCCGGAGCGGCGCATCGCCTCCGCCCGCGCCGGGCTGCCACGCGGCGCCTCGATCTCGGTGTAGGCGATGCCCTTGCGGTCGAGCAGGTGCAGCGCCCGGGCGCAGAAGGGGCACCAGGGCTGCGTGTAAATTTCGATATGCGGCATGCGCAATTATCTGGCGTCGCACGACGGTCGCGTCAAGCGGGATGCGGGTGCGCGACACGGGCCGCCACCAGCACATCCACCGCACCGGCGCCGGCGGCCAGCAGGGCCTCGGTGCAGGCGCGCGCGGTGGCCCCGCTGGTCATCACGTCGTCGACCAGCAGCACGCGCCGCCCGGCCACGCGCGCGGCCCGATGGGGCCGGACCGTGATCGCGCCCTCCATCGCGGCCGCGCGGGCCGCCGCCCCCAGATGGCCCAGCGGGCGCGTGTGGCGCGGCCGCGCGAGCAGGTCGGGCACCACCGGCCGGCCGCCGATCCGCCCCAGGGCCAGCGCCAGCAACGCCGCCTGGTTGTAGCGCCGGGCGAACAGCCGCCGGCGATGCAGCGGCACCGGCGCGACCAGCTCCGCCGCCTCCAGCAGCGGCGCCCCGGCGCGCGCCATCAGCGCCGCGAGCGGCGCCGCCAGTTCGGTCCGGTCGGCGTATTTGAGCGCGAGCACGATGCGCTGCGTCTGCCCGTCATAGTGCAGTGCGCCCCGCGCGCGCTGCCACGGCGGCGGGCGCAGGCGGCAGGCGGCGCAGTGCGGCTCGGCCGGCCCCTCGCGCGCCGCGCGGAACGGCTCGCCGCAAGCGACGCAGAGCGGCTCGGTGACGAAGGCGGTGCGGCGGAAGCATTCCGCGCAGAACCGCCCGACGCCATCCACCGGCCGGTCGCACGTCAGGCAGAGCGGCGGCAGCAGCAGATCGAGCACCGCCCGCCCGGCGGCGCCCAGCGCGACGGGAACGCCCATGCAACGAGCCTAGCAGTCCTGCCGCCGCCGTGACAGAGTGGCGCTGGTTGGGGAGGCGGAACCGTCACCATGGCGGACGAGGATGCAAGGGCGACCTGGATCGCGCGCGTGCTCGGCGTGTCGCCGGCAACGGGCGCCTCGCTGGACGGGCCACTCGTCGCCTATCGCAAGCTGCTGCTGCAATGGGATCAGTCGAAGAAGTCGGCGGGCTCGCAGATCGGCGACCTGCAATCGGCCGTGGTGCGCGAATTTCCTGACCTTGCAGACGCCGCCAAGCGGCTCGACGAAGTGATGGGCCGGTTCAACGAGGGCCTCGGTGACGCGCTCGACAGCGCGATGAGCGCCGACAGTCCCGCGCAGCGCGAGCGGTATCGCGATCGCGCGGCCGACATCGCCCGCCGCTACTTCGTAATGGTCAACACGCATCCGCTGTTCCGGCACGTCGACGAGAACCCGGTCACACCGCTGACGCTGCGGGCAACGCTCGGCGGCACGCTGAAAACGCTGCTCGGCGCTCTTCCCGCCTGAACCGCCCGCCCTCGGAGCTGCCCATGTCGGTCACCCGCTATCAGCAGGTCAGCGCCTATTTCGGCCAGCTCGCGACCTATCTTGGCAGCTTCGTGCTGCCTGACTTCTCGGACCTCGACATCGGCGGGGCGATCGCCGAGGGCACCGAGGAATGGAGCCAGCAACGCGCCGACGAATTCGACGCCGCCGTGCGCCGCTACAACGAGGACGAGGAGCGCAAGCGCAAGGTGGCGGCGGCGGAGCGGCTGCGCGCGGAACGGCGCATCGCGATCGACGCCGCCGACGAGCGCCTGCGCTCGCTCCCTGCCCTGCCCGACATCGAGGCGCGCGTCGTGCTCCCGGCCAGGGACGTTGAGGCAGCGACAAAGCTGATCGCCGCGGCGGAAGCGGCCGTGGCGCGGCTCGACGAGACCATCGACGCTGACCCCAACACGTTCGACGGCGCGGTGGGCAAGGCGACCGAGGCGCTCGACGCCGCGGGCGACGCGGGTCCGCGGCTTGCCAAGGCGATCGACGCTGAACTGGGGCGCCGGCGCGAGCGGGTCGCGCAACTCCGCGAGGCGGCACGGGCCGCGCAGTCCGCGCTCGCCAAGGACGCCGAAGCGTCGCTGCCGCCCACGCAGAAATGCCTGGTCAGCCTGAAGCGCGTCATCGGTGAAGCGAGGGAGAAAGTCACGGCGCTGGAACAGGCGATCGCCAGCAGCACGCCGGACGCCTTCGCGCGCGACGCGGTCGGCGCCGAGAATGCAATCGGCGCCATCGAACCGCTCGTGAAGTCCGTGAACCAGACGGCCGAGGCTGCTCGCAAGCGGCAGGCGGACAGCGTGGAACGCGCGGCGCAGGAAAAACGGGCGAGCGAGATTGCCGACCTGCGCTGGGCGGAGCCGCTGCCGAGCGAAGCCGATCTGGCGGTGCTGGCCGACGCCGGCATCGGCAAGACGCTCGCGAGCAGGAAGGTGCTGTACGACAAGGCCTTTTCGGACCTGCAGCGCGCGGCGCCGCAGGATTTCGAGGCCGCGAAGCAGGGCGCGAGCGACACCTATGCCGGGCTCGAACAGGCGCTCGGCGTCGCGAGAGTTGCGATCCGCGAGGAGATCGCCGCGCGCGAGGCGACGCTCCTGCAACTGCGCAAGTCGTTCACAACCGCCGCCGGCGGCGGCACGACTCCCGGCCCCGTGCCGATCCCGGGCACCGAGGAGGCCGAGCGGCTGCGCGAGGCGAGCGCACTCGCCGAGAAGGCGCTGCAGGGCATCGCGCCGACGCTCAGGACCGCCACGCCGGCGGCCTTCGCGAAGGGCTGCGATGAGGCGAAGGCGGCCATCGCGCATCTGGCCGAGGTGCGCGGTGAGGTGGATATCGCGACCGGCCGGCGGCTCACGGCGGTGCGCGACCGCAGGAACGAGCTCTCCGCCGCCGCCGGCACCGCGCGCAACCGCCTGCCGACCGGGCCGACAACGGAAATCGTCGAAGCTGCCAAAGCCGCATTCGATGCGCGCGTCGCCGCCGATGACAAGCGCATCGACGGCCGTGATCCGAAGGCCGACAGCGCCGTGGTCGCCGATTTTGCGCCCTATGCGGAGAGCGTCAGGAAGGTCGGCAGCAGCCTGAACGGCATCGCCGCGCCGAAGCTGAAGAGCGTCGAGACCAGCGCGATCGTTCAGGAAGCGGTGCAGCGGCTGCTCGACCTGCTGCGGGGCAAGGAGGGGATCGGCAAGACCGCCGAGACCGCCGCCTATGAACTGGCCCGCGACGTCGGCAAGGTGGCGGAGCGCTTCGCCGAGATCGTGGCACTGCGGCAGAGCTACGACGACCTGATCGCCCATCCCGGCTTCGACAATGCCTGGAAGTCGGAGATCGCGGCTTTCCTCGACCTCGAGTCCAACCGCAACAAGCTCGACAAGGGCGGCCTCGGCAACGGCGTCAACCGCTGCACCGAGGCGATCGACGCGATCGAGAAGCGCGCCCGGGACCGCGATCGCAGAAAGACGGCCAACTCCGCCTATGCCGCCTCCGACGAGGGACAGTTCCTCGTCTACATGGACGAGAACCGACGCACGGATGTCTGCGTGGAGTTCGCCCGGCTGGTCACCGCGGGCACGGCGACGGCGCAGGCGATCAGCCGCGCCTACATCACCAGCCATGACGACGAGTTGGCAGGCGAATTCTCGGTCGAGTTTGGCATCGTCATTGGCGCCGGGGGGCGCAACGCGCTCGTCGTGCATGCACATTGCGCCGGCGACGGAACACCCAAGCCGGACAATGGCTGCCATTTCAAGCTCGCCACCAACAAGCGCGAGTCCGGCGGCACCTTCCCGCTGACCGGCGCCGCCCGCGGGCTGCTGCCGAGCAACGACCGGATGCTGCTCGCGCGCAACGCCATGTGAGACGCGGCCCCCGTCCCCATCTCCCGGTGGCATGAGCGACATCCACATCTTCGACCGCGCCGCCGTGCGCCGCCACCGCGACCGCGCGGCGGGCCGGCTCGCGCGGGTGGCCGACGTGCTCGACGACGCCGCGGCGCGGCTGCTGGAGCGGCTTGACGACACCACGCGCCGCTTCGAACGCGCACTCGACGTGGGCGGGCGCGGCGTCGTGGCGCCCCGCCTCGCCGCGCGCGGCATCGCGACCCTCGCCTGTGACCTCTCGCCCCCGCTTGCCGCCCGTGCCGGGGCGCCCGCCG
>JAFKFJ010000071.1 GCA_017307335.1 Alphaproteobacteria bacterium | reverse complement strand
CGCGCAGCATCGGGGGGATTCGAATGTCTCCCAGGCGGCTTCCCTGGTAGGCGAATCTTGCCAGGCGCATCGGCAAGGTCAGCCCTCCCCCTCGCCCGCCGTCTTGAAGGCGTCGATGAACCCCGCCCCCGCGATCTGGCGCAAGCTGCGGTGGCGCTCCGGGGCGTTGAAGTCGCCCATCAGGATCGTCGGGCCATCCGAGGCGGCGAGCTCGACCAGCGCGTCGATTTGGACGCGCGTCTGCTGATCGAAGCGCAAGCCCGACCGGCGAAAGCGTGGCGGCGGCGGATGGGCGACGATCACGCGCATGAGTCCGTGCGGCGCCTCGATCCGGACGAGCAGATCGGGCCGGTCGGGGTAGAGATCGATCAATTCGGCCGAACGGATCGGGAAGCGGCTGATCACGCCCTTGCCGGGGATGCCGAGCGGATGGAGCGTTTGATGCGGGTAGAGGTCGGCCAAGTCGCGTTCGATCGCGATCGCCTGGTCCGCCGCCAGTTCCTCGAGGCCGATCACGTCGGCGCGCTCCTCCGCGAGGACCCAGACATCCTTGGCCACGCCGCCGCCCGGCAGGGCCCCGCCAGCCAGCGCCTGGGCCGGCTCCGGTGCGTCCGCCGTCAGCATCCGCGCGAGCCCGCCGGGCATCGCCCGCCAGCCCTCGCCGTCGTGCACGAGGTAGAGCCGCAGCACCACCGGCCGCGGCTCGAGCCCCTCGCCCACCAGCCAGGGGGCGACCGAGGCGGGCTCGCCCGGTGCCGCGTTCGCCAGCTGCAGCGGCTCGCCCAGCAGCCGCTCCGCGAGCCCGGGCAGCAGCGCGGCGAAGCCCGGCGCTTCGAGCATCGCACTCGCCGGGTCGTTCACGATCCGCACGCTGCCGGCACGCACCGCATCGAGCAGGCCGGGCACGCCGGCAAGCGGCCCGCTGTCCAGTTCCAGCGGATCGAGCAGCCGGCCCGCGAGGCGGCGGATCAGCACGTCGACCGGCTGCAGCCCGCGCAGCGTCTTCAGGAACACTGCGCCGTTGCGCACGGTCAGGTCCCCGGGCTCGACCAGCGCCGCGCCCAGTTCGCGGGCGAGCAGCATGTGCTCGAACCAGTACGGGTGCGTCGCCCCCTCGCTCAGCAGAGCGACCGAGGGGTTGCCCCGGCCGGGCGGCGCGAGGCGGTGCAGGCCCTCCTGCCACAGCTCGAAGAACGGGCGCAGCGGGCGCACCTGCACCGGCCGGAACGGCTCCGGCAGCACGCGCGCGAGCAGGCGCCGGTTCTCCCGCGCGAGGCCGAGCCCGGCGGCGCCGTCGGTGCGGTCGGAGGTGACGGTCCAGGCGCCGTCCGGCGCGCGGATCAGGTCGGCGGCATAGAAGTGCAGCCGCACGCCGCCGCCGAGGTCGCGGCACGGGCGCAGGAAGGAGGAATTGGCAAAGACCAGCGCCGGCGGCACCAGCCCTTCCGCCAGCAGGCGCTGCGGCCCGAACAGGTCGGCCAGCACCGCCTCCAGCAACCGGGCGCGCTGATCGAGCCCGGCGGCGAGGGACGCGAACTCGGCGCCGGGCAGCGGCAAGGGCAACGGGTCGCAGCGCCACGGCGAGACCGGGTCGCCGGCGCTGGGCAGCAGCGCCGCCACCCCCTCCTCCGCCACCGCGCGATCCAGCCGGCGGGCGCGCTCCGCCAGCCCGTCGGTCAACGCCGCATAGGCGCCGAGCACGCTGCGCCAGTGCGGCCTGAGCCCACCGGCGCCATCGACCATCTCATCGCGCGCAACCGCGCCGGACGGCAAGTCAGAGGAGGCCGCGGCGGGCAAGGTTGCGCATCAGCGCCGCCGCGCCGAAGGTCCAGCGTTCGCAGGCATCCGTGGGGCGGATGCGGTTGACCAGCCGGCCGAGCCTGGGCGCCGCGATGGTGACCACGTCGCCCGATCTGTGCGTGAAACCCTTGCCCGGCGCATCGCGATCCTGCGTCGGCGCGAACATCGTGCCGAGGAACAGCATCGCGCCGTCGGGATAGGCATGGTTCGCATTCAGAAGCTGCCCGGCAAGGTCCTCCGGATCGCGCGCGATCCGGGTCATGGAGGAGTTGCCCTGCAGCACGAACCCGTCCTCGCCGGCAACCGTGAGCGCAACTTCCATCCGCCGCACGTCGTCAAGACCGAAGGCACCGTCGAAGAAGCGGATGAACGGGCCGATCGCGGTCGATGCCTGGTTGTCCTTCGCCTTCGACAGCAGCAGCGCGGAGCGCCCCTCGATGTCCCGCAGGTTCACGTCGTTGCCCAGCGTGGCGCCGACGATCCGGCCGGAGGAGGCGATGACCAGCACCACCTCCGGCTCCGGGTTGTTCCAGGTGGAGGCCGGCAGGACGCCCGCGTCCATCCCCGTCCCCACGGCACTCAGCGGCTGGGCCTTGGTGAAGATCTCGGCGTCGGGGCCGATGCCCACTTCCAGGTACTGGCTCCACGCGCCCTGCGCGATCAGCACCGATTTCAGGTCGATCGCCGCCGGCGAGCCGGGCTTGAGGCTGGCGAGGTCGTTGCCGACCAGACGCTGCACCTCGGTGCGGATGGCATCCGCCGCCGCCGCGTCGCCGCGCGCACGCTCCTCGATCACCCGCTCCAGCATCGACAGCGGGAACGTCACGCCGCAGGCCTTCAGCGCCTGCAGGTCGCAGGGCGCGAGCAGCCAGGGCCGCGCGGCATCGCGCCGGTCGGGCGGCGTGTTGGCAAGGATGGGCGCGAGCGGGCCCAGCGGCTCCCCCGCCGCCGCGCGGAGCGCGGCCGCCGGGTGGGCGCTCTCGGCCAGGTCGCGCATCGTCGGCGCGGTCGCAGAGATGTCGAACACGTTGCCATCGCGGATCGCGACCACCGCCGGGCCGGCGCGGTCGGGGCGCCAGACGCGCCCGGCCAGTGCTGCGGCGGCGGCGTCGTCCGGCAGGGCGGGCTGGATGGCATCGGCGAACGGAGTCATGCGCTGAACCTAGTGCCGCCCCGCCGTACCCGGCAAGCAGCAGTGCCATTGGCGGATCCGGCGATGCGCGGAGGATGACCGACGATGACCACCCCACCCGCCGTGACGCACGTGCTGGAAACGTCGCTCTATGTCGCCGATCTCGACCGCAGTGCCGCGTTCTATCGCCGGCTGTTCGGCTTCGAGGTGTTCGTCCAGGACGCCCGCATGTGCGCGCTCGGCGTGCCGGGCGCACAGGTGCTGCTGCTGTTCCTCCGCGGCGCCGCCGCGGCCCCCGCCCACACGCCCGGCGGCACCATTCCCGGCCACGACGGCGCCGGCACGCTGCACCTGTGCTTCGCCATCCGCGACGCCGCACTGGCAGCGTGGCAACAGCACCTCGCCGCGCACGGCATCGCGCAGGAGAGCCGGGTCGACTGGCCGAGCGGCAGCGTCAGCCTCTACTTCCGCGATCCCGACGGGCACCTGCTGGAACTGGCGACGCCGCGGCTGTGGCCGAACTATCCAGCGGCCGGCGCGGGATGAGGTGCCGGCGCTGCCGAATGCTTCCCCGGGGCAGGGAGGGGTCGCGGTAGCGGCCGGATCCGTGGTCACGCGCGACGTTCCCGCCGACGCGCTCGTGGCGGGAAATCCCGCCAGGGCCCTTCGGTCGATCGAGGGTGAGTAGTTCAACGCCGGCCACCGGCCGTGGCCGGAGCCGCCCCTTTCCGCAAACCGGACCTGCATGACGCGTGGGACGGCAAGACCGATGATCCGGCGGCAATCTGGATAACTTCGGATGAGCCTGCTATACGGGCGCCGAAGCTGAAATCCGTTAGATTTCTGCGGTTTTCCAGCCTGAGCCCGCCCCGCGGGTCCGGTGGCAGAGTGGTGATGCAGCGGACTGCAAATCCGCGTATGCCGGTTCGATTCCGGCCCGGACCTCCACGGGGATCACCGAAATCGGCCGGCTGATGGAACCGGCGCCGGCGCGGCGACGTCAGCGGACCCGGTGCGCCCTTGCGTTGTTGCCGCGGCGCCGCCGCATGACGGCCCCGAGCGATGCCGCGCCGAGGCCGAGCAGGCCGGTCGACGCGGGCTCCGGCACCAGGAAGAAGTCGCCGTTGCCGCCGCCGCCGCGGATCTCGATCGTGCAGGGCAGCTTGCCGGTTTTCTTGCAGGTGCTGGGCACGGACACCAGCACTCCGGCGGTGTTGGTGAACGCCTGCTCGAGATCGAGCACAATGTTCGCGGGCGCCACGAAGAAATCGGCGACCGCCGGGTTGGGATCGAACGACACCCCGACATCGGCGCCCGGGATGCCGCCGATGATGTTGGCGAAGTTAGGCGCCGCGCCCACCGGGCCGCCACCGGTCGCGAGCAGCACCGGGTGCGCGCCGGCTGGCAGGTGCATGGTCGCCACCGCGCCCGGGAAGCTGTAGCTCGCGAACCCATGCAGCGTCGAATAGAGATAGACGGCGACAGAGATGCTATCGAACGCGCCGCACAAGCCGCCGGCGCAGGGCGCAAGATGGGACGTCGCAGTGAACTGCTCGTAGATCCCGTAGCCGCCCGCCCCCGCCGTCCCCACCGTGCTGACCGGAACACCGCCGAGCGAAAAGCCGCTCACCTCCAGGAAGCCTGATTCGGTCACCGAGCCCGCCGGCGCCGGATCGGCCGGAACATGGATCGTCGCCCAGTCGTTGATGCCGAACCGATCGGCACTGAACGTGCCAGCGGTCGTATCGCCGGTCGCCGCAGGGTTCCACGTGAACACCGCCGGCCCCGCGAACGCGGTGGCGGAGGCCGCCATGCCGAGAATCACGCCGAGACACGCACCCCTCCGGGCAGCAGGCGACAGATACGCGCAGCGCATCGGTTTGATCCTTGTCGTCCGACGGTTGCCGGTCCGGAGAATGGCCGGCCGGACGACGATGCCGTAGTGAGGCTTGAATGGCAAGATATTTAAATTCGAAAATGAGATTGTTCGAACAACGCTCCCGCCGGGGGCGACTTCCCTCCGACCCGCGCCTGCTCGGCGGCGGAGGGACGCGTGCCAGTCCCGTCGTGGTCACGCCGGTTCAATGTCATATGAGTTAGTCGTTCCCGATTGCTCACGAAGGACCTTTTTCGGGGCGCCATCGTCGGGGGCGCGGCGCGGTGCCGAGAAGCACGTTCATCGCGCTGCGGTTGACGGCCGAAGAACGATCAGTTCCCAGGCGCCCGCCGCAGCATAGACGCCGCAATACCGCTTACAAAAAATATCTATTGTGCTACATCACGCGAAAATCCGCAAACGACGCTTCTTAAGTTCTTGTGAACACCCTGGCGCTCGGGCATGGTTTCGGAACCGATGTGGTGCAAATGGGGGCCGCGCATGTCAGCGAACATTGAGACCAGCCCGGAAGTCACGGTCGCAGCACTCGCCGCCGTCTGGCGGGTCGTCACGACACGCATCTACCGTCCGGACGCCGCCGAGCAGGAATGCGCGGTCGATTGCGACGCGGCCGATACGCTGGCGTGGTGGATGGCCCTCACCCCCGCCGCGACGGTGGGCGAGATCGCCGCCAAGCTGCGCGTCTACGCACATGAAACGCGGCCGGGCGCGAGCGCGGTCGGCGATGCGCTGCTGGACTCGATCATCAGCGACGCGGCGCGCCTCAGCGGCGACGCGGAGGTCGAGGCCGATCCCGAGGCCGGCCAGCGCCTGCTCGATCGCCTGCAGTTCCCCATCTGGCGGCTGGAGGCCGCGGCGGCGGTCCGCTGCGAGGCGTGATCCCGCGCGGGCCTCCCGGATCTCGCGGGAGGCCCTGCCGGCCATGACGCACGCCGTCGCCGCGGTGCCCCGCGCGCCGCCCTGACCTGTTCAGGTGCAGGCAATTCCGCTCATCTGCCCCGATGAGCGGTGGTGGCAACCCTGGCGGCGGAGCGGAGCGGCGCGCGTTCGCGCGGGTGGTGGCGCCGCTGCTGGCGCGGGTGCGCGGCGGCGCGCGCACCACGCCGCCGGCCCGACTTGCGCGGGCACTCGCGCCCGCCACGCGCATGCAGACCGTGCAGCGGCTGCACCACTTCCCGCCGTTCCGCCCGGCCGACTACCTGGCGCTCAACCCGGACGCCGCGCGGGCGCGCGCCGATCCGGCGTCGCACGCGCTGTTCGTCGGCGCCGGCGAAGGCCGCACGCTGTTCCAGCCGGAGCGCCTCGCGCGGCTGCTGCGCGCACCGCAGCCGCACGACGGCGCCATCGCCGCCCCGCACGACGCCGTCGGCGCGTCGGCCGAACTGGCCGTCGGGCTCTACGTCAGTTCGCATGGCAACGTGTTCATGCGCGAGATCGTCACCGATCTTGCCGCGGACCTCACCGCGGCGGGCATCGCGGTGACGGTCGGCGACGAGACCGCGCCGATCGCGGCACGGCCCGCGCGCGCGATCTTTGTCGCCCCGCACGAGTTCTTCACCCTCGGCGCCGGGCCGCGCTGGATTCGCGAGGAGGTCGTCGCGCACGCGGTGATGCTGAACACCGAGCAGGCGCAGACGCGCTGGTTCGCGCTGGCGCTGCCGTTCCTGCTGGCATCGCGCGGCGTGATCGACCTCAACGCGCAGATGGCCGCGCTGCTCGGCGCCAGCGGGCTGCCGGCACTGCATCTGACGATGGCGCCGCCGCTCGCCCCGGCACTGACGCGCGCGGACCGCGAGCACGCGCTGTTCCGTGCCCTGCCGGACGCCGCACACGCCGCGCCGCAGGCGACGACGCCGCTCGCCGCGCGGCCGATCGACATCGCGTTCTTCGGTGCGACGAGCCCGCATCGCGATGCGTTCTTCGCCCGCCACGCGGCGTTCTTTGCCGACTACGCCACGCTCTTTCACTGCCGCCCGATCGGGCGCGGGCCGATCCACGCCGAGGGAGCGGAAGGCGGGCTCGCGCGGCTCGCCCAGCATGTCGGCGGGCATGCGAAGCTCGTGCTCAACCTGCATCGCGACGAGTACGGCTATTTCGAGTGGCACCGCATCGTGCGCCTCGGCCTGTGCGCCGGCAGCGTCGTCGTCTCCGAACCCTGCCTGCCGCATCCGCTGTTCCGTGCCGGCACGCACTACTTCGAGGCGCCGGCTGAAGAAATTCCAAGGCTGATCGAATGGCTTCTGCGCACCGACGACGGCCGCGCGGCGGCGCAGGCGGCGCAGGACAATGCGCGGCGACTGACCGAGACGTTCAGCCCGGCGCGAACGGCGACGGCGGTGACGGCCCTGCTTCGCGACGGCTGAACACCCGCCGCGCACGCCCTCCGTGTCAGAGAACGTGCACGCCCAGGCGCAGGCCGCGCGTCACCGCCTCCGCGCGGCTCTTCACCCCCAGCTTCGCGAAGATCGCCTCCAGGTGGTACTTCACAGTGTGCGCCGAGATGTTGAGGCGCCGGGCAATCCCCTTGTTGGAGTGCCCGTCGCCGACCAGCGCCAGCACTTCCACCTCGCGCGGCGTCAGCAGCGGGCGCGTCGGCTCCTGCGGCGCGAAGCCCGCCGCGTCGCGCCCGCCCGGCAGCCGCACCGACAGCCCGGCGGCGAGTGCCGCCACCGCCGCCGCCACCAGCCGCCCATCGGCGT
>JAFKFJ010000070.1 GCA_017307335.1 Alphaproteobacteria bacterium | reverse complement strand
CTTCATCGAGTGGCGCGGCCGCATCGCCCGCGTGGTCGTGTCCGCCGGCGGCGCACAGCATCGGCGTGCCGGGCAGCGCCTGCGCGATGCCCGTGCGCGCCGCCATCTCCGCGTCGAAGCCGACCAGCACGACGCCGATCGGCGCGCCGTGCCCTTCGACGATCGCGTTCGTCGCGAGCGTGGTGGAGAGCGCCACGTGCCGCACCGTCGCCGCCATGCCCGCGGCGTCCCCCGACGCGGCGAGCACGCTCGCCAGGGCCTCGGCCACGCCGATCGCCAGATCGCCGCGCGTCGTCAGCGCCTTCGCCTTGGCGAGCACGCGCCGGGCCGCAAGGTCGATGATGACGGCATCGGTGTAGGTGCCGCCGGTGTCGATGCCGATGGCGCAGGCGTGCATTCAGTGGCCGGGCTCGGGACGCGGTGGCCTGCCTGTGGCACAGCGGCGCCGCGGCGTCGAGGGGGCGCCCTGCCGCGCCGCTGGACATGGTGGGCGGCCGCTCCTAACACTCCGCGCCCCCAGGGAGGAGTGACGCGGTCCGATGCACGGGCTCGGCATGGGTTTTCTGGTCGCGGCTGCCGTGTTCGGCGGCGCGCTCATCGGACTCTTCCTGCACCGCTTTCTGCCCGAACGGCATCTCTCGAAGGAGACGCAGGATGTCGTGCGGCTCGGCACCGGCATGCTCTCCGTACTCGCCTCGCTGGTGCTCGGCCTGCTGATCGCGACGGCGAAATCCTCCTATGACGCGACCGACATCGCGGTGCGCACCTACTGCGCCGACCTGATCCTGCTGGATGAGACACTGCGCGACTACGGCGATGCGGCGCTGAAGCCGCGGCACATGCTGCACGCCTACACGGCGATGCTGCTGCAGGACGTGTGGGGGAATCAGGGGAAGACGCCGTTCCTGGTCGAGAATCGCGTGGCGAGCGACCTGATGGAGCATGTGCGGGAATCGATTCGCGCGCTCCAGCCGGTGGATGCCGGCCAGCGATGGCTGCAGGATCAGGCGCTTTCCACCCACACCGGCCTGCTGCGGCAGCGCTGGCTGCTGATCGAGCGTGCGGGGCCGAGCGTGCGGCCGATCGTGGTCGGCATCCTCGCCGCCTGGATTGCCGCGATCTTCGTCAGCTTCGGCCTCAACGCGCCGCGCAATGGCACCGTGGTCGCGGCGTTCCTGGTGTGCGCCGGGGCGATCGGCACCGCGATCTTCCTGGTCCTGCAGCTCGACGACCCGTTCGGCGGCATCCTGAAAATCTCCGGCACACCGGTCAGGATCGCGCTCGCGCACATGGTGCCGGGCTAGCCCGCTCCATCATCCCGCCCACGCCGGGATTCCCCGGGGGCGACTGGCGCGGTCACCCGCCGCCCCGTCCTGCACTCACGTTTTCGGGACCGCCGCCGATGCGAAACCCGGATCCCGCTCGCGTCCGGGGCGGCTGCGCAAACGGCCGGAGATCACGGTTCCCGGCCCCTTTCCCCGGTGCGGCGATCATCCGTGCAGTGTTGGCGGCGATCCCGGCGCGCCCTGGAGAGCCCAGCCGAAGCCGTCGCCGGGCAGGGGCTCCGCCCCGCCAGAGTCGCGGTTGGCCGCGCCGCTGCCGGCGTCCTGCGCCGCCGGCTCGGGCGGACGGGCCTGACGGTCCTGGGCGAAGGCGCTGCCGCCACCGAGCCCGATGCCGCCGAGCACTGCCAGAAGCAGCCAGGTCATGACGGGATCTCCTGCATTCGCGCCATCGCGGGCCATGCGGCCGGGCGAGGTCGGCACCGACCCGTTCAGAATGCCGCGCCGCGGTAATGCCGCTATGCCAGCCGCGTCACTGCGTGGTAACACGCAGTCATTAACAGACGTGTCACTCACCCCACTCAAGCATTCGAGAGCCATGCGCAGTCGGATACTGGTCGTCGCCTCGGACGTGGCGCTGCGGGCGCGGCTCGCGCGGCTGCTCACGGGCGGCGGCTACGCGGTGGAACTTGCCGAGAGCCTCGCCCACGCGCAGCGCATTGGCGTGCGCGGTCTGGCGCTCGCGCTGGTCGCGGTGGACGCGCTGACGGGCACGGGCGACGACCCGTTTGCTGAGCTGCAAGGCGCGGTGCGCAAGGTCCTTCTGGTCGGCACGGGGTCGGCGGCCGAAAGGTTCGGCGTGCCGGTGGTCGATGCCGGCGACGAGGCGGCGCTGCTCGCCGGCGTCGGCACCGCCCTGCGTCCCGTCGCCGCCGAGGATGGCGCCGCGCCGCTGCTGCGCTTCGCGGGCTATACGTTCGACATCGCCGGCCACAGCCTGACCAACGGCGATGGGCGCGAGATCCAGCTCACCCGCGGCGAGTTCGCGCTGCTGCACGAACTGGTGCAGCGCCCGGGCCGCGTCCTGTCGCGCGACCACCTGCTGCAGGTGCTGGCCGGACGCGAGGCCGAGCCGTTCGACCGCAGCGTCGACATGCTGGTCGTGCGCCTGCGCCGTAAGGTCGAGCCGGACCCGAAGCACCCGACCCTCATCGTGACCGTTCCAGGCAGCGGCTACAAATTCGCGCCGCGCGTGCAGTGCGCCGAAGCGGTGGCGGAGATGGCGGCGGAGCCGGTGCCGGGCGCCGCACCGCCGGTCGCGGAGCGCCGGCAGGTCACGGTGCTCGCGATGGAGCTGGTTGCCGCCGCTGCCGGCGCGCTGCCCGACGATCCGGAAGAGTTGCGCGTCGTCCTGGAGGTGTTTCACGACCGGGCCGCGGCCGTGGTGACGCAGCACGGCGGCACGCTCGCCCCGTCGCTGCGGCGCGAGGCGCTGGCCTATTTCGGCTATCCGGTCGGCCACGAGGACGCCGCCGAGCGCGCCATCCGCGCCGGGCTCGCGCTGGCCGATGACCCGGGCGCGCTGGCGGGTGCGCTGCCGGCGGGGCTCGGCGTGCGCGCCGGGATCGCGACCGGCCTCGTCGTCGCCGACAGCGCGGGCGAGGTGGTGGGCGAGCCGCCGAGTGCCGCGGCGCGGCTGAGCACGCTCGCCGAGCCGGGGCAGATCGTCCTCGATGCCGCCACCCAGCGGCTGGCCGGCGGGCTGTTCGCCTACCGCGATCTCGGCCTGGTCGCGATCAAGGGATTCGCGACGCCTCTGCAAGCGTGGCGGGTGCTCGGCCCCAGCCAGCTCGCAACCCGCTCCGAACTGCTGCATGCGGCGACGCTGCCCCCGCTCATCGGGCGCGAGGACGAGCTCGATCTGCTGGTGCGCGCCTGGCAGCAGGCGAAATCGGGGCGCGGGCGGCTGATGCTGGTCACGGGCGAGGCGGGCATCGGCAAGTCGCGCCTGCTTGCTGCGCTGGAGGAGCGTGTGGCGGGCGATGCGCATGTCAGCCTGCGCTATTTCTGCGCGCCGCTGTTTCAGGACAGCGCGCTGCATCCCGTGATTGCGCGCTGGGAGCAGGAGGCCGGCTTCGCGCGCGGCGATTCGGCCGCGACGCGGCTGCGCAAGCTGGAGGCGATCCTGGCGCCGTCCGGCCTGCCGCCCGCCGACACCGCGCTGATCGCCGCCATGCTCTCGGTGCCCGCCGGCGCGGGCTATCCGCCGCCGGACGCCAACCCGCAGCGGCAGCGCGAGCGCACCGTCGCGGTGCTGGAGCGGCGGCTGATCGGCATGACGCGCAGGCAGCCGGTGCTGATGCTGCTGGAGGATGCGCACTGGGCGGACCCGAGCACGCTCGACCTTATCGAGTCCGGGCTGCGGCAGTTGGCGACGTCGCGCGCCCTGCTCGTCGTGTCCGCGCGTCCCGAATTCACCGCATCCTGGATCGGCCGCCCCGAGGTGACCGTGCTCACGCTGAGCCGGCTGAACCGGCGGCAAGCATCGGCGCTCGCGGCGCAGGCCGCGGGCGAAAGGCCGCTCGCGCCGGCGCTGCTGCACGGCGTCGTCGCGCAGGCCGATGGCGTGCCGCTGTTCATCGAGGAACTGACCGAGGCGGTGCTGGAGGACAGCGCCGCCGGCGCGGCGGAAGGGCACGCGGCGATCGCGGTGCCGGCGACGCTGCAGGCGTCGCTGATGGCGCGGCTCGACCGCGTGCCGACCGGGCGGCACGTGGCACAGGTCGGGGCCGCGATCGGCCGCGACTTCAGCCACGAACTGCTGCGCGCGGTGGCGGAGCAGCCGGCGGCAACCGTGGACCAGGGACTTGCCGAACTCGTGCGCGCGGGCCTCGTGCTCGCGCGCGGCGCGCCGCCGGACGCGCGCTACAGCTTCAAGCACGCGCTGGTGCAGGATGCGGCGTATGCGTCGCTGCTGCGCGGCGAGCGGCGGCGGCTGCATGCGCGCATCGTCGCGGTCCTTGAACGCGGCGACGCGGACGGCGCCGACGACGCGCCGGAACTCCTGGCCCGCCACTGCGCGGAGGCCGGCCTCGACGCGAAGGCGGCGGCCGCGTGGCTGCGTGCGGGCACAGCGGCGCTGCACCGCGCGGCGATCGCCGAGGCGCTCGCGCACCTGGCCCACGGTCTCACCGCCGCCGCCGCGATGGAGGAGGGTGAGGCGCGCCGGCGCCTGGAACTCGATCTCTGGATCGCGCGCATCAAGGCGCTGATGAGCGCCGAGGGGCATGCGTCGCGGCACCTGCACGAAGCCTTCAGGCACGCACAGGATCTCTGCGAGCAGCTCGGCGCTGCGTCGCAGCTCGTGACCGTGCTCTACGGCCAGTGGTCGCACGCCTTCGTGCGCGGCGACTTCGCCGAGGCGCTGCGGCAGGCGCATGGGCTGCTCGCCCTCGCCGACACGCGCGGCGACACCGTCTGCCGGCTGATCGGCCTGCTCGCGGCGGGCCTCACCTCGCTGCCGATGGGCGCGTATGCCGACGTGCGCGGCCACCTCACGCAGGGCCTCGCACTGTTCGATCCGCAGCAGCGCGCCGCCTATGCCGCGCCGGTGATCGGCGATCCGCGCGTGCTGATGCTCGACTATCTCGCATGGGGCCTGATGTGCGAAGGCCGCATCGGCGAATCCCGCCGCGCCATCGAGACCGCGATCGCGGAGGCGCGCGCGCTGGGACAGGTGTGGACGCTGGCACAGAGCCTGTCGTCGGCCGCGTTCTTTGCCGCCACGCTGGACTCCGCCGAGGCGGGGTTGCGCTGGGCCGAGGAGCTGCGGCAGATCGCGAACGAGCACGGCCTCGCCTACTTCGCCGCGTCGGCGGCCGGGCTCGTCGGCTGGTGCCTCGCCCTGCGCGGCGAACCGCAACAGGGCTGCGCGCTGTTGCGCAAGGCGGGCGATGGGCTGCGCGACGCCGGCAGCCTGCTCTGGGTGCCGAGCTTCATCCGCATGGAGGCGGAGGCGATCGGCGCCATGGGCCGGATCGAGGACGCGCATGCGCGGCTCGACGAGGCGTTCGCGCTCGCGGCCGACACCGGCGCCTACTGGGATCTTCCGGAACTGCACCGCGTGCGCGGCGGTCTCTTCGCGGCGGCTGCGGACCCCGGGGCGGCGGAGCGCGCGCTGCGGCAGGCGGTGTCATCGGCGCAGACGCTGGGCGCGAAGCTGTTCGAGCTGCGCGCGGCGATCGTGCTCGCCGGCGTGCTGGCGGGGCAGGGACGGCACGCCGAAGCGGCCGCGCTGCTCCTCCCGCCGCTCGACGCGCTCGCGGACGAGGATGCACGCGACCTGCGAGCGGCGCGCACGCTGCTGGGAACGTTGCGTGCGCCGGCGGTGCAGCGGTGAGATAGCCATGGCGCAAGCCTTCGCGACCGTCGCCGTCCCGTTCGCCGCCGCGCGTGCCGGCGCGGTGGAGACTGCCATCGCGGCCATGGGCAATCCCGCGACGGAGGAATGCCGCCGCACGCTCGATGCCGATGCGCGCGTGCATTTCATGAGCCTGAGCGTGGTGCCCGACACGGGGCCGGAGCGCGCCCACCTCGTGCTGGAGCTCACCGCGGACGGCAGCGTCGCCGACGCGCTGGCCGCGGTCGCGAATGCGCTCAACGCGCCGCTTGGGCGCGTGATCGCGGCGGCCGGTCTCGGCGTGGCCACCGAACCGGCGACGCTCGCCGCCTGGCTCCTGCGGCACAACCTGACGCTCGGGCAAGGCTGGGCGGCGGCCTTCGGGCTCGGCGGGCAAGCCGTCGGCCTCCCGTTCTGCGGCACGCCGGCGATGAGCGTCACGCGCATCCGCCAGGAGCGCGCGCTTGCCGAGCGCATCGGCGCCATGGACGAGATTCTGTTCGGGCCGGCCACGCCGCTGGAAAAACTGAACGCGGTGCGCGTGCGGCTCCGCGCCGACGATGCGCAGCGATGGGCATTCGTGGCCGAGCCGGCGCCGTTCCTTGACCCGGCGCCGCTTGAGCGCGAGTCGGGGATGCCGCGCTTCCTGCCGCTGCTGCCCGGCGCGCTGCGGACGCTGTTCTGGCCGTTCCTGATCGTGCCGCTGGCACTCTGGGTTCTCTTCGGCTGGCTCGCCGCGCTGATGCTGCCCGGCGCCGGCTGGCTCGCCGTGCTTGCCTGGATCGTGATCGGCTTCGTCGTCGCGGTCGCGATCTCCGCCGCGCTGGGTGCCGCCGCCGCCGCGCTGGCGCTGCGCCATCTGCACCGGCTGGAGGCAGCCGACACGGCCGACGACGAGACGCCCGACGCCGCGAAGGTCGCGACGATCATGGCGCGCGAGAGCGTGCACACCCAGAACCTGCTCGCCTCGGTCTCCACCATGAAGCCCGGGCTGTTCCGGCGCATGACGCTGCGCGCGGCGTTCTGGCTGATCGTGCACGAGAACCCGCGCGTGAGCCGCCCCGGCTTCCTCGGCACCATGGGCGTCATCCACTTCGCGCGCTGGGTGCTGCTGCCGGGCACCGACAAGCTCTGTTTCTGGTCGAACCACACCGGATCGTGGGAGAGCTACGTCGAGATCTTCATCCAGCAGGAAGGCGAAGGCGTCACCTCGATCTGGAGCAACACGCGCGGCTTCCCGCGCACGCACAACCTGTTCGGGCTCGGCGCGCAGGATGGCGACCGGCTGCGCCGGTGGGCGCGGCGGCAACAGCACCCGGTCGGGTTCTGGTATGCGGCCTATCCCGACCTGACGCTGGAGCGCATCCGCCGCAACGCGGCGATCCGGCAAGGCATCGCCGCCGCGGTGACGGACACGGATGCCGCCGACTGGCTCGCCTGCTTCGGCGCGCAGCCGCGCCCGGCCGGCACGCTGGAGGCGGAGGAGATCCCGACGCTGCTGTTCGGCGGGCGCGGCCATCTCGCGCACTGCGCCTGCCTCGCGCTGCGCCTCGCCGACGACCCGGAGCGGGCGCGGGCCTGGCTGCGCGGCATCGCGCCGGAAATCACCTATGGCCACGAGGGCGGCTTCCGCAGCGCGGTGCGGCTCGACCGGGCACTCGCGGTCGCCTTCACGGCGGGCGGCCTGCGCAAGTTCGGCTTCGCGGCGACAGACCTCGCGACCTTCGCCCCCGCGTTCCAGAACGGGATGACGAGCCCCGGCCGCGCCCGCGCGCTTGGCGACCCCGAGACGCATGAGGGCTGGCTGTGGGGCCATCCGGCCGCGCCGGTCGATGTGTTCCTGGTGCTGTACGCCGCCGAGGCGGCGGTGCTGGAC
>JAFKFJ010000069.1 GCA_017307335.1 Alphaproteobacteria bacterium | reverse complement strand
GCCAAAGCCGGTGATGGCGATGGAGCGCGCGCCCCGCCCCGCCGCGAGCTTTCGCAGCTCCGGGTTCATCCAGGGCGGCAGCACGGCGGAGCCCTTGGGAAACGCAATCGCGAGCGGCGGCCCGGGAGGCAGCGGAGCCGGCGGGGGCGTCGGCGGAGCCACCGGCGGCGGCGTCGGTGCCGTGGCGGTCGGAATCGAGATGCCAGGCAGCGAGGGCGGCGGCGGCGGGGCGGCCGCGGGCTCCGGCATCGGTCCGGCGGCCGCTGATGCGGTTGCCGGTGCCGGTGCGGGGGGCACCGGTGCGAGCGGCGTCGCGTTCACTGCTCCCACCGGCGCCGGACGCGGCGGCGGTGACGGCGGCACGGGCTGAGGGGCCGCGGACCGGGGCAGCGGCGGTGCGGTGGCGGCGGGCAGCGCGGCGCTGGCCGGCTCCTCGTCGCCGCCTGCCGCAGGCGCGGCGACCGGGCGCGGCGGCGGGGCCGGCAGCACTGCCGGAATCGGCTGCGCCATCGCCGCGTATTGCGCGTTGGCCCGATCCGCCACGAGGGCCCCGGCGATGCGGTCGAGGCCCCGCGCATCGGGCGGCGGCGGCCTCGGCGGCACCGAGCCCAGATTGGGGTATGGCGCATCGGCATTGGGCGGCGGCGGCCGCGCATCGGCGATCTTGCCGCCCTCCAGATTGTGCCACCAGTCGACCGGGCTCATCGACTGCGGCGCTGAGCACCCGGCCAGGGACATGGCAGCCAGCAACAGGGCAGCCGGCAACAGGGCGTCGCGCCCCTCTTGAAGGGTGCTGACACCCCAGCTAACACCGTGCTCGCTTGCAAAAGCCATTTGGGTCGGGCTCGCCCACCGCTCCGGTTCACCCTGGCGCAGCGCCCCGCGCACGGCCACATTTAGCAGCGGCGCCCAGACTGCGAAAGGATGCCCCCGATGGCCGACGCCCAGAAGCCGGACCCGACGAGCTTCCGGCTGCCCGATGCGGCCGAGTTCGGCCGTTCCATGGCCGATATCGCCGAACGCTCGCAACGCATTGTCGGCGAGTGGCTGAAGCGGCAGACGGGCGACGAGGTCAGCAACCCCGACCCGCTGAACATCGCCGGCGCGTTCATGGAAATGACTGCTCGGCTGATGGCGAACCCGGCCCGGCTCGTGCAGGCGCAGATCGGGCTCTGGCAGGACTACATGTCGCTGTGGCAGAGCACCGCGCGGCGCATGATGGGCATGGACAGCCAGCCGGTGATCGAGGCCGATCCCAAGGACCGGCGCTTCCGCGACGACGCGTGGAAGGAAAACGAAGTCTTCGATTTCATCAAGCAATCTTACCTGTTGTCGGCGCGCTTCGTGCAGGACGTGGTGACGCATGTCGACGGGCTGGACGAGCACACGGCACAAAAAGTCGATTTCTACGCGCGGCAGTTCGTGGACGCCATGAGCCCGAGCAACTTCCTGCTCACCAATCCCGAGGTGCTGCGCAGGACCGCCGAGAGCGGCGGAGAAAACCTGCTCCGCGGCCTGAACAACCTGCTCGCCGATCTGGAGCGCGGCAAGGGCCAGCTGCGGATCAAGATGACCGACACCGATGCGTTCCGCATCGGTGAGAACATCGCCGTCTCACCGGGCAAGGTCGTCTTCCAGAACGACCTCATGCAACTGATCCAGTACGCGCCGAGCACCGGCAAGGTGCTGAAGCGCCCGCTGCTCATCATTCCGCCGTGGATCAACAAGTTCTACATTCTCGACCTGCGGCCGAGGAACAGCCTGGTGCGCTGGGCGACCGCGCAGGGCCACACCGTGTTCATGGTGAGCTGGGTCAATCCCGACGCGAAGCTCGCCGAGAAGGGCTTCGACGACTACATGAAAGAGGGCCTGCTCGACGCCCTGTCGGCGATCGAGGCGGCGACCGGCGAGAACGAGGTGAACGCGATCGGCTACTGCCTCGGCGGCACCCTCCTTTCCTCCACCCTCGCCTGGATGGCGGTGCATGACGACACGCGCATCCGCTCCGCGACCTTCTTCGTCACGCTGATCGACTTCCGCGAGTCCGGCGAGCTCAACGTGTTCATCGACGAAGAGCAGCTCAAGATGCTCGAGGAGCGCATGAACAAGCGCGGCTATCTCGAAGGCAGCGAGATGGCGACGACGTTCAACATGCTGCGGGCCAACGACCTGATCTGGTCATTCGTCGTCAACAACTACCTGCTCGGCAACGACCCGTTTCCCTTCGACCTGCTCTACTGGAATTCCGATTCCACGCGCATGCCGGCGCGCATGCACAGTTTCTATCTGCGCAACATGTACCAGGAGAACCGGCTGGCCCAACCCGGCGGGATCACGCTCGCCGGCACGCCGATCGACCTCTCGCGCGTCAAGGTGCCGGCCTACTTCGTCTCCGCGCGCGAGGACCATATCGCGCCGTGGCGCGCGACCTATCACGGCACGCACCTCCTGCGCGGCCGCAACCGCTTCGTGCTGGCCGCGTCAGGCCATATCGCCGGCGTGGTCAATCCGCCGGACGGCGGCAAATACAGCCACTGGATCAACCCGGAGTTGCCGCCGGACCCGGAAGCATGGTTCGCCGGTGCGACCGAGATTGCGGGCTCATGGTGGCCCGACTGGCATCGCTGGGTGAGCGCGCTGGACAGGCGCCAGGTGAAGGCGCGCGTGCCTGGCGACGGCAAGCTGCAGCCGATCGAGGACGCGCCCGGCTCATACGTCAAGGTGCGAGCCTGCTAGAGCATGATGACCGGAGGCGGAATCGCCGGAGGTCTGAATCATGATCTCAGATCAAAGAGCTAGAACGGGTTGAGTGAGCGCGAGCGAACTCATCCCGTTCTAGCCGGCCCGACGACCGCGCGATGCCGCCCGACGTCCTTGCGGTCCGCCCGTATGCGCCGGCCGATGCGGAGGCGCTGATCGCGCTGTTCAAGGGGGCGGTGCGGATCGTCGCCCGCCGGGACTACAGCGAGGCGCAGGTCATGGCGTGGGCGCCGGATGACATCGAGCGCACGCTGTTCGCCGCCCGGTGCGCGAGCCGTCCCACCTGGGTGGCGGAGACCGGCGGCACCGTCGTCGGCTTCACGGATCTCGAACCCGACGGGCATCTCGACATGATGTTCGTGCACCCTGGCTTCCAGCGTCAGGGCGTCGCCAGCGCCTTGCTGCGACAGGTCGAGGATGCCGCCGGCGCCGGCCACCTGCGGCGCCTGTTCACCGAAGCGAGCATCACCGCGCGCCCGTTCTTCGAGCGTCGCGGCTTCCGGGTCATCGCGCCCGAGACAGTCGCCCGTCGCGGGCAGGCCCTGCTTCGCTTCCGGATGGAGAAATTTCTGCGCGCACCCGGTGCCTGAGGCGCGCAGCGACGCCTCAGCGCAGGTAGCGTTCCGGGTCCGCGTTGAGGCCCCGGAGGCCCTGCGGCACATGGATTTCCTCGAACCGGGCCACTACCATATCGAGGTGGTACATGTAGGGAACCGGCTTGATCGCCACCGGCTCGTTCAGCAGATTGCGCAGCGCGATGCCCGCCATCACCGCGGTCGAAAGCAGGCACACCGCGCTGACGGTGGAGGCGCGCTTGGCGCGCATGTCCAGGTCCGGCGCGCCGGCGTAGTGGCGAAAGATCTTGCCCGGGCTCAGCCCGGCGCCCCAGTTGTCGAGCTGTGCCTGCTCCGGCATGTCGTCGTTCACATCGAAATACTCGTCGAACGACATGTGATCGGGATGGAAGAAGAAGATCGCGCACCCGTACGCCTGCGGCCCGACGATCATCGCCGGGATGCGCCGCCGCCGCGCCTCGGCATGCAGCAGACGGCGCGCGAGAATGTTGAAATAGTCAACGCCATCGCACACGAAATCCACGCCGTCGAGGAACGCGGCGATATTCGACGGCGCGATTGCACCGAACCGCTCCACCTTCAGTGCCGGATTGATGGAAAGCAGCCGCTCCTCCAGCACTTCCGCCTTGTCGCGCCCGATTGTGTGCACAGTGCAACCGAACTGGCGTCCCATATTCTCGGGGCCGAATGTATCAAGGTCGGATATTTTGATCCGCCCAATTCCCTGCCGGACAAGACTTTCCGCATGCGTAAAGCCCACGCCGCCTGCGCCGCCCACGGCGACGGTCTTGTGTTCGAGTGAGTCCAGCTGGTCCTGCGTCAGCACGCCGACCATTCGGCAGAACAGCACGTTGCGGTCGAGAGGATCGGACATGCGGAAGTCGCTCCTGCCGTTCCGACGTTTCACGCCGGACGAACGTTTACGGGGGGCACTTACTCGCCTTCACCGGTAGCGGATAAGTCCGGCGCGGGCAAGATCATCGCGCATTTCGCTTCAAATCCGCGCCGGCCGCATGCCGCCACCACCACGGCGCGGCGGGAGCGCCGCGGGGCGCCCACATCGCCGCTGCACACCGGGTTTTTGCGATCACGCCGCGAGCAGGTGCGCCGCGGGTTCAGGCCGGCTGCAGCCCGGCGCGAAACCGCGCCGCTAGCGCGACATAGTGCGGCGCCGTCACGTCGAACCGCAGCCGCTCTTCCGCCGACAGCACGCGCAGGAGGCGCGCGGGCGAGCCCGGCCACAGTTCGTTGCGCCCGATCCGCTTGCCTGGCGTCAGCAGCGCGCCGGCCGCCAGCACGCCCCCTTCCTCGATTACCGCGCCGTCGAGCACGGTGGCCCCCATCGCCACGAACGCGCGGTCGTGCAGCGTGCATGCGTGCACGATCGCGGCATGGCCGATCGTGACCTCGTCGCCGATGATCGTCGGCAGGTCAGCCCCCATGACATGGACAATGGTGCCATCCTGCACATTGCTGCGCCGGCCGACGCGGATCGGCGCGCTGTCGCCGCGCAGCACGCAGTGAAACCAGACGCTGCTCTCAGGACCGATAGTCACGTCGCCGATCACCGCCGCGGTGGGCGCCACGAATGCATCCTCGGCGATCTGCGGTGCGATCCCGTCCAGCCGGAACAGCGCATCAGCCACGGGAAGGCGCCTCGGCCGATGCGTTCGGGAGGCCAAGCATCAGCGCGATATTCTGGACCGCGGCGCCGGCCGCGCCCTTACCGAGATTGTCGAGCCGCGCCACCAACACGGCGTGCCCGCGCGCCTCATTGGCGTAGACGCACAGTTCCATCGCATCCGTGTCGTTGAGCGCCTCGGCCGAGAGCTTGGCGTCGGATGTGGGCGGCAGCACCGCCACGCGGGTGCCCGCATAGTGGGCCGCGAGCGTGGCATGCAGGTCGGCGCCGCGCGGCTGCCCGGTGAGCCGATCAAGATGCAGCGGTATCGACACCAGCATCCCCTGGGCGAAGTGCCCGACCGACGGCACGAACAGCGGTCGGCGCGA
The DNA here is from genome assembly GCA_017307335.1 of Alphaproteobacteria bacterium. Taxonomy (GTDB): domain Bacteria; phylum Pseudomonadota; class Alphaproteobacteria; order Acetobacterales; family Acetobacteraceae; genus JAFKFJ01. The sequence goes on along the minus strand of JAFKFJ010000069.1, from coordinate 2,224 downwards.
CAGGTGCGCGTGCATCTGTGTTTCGGGGACGTGCTTGTGCTCGAGCCCGAGCGCGTAGAGTTCGAAAGCCGGGCCGCCGTCGCGCTCATGCGCCTCGATCATCGCGCGGCCGCCGCCCGAGTAGCCGCTCACCGCGTTGATCGTCAGCGGCTCGTCCGGCGGCAGCAGTCCGCCATCGACCAGCGGCCGGAGCAGGGCGATCGCGCCGGTGGCGTAGCAGCCCGGGTTGGCCACGTGGCGCGCCGCCGCGATGTGTGCCGGCTGCTCGGCCTCCAGCTCGGCGAACCCGTATATCCAGCCATGCGACACCCGATGTGCCGTGCTGGCATCGAGCACGCGCGGCGCCGCCTTGCCGAGGCCGGCGGCAAGAGCGACCGACTCCCGCGCGGCGTCGTCGGGCAGGCAGAGCACGACGAGGTCCGCCGCCGCCATGGCGTCGCGCCGGGCATGCGGGTCCTTCCGGTGCTCGGCGGGGACGCTGACGAGCTCGACCGGCAGCGCGCGCAGGCGGTCGCGGATGCGCAGGCCGGTGGTGCCGGCTTCGCCGTCGATGAAAACCCGCGCGGTGCTGGGCATGAGCGCCCTCCTTCGGCAACGCAGACTCCGCCCATCGGCGGCGGCACGCAACGGCCGCCGGCGCAGGGCTTGCAGGTTCTGCGCGCGCGGCGGCCGCCGGCGACTCAGCGCTTCGAGAACTGGAAGCTGCGGCGCGCCTTCGCCTTGCCGTATTTCTTGCGCTCGACCACGCGGCTGTCGCGGGTCAGGAACCCGGCGGCCTTCAGGATCGCGCGCAGGTCCGGCTCATAGTGGGTCAGCGCGCGCGAGATGCCATGGCGTACGGCACCCGCCTGCCCCGACAGGCCGCCGCCGACAACCGTGCAGTAGACATCGAACTGGTTGTAGCGGTCGGCGACCAGGAAGGGCTGGGTGATCAGCATGCGCAGCACGGGGCGCGCGAAATACTGGCCCACCTTCTTGCCGTTTACCGTGATCTCGCCGCGCCCGGGCTTCACCCATACGCGCGCCACCGCGTTCTTGCGACGCCCGGTGGCGTAGCTGCGGCCCTGCGCGTCGCGCTTGGGCTCGCGCTTCGGCCGGTCCGCCGCCGTCGCCGCCGGCTGGGCGACCGCGAGGTCCTTGAGGTCCGCGAGGGTCCGTGTCTGCGTGGCCGACATCTACGCCCTCCGGTTCTTGCGGTTCATCGCGCCGACATCGAGCGGGCGCGGCTGCTGGCCGGCATGCGGGTGCTCCGTGCCGGCATAGACATAGAGGTGCTTCATCTGCGCGCGCTGCAGCGGGCCGCGCGTGATCATGCGCTCCACCGCCTTCTCGATCACCCGCTCGGGATGCGCGCTTTCCATGCGCTGGCGCACCGTGCGGCCCTTGATCCCGCCCGGGTAGCCGGTATGCCAGTAGAACACCGACTGCTCGGCCTTGTTGCCGGTCACGCGCACCTTGTCGGCATTGACGATGACGACGTTGTCGCCGCAATCGACATGCGGGGTGAACTGCGGCTTGTGCTTGCCGCGCAGGCGGTTGGCGACGATCACCGCGAGCCGGCCCAGCACGAGCCCTTCCGCGTCGATCAGCACCCACTCCTTGTTCACCTCCGCTGGCTTCAGCGAGAGGGTCGATTTGAGCATGCGTCCCTGCCGGAGTTGATCGGGCGCGGCTTATGTCGGAACTCGCCCAGCACGTCAAGCATCGGACGCTGTGGTATGATACTACCACAGCCTCGCCCCGACCGCGCCCCACCGCTAGGCTGGGACGGTGAGCGACACTGTGCACGTCATCGGCGCGAGCGGGCGGTCAGGCGCCGCGCTCGCGCGAGCATTGCTGGCACGTGGCGGGACGGTGGTTCCGGTGGTGCGCGACCCGGCACGGCTGGCCGCGGTGCTGCCGCCGCAACCGCGCCTCGCGCCGCCGCGCGTCGCCGGCCTTGCGGATGCCGGCGCGCTGGCCGCGGCCCTCGCCGACGCCACCGCCGTGGTCTCCACGGCGCATGCACGCTTCACTGCGCAGGTGCTGGCGGCGGCGCCGGTCGGCGCGCGCCTGGTTCTGCTTGGCAGCACGCGGCGTTTCACCCGCTGGCCGGACGCGCATGGCAGCGGCGTCATCGCCGGCGAGGCGGCGCTGCTCGGCTCCGGCCGTGCCGGCGTGATGCTGCACCCGACCATGATCTATGGCGCGCAAGGCGAGGACAACGTGCAGCGCCTCGCCGCCC
>JAFKFJ010000068.1 GCA_017307335.1 Alphaproteobacteria bacterium | reverse complement strand
TAGCGGGTGCCGGCGAGCAGCGCGCCCATGTCGAGCGCATAGATCGTGGATTTCGCAAGCACTTCGGGTACGTCGCCCTCGACGATCCGCTTGGCCAGGCCCTCCGCGATCGCGGTCTTGCCGACGCCGGGCTCGCCGACGTAGAGCGGATTGTTCTTGGTACGGCGGCAGAGAATCTGGATCGTGCGCTCGATCTCGCTCTCGCGGCCGATCAGCGGGTCGATCTTGCCCGCCATCGCCTTCTTGTTGAGGTTGACGCAGTAGTTCGACAGCGCGTCCTGGCCGCGCCGGCTCGGCTTCTCCTCGCGCTCGGCCTCGTGACCCTCGCCAGTGCCCTGGACCGGGCGGGTCTGGCCGCGGCCCGGTGCCTTGGCGATGCCGTGGCTGATGAAATTCACCGCGTCCAGCCGCGTCATGTCCTGGCTCTGCAGGAAATAGACGGCGTGGCTTTCGCGCTCTGAGAACAGGGCAACCAGCACGTTGGCGCCGGTGACCTCGTCGCGGCCGGAGGACTGCACGTGGATGGCGGCGCGCTGGACCACGCGCTGAAACCCGGCGGTTGGTTTCGGGTCCCCCGGCCGATCGGTCGCGAGACCGGCGAGATCCTTGTCCAGAAACTCGGTCAGGTCGCCGCGAAGCCGGTCGAGGTCCACGCCGCAAGCACGCAGCACGGTCGCGGCATCGGCGTCGTCGGCGAGGCCAAGGAGCAGATGCTCAAGGGTCGCGTATTCGTGCTTGCGCTCGCTGGCGAAGGAGAGGGCGCGGTGGAGCGTCTGCTCAAGGTTGCGGGACAACATGCGTGCAACGCTCCTTCATGCGGCTCACAGCGCGACCGGCCGCCTCGGCCTTCCGGGGCTGGTGGTGCGCCCCCGATTGATACGCGACTCCGGACCTCCAGGCCGCGTTCACCACCGGCTTACGGCTTCATTCTTTCTCGATTGTGCACTGACCGCGAGCGGCAATGCACCTCCCGTCATTTAATTCTAGGCAATCCACGTGCCACCCCCGGCCATCCGGCCAGCTACTCCTTTTCGATCGTGCACTGCAGCGGGTGCTGGTTCTGCCGTGCTAAGTCCATCACCTGCGTGACTTTGGTTTCGGCAACCTCGTAGGTGAACACGCCGCAGACGCCGACGCCGCGGCGATGCACATGCAGCATGATCCGAGTCGCCTCCTCCCGCGACTTCTGGAAGAACCGCTCCAGGACATGAACGACGAACTCCATCGGCGTGTAGTCGTCGTTCAGCATCAAGACCTTATACATCGCGGGCTTGCGCGTTTTCGGACGCGCGCGCACCACCACGCCGGTGGTCGGACCCTCGCCGCCGCCGTCGATGCGCCCGTCGTCCCTGCGCTTGTCACCGTCGCTCATCGCTGCGCCCGTCTGCTCGTGGCCACACGAACCGTCCCTTGGCCGCCGCGGCGACCCTGTCCTGCTCAGAATATCGAACTCCGGGCGGTCGGGAAAAGAGTGTGCGCATGCCTCGCAGGCACTGCACGCGGAACAGATACAAAACACCGGCCCGCGGGATGTCCGGGGGCCGGCGCATGTCTCTCAGCGGGCGGGCCGCATCGCGGCCCGCGACCGGATAGGCAAGCAGGTCGGGCGAACTAGACCGGGCGCCCGAACTTTTCCATCGCCAGCGTGACGCGCGCCGTGAGCGGCGCCAGGGTCTGCTCGGCGAGCTTGAGCGAGGCGTCGGTAAGCTTGCCGGTTTCCGCCACCACCTTCTCGAGCGAGGAGCGGGCAAGGCTCGATTGCAGGTCGATCGCTTCCTTGAACGACTTGACCCCCGCCAGCGCCTTCATGGTGGCCACGGTGTAGTCCACCTGCGCCTGGGCGCTGGCCGCCACCTGCTTGCTGATATCCTGCACGCCGGCGGCCCAGATCTGGCCCGACTTCACGATCGCCTCGACGTTGCCCTGACCGAAGGAGACCATCTCCTCGGCCGTCTTCATCGCCTTCTCCATATTCGCCTTGACCTCCGAACCTGCCTGATTGATGCCGGCCTCGGCCGCCGCCCCGACCGGGCCTGCGGCTGCCGCAACCGCTTCCGCCGTGCCGGCGGCGGCGGGAAACGCGGACACCGCGGCGTCCGCCGTGCTATCGGTCGGCGTGCCTTCGCCGCCCTTTCTTGCCATGTCGTCCTCCTTGTTGAGCGCGTCGCGTGGGGCGGCCTTCGGATCGTCCGCCGCCAGCCAACCCGTCGCTCGCGCCGTTGCGTTTGCTGCACCGCACAATGGCTAGATAGGCAGGCCGTCGCGACGGGTCAACGGAAATTTTTGTGCACCGCAAAAAGACGTTTCGGCGACTGATGCTGAGTCGAGACCTTCAGGAAGCGAACCCGGTTCGACCTGAAATCCTAGCCTTAAGCCTTTCATTCCATGTCTTTTCCGTGCTTTCATGCTGGACATGGGCCGCCACGGCCGCGTAAGCATTGGACGACGACCTTCGCCGATAGGAGTGGAAGTGGACGCAGTGCGCCGGGGTGCTCGCGGAAGTGTGATGCGCCTGCTGCGTGGCTATGCGCTGCTGGCCCTCGTCGCGACCACGCTGCTTGGCATCGGGCCGGCAGCGGCGCAGATCGGTTCCGATCGCTACAGTTCCATCGTCGTCAATGCGGCGACCGGCGCCGTGCTCAGCGCGGTCAATGCGGATGAGCCGCGTTATCCGGCCAGTCTGACCAAGATGATGACACTGTACATGGTGTTCGAGGCGCTGCGGGACCGGCGGCTTGGCCTCGGCAGCGCGGTGCCGGTTTCGGCGCATGCTGCCTCGATGTCACCCTCGAAGCTCGGGCTGCTCCCGGGGATGCGCATCACGGTCGAGCAGGCGATCCTCGGCCTCGTCACGAAATCAGCCAACGACGCGGCGGCGGCGCTGGGCGAACTCCTCGGCGGCGACGAGGGGCGCTTCGCTCAGATGATGACACTGCGGGCGCGTGCGCTGGGCATGGCGCACACCACGTTCCGCAATGCGTCGGGGTTGCCGGATCCCGAACAGACAACCACGGCGCGCGACCTCGCCATCCTCGCGCGCCATCTGGTGCAGGATTTCCCTGACGAGTATCACTACTTCAGCACTCCCTCGTTCACCTTCCGCGGGCGCGTTGTGCTCAATCACGACCACATGCTGCAGAGCTACCCAGGCGCGGACGGGATCAAGACCGGCTACATCGAGGCATCCGGCTTCAACCTCGTGACCTCCGCGGTGCACTCCGATGTGCGGCTCATTGGCGTGGTCCTCGGGGCGGCGCGGCCGGGGGAGCGGGACCTGCACATGGCGGCCCTGCTCGATGCCGGTTTCGAACAGATGAACGTGCCGCCCGAGGGACGGCGCGAATGGGTGGCGGCACGCGCGGGTGCCGGCATCATCGCGACCGCCCAGGCGGCGACGGCGGAACAGGCCTCGGCGCCGCGCGCGCCGCGTTGGGGATTGCTGACCGGCAGCTTCCGCACCGGCAGCGCCGCCCGCGCGGCGCTGTCCCCGGTCCGCCGCCTGACCGACGACGGCGAAGTGCGGATCGAGCCGGTGGTGGTGCGGCGGCGTACCATGTTCCGAGCCGCCGTCTCCGGCCTGACCCAGGTCGACGCGCGCAACGCCTGTGCGACCCTGCTGCGCCGTCACGTCGCATGCAGCGTCCTGCGTCCCGAGTCCGGAGAGATCGCGAGCCGCTGAGCCCTTCGGGGCGCGGCGCGCAACTCAGCGGCCACTGACCTTGCACCGTGCGGGAGGGTTGCGCATGTTGGACGCGGTAGCGGCGGAGCAGGGTTGATGGACGGGAGCGCGGACGCACGGCGGATCACCATCTATGCGCCGGAGGATTTTGCCGGCATGCGGGCGGCGGGACGGCTGGCGGCCGAGACCCTGGACATGATCGCGGCGCATATCCGCCCCGGGATCGCAACTGCGACGCTCGATCGCCTGTGTCACGAGTTCATCGTCAGCCACGGCGCGATCCCCGCGCCGCTCAACTATCGCGGCTTTCCGAAGTCGATCTGCACCTCGATCAACCATGTCGTCTGCCATGGCATCCCCGGCGACCGGCGGCTGGAGCCAGGCGACATCCTGAACATCGACGTGACGGTGGTTCTGGACGGCTGGCATGGCGACTCCAGCCGCATGTTCTGCGCCGGGCCGCCTTCCACCCGCGCCCGCAACCTCGTGGACGTGACGTACGCCGCCCTCATGCGGGGCGTGGAGGCGGTGCGGCCGGGAGCGACGCTGGGCGATGTCGGTTACGCGATCCAGGCGTTTGTCGAAGGGCACCGTTTCAGCGTGGTGCGCGACTTTTGCGGTCACGGCATCGGCCGGCGCTTTCATGAGCCGCCGAACGTTCTGCATTTCGGCCGTCCCGGCGAGGGGCCGATGTTGCGGCCCGGCATGTTTTTCACAATAGAACCGATGGTCAACGCAGGCCGCCCGGAAGTGAAGGTGCTCGACGACGGCTGGACCGCCGTGACGCGCGACCGCGGTCTCTCGGCGCAGTTCGAGCACATGGTCGGCGTGACCGAGACCGGGGTCGAGGTGTTCACCTTCTCTCCGGCCGGTCTCGACAAGCCCCCGTTCCCGAACTGAACGGCGTGGCCGCACCGTTCGTCACCGTCCAGCGCCTGCGCTTCTGCGACACGGATTCCGTCGGCCACGTCAACAACGCCGTGTATGCCGTGATGCTGGAGGCCGGGCGGGCGGAACTGATGGCCGCTTGCGGGCTGCTCGACCCGGTGCTCGGCCAGGGCGTGGTCATTGCCCGCCTGGAGCTTGATTTCGTGCGGGAGATGAACTGGCCCGGGGACGTTCGGATCGAAACCGCGGTCGCGCGGATCGGCACGAAGTCAATCCATCTCCGCCAGCGCCTGGAATTTTCGGGCGAGACGGTGGCGAATGCGCTCTCCGTGCTGGTCGTGATCGATACCGCAAGCCGCCGGCCGATGACGGTGATGCCAAGCTGGCGCGCGGCCCTCGCACCTTACGCGGCCGCGTAACTATCTTCCCGCCCCGGCGGCGACGTGGCAGGCTCCCGGCACATGGCCCGCGATCCGCGCGCATCGGCCGAACAACTCGGCCTGCTCGACGCCGCGCCGACGCCGGTCGGCGCGGAAGGGCATCGCGCCCGAATGCGCAACCGCCTGCTCACCGCGGGGCCTGACTCCCTCGCTGATCACGAGCTGATCGAGATGGTCCTGTTCGTGGCGCTGCCGCGGCGCGACACCAAGCCGCTGGCACGCGCCCTGCTCAACCGTTTCGGCAGCTTCGCCGCCGCGATCGCCGCACCGTTGCAGGAGCTGCGCGCGGTTGAGGGACTCGGCGAGGCTGGGGTGGCCGCACTCAAGACCGTGCAGGCGGCGGCGCTGCGCCTGACGCGGGCCGAGGTCATGGAGCGGCCGCTTCTCAACCATTGGGACCGGCTGATCGACTATCTCACGGCGGCACTCGCCCGCGAGCGGGTGGAGCAGTTCCGCGTCCTGTTTCTCGACAGCCGCAACCGCCTCCTTGCCGACGAGGCGCAGGCGCGCGGCACGGTGAATCACACGCCGGTCTACCCGCGCGAGGTGGTGCGGCGGGCGCTGGAACTGCACGCGACCGCACTCATTGTCGTGCACAACCATCCGAGCGGCGATCCGACGCCCTCCGCCCAGGACGTGGCCGTGACGCGGGAGATCCGCGCTGCGGCCGATGCGCTTTCGATCGTGCTGCATGACCATGTGATCGTCGGCAACGGGCGCTGGCTGAGCTTCCGGCGCGAGGGACTGCTCTGATCAAGCGGTGGTCCGGTCGGGTCGTACTGGCGTAGCGTCGCGCGCCAGGAACGGGGGGGGGGGAGCCCATGGATCGGCGCACCGGCATCGCGATGCTCACGGTCCTTGCGGCGCTTCCGGGCATGGCTGCCGCGGGCGGCAACGTCGCGGAGGCGTTCGCCGCCGCCCTCAGCGCGCATGACCTGAAGGCCTTCGCGGCGCTGTTCGCGGAAGACTACGCCCAGCACCAGACCAGCGCGGCCGCCCCCAAGCCACCGCCCGGGTTGAGCGCCAAGCAGAACACGGTGAATTATTTCGCGGCCCGGCTCACGGCGCTGCCCGACCTGAAGGTCGTCGCAGACCCGGTCGTCGTCGCCGGGGACATGGTGGCCGCGAATTTCACCTATTCCGGGACCCACCGCGCCACGTATTTCGGGATCGCACCCACCGGGCGGCGGGTAGTATTCAATTCCTGCGACATTCTCATGGTGCGCAACGGGCTCATCGCGGCGCACTGGGGCGCGGCCGACGTCGCTGGATTGCTCGCACAACTGCACGCCTGAGGCCGCCTCAGCCGGCCAGGACGTGGTCCGCGACCTCGTGCCCGCCGGTCCAGATCATCCGCAGCGCCACAATCAGGACGATCACCAGGCCGGCCCAGGCGAGCCACCGGTTGCGCTCAAGCATGCGGGCGACCAGGTCGGCGGCGACGCCCATCAACACGACCGACAGCACGAGGCCGGTGAGCAGCACCCAGAAATGCCCTGCGGCGGCCCCGGCGACGGCCAGCACGTTGTCGAGGCTCATCGAAACGTCGGCGAGCGCGATCTGCCACATCGCCGCGGCGAGAGTTTTCGGGGCCGCCCGGGCATGGGTCTCCGCGGGGCGGCGCAGCTCGCGAAAGAGGCGCCAGGAGACCCAGAGCAACAACAGCCCGCCGGCCAGCAGCAGACCGACGATCGCAAGCAGCTTGAGCGCCACCGCGCCCATCGCGATGCGCAGAGCCGCCGCCGCGCCGATGCCCACCAGGATCGCCATCCGCCGCTGGTGCGTGGGCAGCCCGGCCACTGCCATGCCGACCACAACGGCGTTGTCGCCGGCCAGCGTCAGGTCTATCAGCACCACCTGGGCGAGCGCCGCGAGCTGGTGCAGCAGGACGTCGTCGGTCATAGAAAGCTTGCTCCGGGACAGAGATTGGAGCGCCGATGATCCCCCGCTACACCCGTCCGGCGATGGCCGCCATCTGGTCGACCGAGCGTCGCCTGAAAATCTGGTTCGAGATCGAGGCGCTCGCCGCGGAGGCGATGGCTGCGCTGGGCAGTGTTCCCGCCGCCGCAGCCGCGGCAATCCGCGCCCGCGGCGGGGCAGCCATGGCGGCGTTTGGGCCTGCCGATCTCGCCCGCATCGAGGCGATCGAGCGTGAGACCCGCCACGATGTGATCGCATTCCTCACCTGGCTGTCCGAGGCGATCGGGCCCGAGGCCCGGTTCCTTCATCTCGGGATGACCAGCAGCGACGTGCTGGACACGACGCTGGCAGTGCAACTCGCCGAAGCGGCCGATCTGTTGCTGGCCGATGTCGACGCGGTGCTGGCGGCACTGAAGGCGCGCGCCTTCGAGCACAAGCATACGCTCACCGTGGGGCGGAGCCACGGCATCCATGCGGAACCCACGAGCTTCGGCCTGAAGCTCGCCGGCCACTATGCCGAGTTCGCGCGCAATCGCGCCCGGCTGGGAACGGCGCGGGCCGAGGTGGCGGTGGCGGCGATCAGCGGGGCGGTCGGAACCGACGCGCATCGCGACCCCCGCGTGCAGGCGCATGTCGCGGCACAGCTCGGCCTCGCG
>JAFKFJ010000067.1 GCA_017307335.1 Alphaproteobacteria bacterium | reverse complement strand
CGGGCGCACCGAAGCTTTTGTTGCTGCACGGCTTCCCGAGTGCGGGGCACATGTTCCGCGACCTCATCCCGCTGCTCGCCGACCGGTTCCACATCGTCGCCCCTGACCTGCCGGGCTTCGGCAACTCGGACATGCCGGCGCGCGGGCACAGCTTCGACCGGATCGCGGCGACGATCGACCGTTTCACCGAGGTGATCGCGTTCGATCGCTACGCCGTCTACGTGTTCGACTACGGCGCTCCCACCGGCTTCCGGCTTGCCGTGAAGCATCCGGACCGGATCACCGCGATCATCTCGCAGAACGGCAACGCCTATGAGGAGGGGCTGAGCGACGGCTGGAACCCGATTCGCGCCTATTGGCAGGAACCGTCGCAGGCGAACCGTGACGCGCTGCGCGCGTTCCTCGCGCCCGACACCACCATCTGGCAGTACACGCACGGCGTGCCCGATCCGACGTCCGTCTCGCCGGACGGATACTCGCTCGACAATTTCTACCTGGCCCGGCCCGGTGCGGCGGAAATCCAGCTCGATCTGTTCGGCGACTACAAGAGCAACGTCGCACTCTACCCGACCTTCCAGGCGTATTTCCGCACCCACAGACCGCCGTTCCTCGCCGTGTGGGGCAAGAACGATCCGTTCTTCCTGCCGCCGGGCGCCGAGGCGTTCAAGCGCGACATGCCGGACGCCGTGGTGCGCTTTTTCGACACCGGCCATTTTGCGCTGGAGACCCACGCCGCCGAGATCGCCGCGGCGATCCGCGGCTTTCTTTCCCGCTGACGCCATCCCGCACTTCGTCGCCAGGAGGTAGATCGTCATGGCACAGCCTGAAGCGTTCGATGTCGTCGTCCTTGGCAGCGGCCAGGGCGGAAAGCTGCTCGCCTGGCATCTCGCCCGCTCCGGCAGGAAAGTGGCGGTCGTCGAGCGCCGCTGGGTCGGCGGCTCATGTCCGGCCGTGGCCTGCATGCCCTCGAAAAACGAACTCTGGAGCGCGCGCATCATCCATCTGGTGCACAACGCCGCCCGCTTCGGTGCGCGGACGGGCGAGGTCCAAACCGATATGCGCATGGTCCGCCAGCGCAAGCAGGCGATGATTGATCGCGAGATCGCGCTGCACCTTCAGGCCTATAGGGCGAGCGGTGCGGAACTGATCATGGGAACCGGCCGCCTCATCGGCCCTCGGACCGTTGAGGTGACGTTGAACGAGGGCGGTTCGCGCGCCCTCGCCGGGGAGGCGCTGGTGATCAATGTCGGATCGCACGCCGCCATCCCGGAGGTTCCGGGGCTGCGGGACGCACAGCCGCTCACCCATATCGAGGCTCTCGAGCTCGGCGAGGCGCCGCCGCATCTGATCGTGCTCGGTGGCGGTTACACCGGCATCGAATTGGCCCAAGCCTACCGCCGCTTCGGCAGCCGCGTGACGATCATCGAACCCGGGCCACAGATCATGGCGCGCGAGGACCCGGACGTCGCCGAGGTGGTCGCCGGCGTCCTGGGTGACGAGGGCATGGATATTCTCGTCGGCGCGCAACCGCTCAGCGTCGATGGCCGAAACGCGCAGTCCGTTTCCGTGAAGGTCCGGACGGCGGCCGGTGAGCGCACGGTTGAAGGCAGCCACATCCTGGTTGCGACCGGCCGGGTCCCGAACACGGCGGATATCGGTCTGGACAAGGCCGGGATCGCGGTGGACGCGCGCGGCTTCATCCGGGTGGACGAGCGGCTGGCAACGACCGCCGCAGGGGCCTGGGCGATCGGCGAATGCGCCGGCAGCCCCCAGTTCACCCATGTCTCGGTCGATGATTTCAGGATCGTCCGGGACAACATGGCAGGCGGAAACCGCAGGACCAGCGATCGCCTGATTCCGCACGTCATGTTCACCGATCCGCCGCTGGCGCAGATCGGGCTGTCGGAGGGTGAGGCGCGGCGCCTGGGCATCGCGGTCCGGGTGGCAAGGCTGCCCATGCGGAATGTCCTGCGCACGGCGACGACGGGAGAGACCGAGGGGTTCATGAAGGCGCTGGTCGGGGCGAACGACGATCGCATCCTGGGATTCACGATGATCGGTTCCGACGCAGGCGAGATCGTGGCGGCGGTACAGACGGCGATGCTTGCCGAGCTGCCCTATCCGCGGCTGCGCGACGCCGTGATTGCGCACCTGACCGTCGCCGAGGGCCTTGGGCCTCTGTTCGAAAGCATCCCGGCGAAATCCGGCTGAACGCGCGGCGAGTCACGCCCCGGCGCGGCGCGGGGCATGCCGCGGGCGGCGGATCGCGCGCACCTTCCCGCTTCCCCCGCCACCGCAGAAGAACCGGTCGCCGCGATCGGACTCGAGTCCCGAAACGTTGACCCCGGCGGGCATTTCCAGGCACGCCAGCACCTCGCCCGTGTCGGGGTCGACGCGCCGGACCTCGCTCGCGTCGTCCTCCCAGGTCGCGTGCCAGAGTTCACCCTCGACCCACGTGACGCCTGTGACGAAGCGATCAGACTCGATGGTGCGCAGCACCGTGCCGGTGTCCGGATCGACCTGATGAATCCTGCGGCCCCGGTGCTGGCCGACCCAGAGCGACCCTTCGGCCCAGGCGAGGCCGGAATCGCCTCCGTTGCCCGGCGCCGGAATCGTGCCGAGCACCGCGCCGGTCTTCGGGTCGATCTTCCGGATCACCGCCTCGGCGATCTGGAACAGATGCTTGCCATCGAATGCCGTCCCCGCATGCGCGGCAACATCGAGCGCGCCAACGATCTCGCCCGATTCGGGATCGAGCGCGTTCAGCCTGTCGCCCGAGGCGAACCACACGCGCTGTCCGTCGAAACTGACGCCGGCCACGCGCTCGATCTCGGGAAACGGGCCGTACTCGCGGAGGATTTCGGCAGATGTGGGTTTCATGCCCACATCCTACCCGCCCGCCAGCGGCGCCGGGAGCAACAAGCTTGTCGGGAAACCAGGCACGCCGGACGCCATCCAGCGCCGCGCCCGGCCGCGGCCGGAACACTCCGCCTTGCCGGCTTCCGCCAGGGCTTCGAGCGCCCGCTGGACCGAGCGCGGACTGACATCGAGCGCCAGCGCGAGCGCGGAGCTTGACCATGCCTCGCCATCCGCGAGCAGGGCCAGCACCTCGGCATGGTCGCCCTCGGCGGGCGGCGCGAGCACGGCGACCGTTCGCGTGCGGTGCGGCCGCAGCAGGAAACCCCGGCGCGTCGCGCTCACGCCCGCGAGGGGTCCGAACGCCCGGCGCAGCCGCCCGATTTCCACGCGCAGCCGCGCACGATGCGAATCATCGGCCTCGCGGGCACGAAAGGCGCGGGCGAGCAGTGTTTCGCGCGGTGCGTCCTCGGGCCACGCTTCGGCCAGCGCACGCGCCAGCGCGAACAGCACCGGGCGGCGCGCGAGTGGGATCACGACCGCACCGGCACGCACGGTGTTGCGGCACGCATCGACCACCAGCGCATCCGAGCGGATCAACACCTCCACCTCGGCGAGCCCGAGCAGCCGCGTCGCCTCGCGCGCGATCAGCCGCACCGCGGGCGCATCGAGCGCGCCCCTGGCCCGGTCGACCTCGGCCGTGAGCGAAGCAATGCCGGTCGCGCGCGCGGCGCGCATGGCGCGACCGAGCGCGGCGCGCGCCGGTTCCGCCTGAATGCGCCGCAGCGCGATGCCGGCGGCCACCAGCCAAAATCCTGTCCGCGATGCCTCGGGCAGCGACGCGACATCGACAGCGCCGAGCATCCGCTCGCATTCATCGAGGCGTCCGATCAGCAGCAGTCGCCGCGCCTCCAGATAGCCCGCGTGCGCGGCGTTCGCCCGATCGCCGTGCGCTTCCAATGCCAACCTCGCGGCGCCGAGGCTGCGCAGGGGTCCGCCCAGGTCGCGCGAAACCAGTGCGATCTCGGCTTCGGCGACGACGCAGCGGGCGCGGGCCGTCGCCTCGTTCGGGCCGAAGGCCCGCGCGGCGCGCCGCAGCAGTTCCTTCGCACGCGCAAGGTCGCCAAGCTGGGCCATCGCGATGCCGCGCAGCGCGAGCGCGGGCGGATCGTCGCGCAGTGCGACCCGCTTCAGCGCCGACAGCGGGTCGCCGGCCGCAAGGGCGCGCGCGGCTGCCGTGATCAGCGAGTCCATCGAAATCCCGCCACACTTGTCACTCTCACCCGGCGCCCGCCCCGCCCTACGTGTTCGCTCGATCCTGCAGCGGCCGGCAACGGCGACAATCGATCGGGAGCGGCGAGATGACAACGTGCCCGGCAGTACGTGAAGCGAATGCGAACGCCTCGCCGCCACGCGGTGCGGCCGGCACGCTCGCCCTCGCCGCGTCGCCAACCTTTGCACTCATGGCCTGCGTCGCGGCCGGCGGCGCACCACCGGCCGCGTTCTGCGCGTCGGGCATGGGCATCCTGCCGATCGACGGCATGACCGCGATGTACCTCCTGATGAGCCTCTTCCACCTGTCGCCGTGGCTGAAGCTCGCGTCCGGCCGCAAGTGGGCGCGCAACTGACCAACGACAACCGGAGACTGACCATGACCCATGCGATCGTTTCACGCGAAGAGTGGCTCGGCGCCCGCAAGGCACTGCTCGCCAAGGAGCGCGCCATGACCCACGAACTCGACGCGCTCCGCGCCGAACGCCGGCAGATGCCGTGGGTGAGGATCGAGAAGCCCTATGGCTTCGAGGGACCCCGGGGCGAATGCACGCTCGGCGACCTGTTTTGCGGCCACAGCCAGCTCGCCATCTATCATTTCATGCTGACGCCCGGGTCGAACCACGTGTGCCCCGGCTGCTCGTTCATCGCCGACCATGTCGATGCGGCGCGCCAGCACTTCGAACATGCCGACCTCGCGTTCGCCGCGGTCTCGCGCGTGCCGCTGCCGCGCATCGAGGCGGTCAAGGCGCGGATGGGCTGGACGTTCCCGTGGGTATCTTCGCACGGCAGCGACTTCAACTTCGATTTCGGCGTGGCCTTCACGCCCGAAGACATCGCTGCCGGCCGCGCGATCTACAACTACGGCACCGTGATCCAGCGGAGCCAGGACCTGTTCGGCACCAGCATCTTCGTGAAGGACGACGGCGGCGCCATCTTCCACACCTACTCGACCTATCATCGTGGCGCCGAGTTGCTGATGGGCGCGTTCAACTGGCTCGATCTCGTCCCCAAGGGCCGCAACGAGAACAAGGGGACCATGGCCTGGGTGCGGCTGCACGACGAATACTGAGCCACGGTCTGTCCGGGTTCAGCCCGGAACGCCGGCGAGCGCGAGCGGCTGCGGCCAGGGTTGCGTCATGCCGACGCGGCCGCTCCGCGCTCCACCGGCTGACCCGCACCGATGAGCCCGCGCGCCTGCATCCATTCGAGTACCATCCCCGCAATGTCGTCGCTGTTGTCGTCAGCCATCAGCGCATGCGTGTTCCCGCGAATCCCCCGCTCCGGCAGTTCGATCCACGTCACGTCGCACCCCGCATCGCGCAGCGCGTCGCGCCATCGTTCGCTGGCCGGGCGCGAGCTCACCCAGAACGAATGCTGGTCGAGGTAGTCGCCCCAGATGAACAGGTGCGGCACGCCCGCCACGAGTCGCGGATCGTGCTCCGCCGGGTCCGGGGCGCCGGAGGGTTCCAGTGAGATCACGGCGCGCACCCGGTCGGGACATGCCACCGCTGCCGTCAGGCCGAAATTGCCGCCCTGGCTGTGCGTCAGGACGATCGCGCCATCCGGCATCCGTCCAAGCAGGGCGTTGTAGGCGCGCTGCGTCAGCACGTCGTTGCAGCCCCAGCGCGGCGCGAACTGGTTTAGGAACGCGTCGAACGCGGCGGTCGGGAAACGCAGCCCGGCATGCGGGCGCCGCAGTGCGGGGTCGGTGTGCCAGGAGCCCGCGGGGCCGAACCGGAACGTCTCCTCCCACGCCTCCTTCGCGGTCCGGAAATAGGGGGCCTCGGCATAGACCTGCGGATACGGCGCCCAGGACGCGCGGCCGCGCTCCACCGCGTCGGACACGAAAACGTCGAAGCCGGCGCGCAGGAAAAACATCTGCCAGCCAGGGCGTCCGTCCGGCGTGGTCTCCCAGTTCACGCCGGTCATCCCGCCGCCGTGCCACAGCAGCAGCGGCACCGGCGCACGCGGGCTCACGAGCCGGACGTACTGCACGTACATCTGTCCCGCCATGATCTCGCCATTGGGGTCGATCGGGTGGACCGGGCCGTGGCTCGTGCTGATGCGCGCCCGCGCGGGCAGGCCCTGCAGGCGGACTCTTTCGCCGCCGACGAAGAAGCTTCCGATCTCGCGGACCAGCAGCGCAGGGGCTTCGTCGTGCATCGGCGTTCCCTCCCAACGGCGGCGCTATCGCTCCCGCAGCAGCGACGCGGCGGCCACGGGCAACGCCGCCGGATGCTCCGCGAGCGCATCGGCACCCGCCTGCTCCAGCTCCTCGCGCCCGCCATAGCCCCACAGCACGCCCACCGCGCGCAGGTCGTTCGCATGCGCGCCGCTGATATCGAAGCGCCGGTCGCCGAGCATCAACGTCGCTTCCGGCGCCAGTGCCTCGCGCGCCAGGATGTGCGCGATCAGCTCCGGCTTGTGCGCCAGCGCGCCATCGTCGTCGGAGCCGTAGATCGCCTCGAACCACGGTGCGAGGCGGAAATGCTCCAACAGGCGCCGTGCCACCGCGCCGCCCTTCGACGTCGCGACGAACAGCCGCCAGCCGCCGGCGCGGAATTCGTCCAGCACCGCAGGGATGCCGGCATAGACCGCGCAGTCGAACAGCCCGTGCGCGTCATAGCGCGCGCGATAGGCTGTCATCAGCGCGGCATGGCGGTCGTCGCCGAACGGGGCAAGCAGGCGCGCGGCGACGTCCGCCAGCGGCGGTCCCACCGCCCAGGACAGATCCTCCGCCGGATCAAGCGGGCAGCCCAGCACGTCCATCGCGTGGCGCAGCGCGGCGACGATGCCGGGGCGCGACTCCAGGAGCGTGCCGTCGAGGTCGAACAGCAGCGCGCGCCGCGTCATGCCGTGTCGAGCAGCCGTTCGATCGCCGCCTCCTCCTGCCACACCAGCCGCACGCCGATCGCGGTGACGCGGGCGCGCTGCGCCGGTGCCAGGCGCGCCGCATCCTTGGGCGTCGTCACCGCCACCGCCCCCGCCCGTGCCGCTTCATCCAGCAGGGCGGCGACCTCCCGGGCGGAAAAGACATGGTGGTCGGGGAACGGGTGGCGCGCGACCAGCCTTGCACCGATTTCCTCAAGCGAGTTGAAGAATTTTTCCGGCCGCCCGATCCCGGCGAAGGCCAGCACCGGCCGCCCGGCGAGGGCCGCCGCGTCCGGCGGGGGTGCGAGGGCGGCGCGCAGCACCGGCAGGCCGCGCGGAAGCGAGGGCTCGTTCCCCGCGCCGATCAGCACCGCCGCCCGGCAGCGCGCGGCGGCGGCGGCGAGCGGCTCGCGCAGCGGCCCCGCGGGCACGACCCGGCCGTTGCCGATGCCGCCGGCACCGTCGATCACCAGCAGCGGCAGCGTCTTGTGCAGCGTCGGGTTTTGCAGCCCGTCATCCATCACCAGCGCCTGCGCCCCCGCCGCCACCGCCGCGCGCGCCGAGGCGGCGCGGTCGGCGCCGATCCAGGTGGGCGCCATAGCACCCAGCAGC
>JAFKFJ010000066.1 GCA_017307335.1 Alphaproteobacteria bacterium | reverse complement strand
GACCTCGACCTCCCACGCGCCGCCGCGCCGCTCGATGCGCCCGGCACGACTGCGCAGCGCGAGCGCGCCGCCGCGGGCGCGCAGCAGGCGCAGAAACCCCTGCAGCAGCGCGTCCACATCCATGTCGAACGAATCCGCCTCCACCGCCGCCATCGCCGCCCAGCCGGGGCGCAGCGCCGGCACCATCGCCGCCGCCCCGGCGGTCGAGATCTCGCGCAGGCCGAACCCCGCCTCCAGCATGCCGCGCAACTGCGCAACATCCTCGGGGGGCGCCAGGAACAGCACCGGGCGGCGCAGCATGATCGGCGTGTCGGAGAACCCCGGCGGCGGCGCCTCGAAGAACGGGCGGGAAAGCCCGGTCATGTCCTGCACCGCCGGCGGACCGTAGTTGCGGATCCACATCGCGGCGGAGCGGCCGGTGGTGTGATACCCCGGGGCGTCCTCCGCCTCGATCAGTGCCACGCGACGGTCGGCGGCAAGGTGGGCGGCGGCGGAGGCGCCGGCGATGCCGGCCCCGATGACGAGTGCGTCGAAGACGTTGCGGTCCATATCGCGCAGCATCGTCCGGGATCTGGCACCGCGCAAGGATCTGGTACCGCGCAAGCGCAGTGCGCCGCAGCAATCGCCGGCGGTCGAACGGCGAGTCAGCGACGCGCCGGGAAATTGGATGATCCACAATTCCGCGGCGTCAATCAAACGATCAACCAGAGGTACGACCTGCAACGGAGCGCAATCGGCTCACCGGCATCGCGCACGAACATCTTCCGCCTTGACTTCTCGCGCCGCTCGGTCGAAGGCTAACCGCAGGGAAAAAATTGACTGTCTTGCGGGAGGAAACGGATATGAGGTTGTTGAAATCCGCTGTCGGGCGGATTTGTGTGCTTGCGCTCGGTTGCAGCGCCGCTGCCCTGCTCGCCGCCGCGCCCGCGCGCGCGGCCGGTGATGAGATGACGCAGGAGCGTCTGCTCAACGCCGACAAGGAGCAGGGCAACTGGATCACGCATCACAAGGACTACTCGGCACACCGCTACACCACTCTCGACCAGATCAATCGGGAAACGGTGAAGCATCTGAAGGTGGCCTGGACCGTTCAGCTCGGCGGCGTCGAGGGCGGTGGCATCTGGGCGCATGGCGGGCTTGAGGGCACGCCGCTCGCTGAGAACGGCTTCCTGTACGTCACCGACGGCTGGGGCTCGGTCTACAAGATCGACGCGCATAACGGCCAGGGTCAGATCGTCTGGAAGATGGACCCGAAGACGGATCACGACTGGGCCGGCGCGATCGCCTGCTGCGGCGTCGACAACCGCGGCGCCGCGCTGTGGAAGGACCTCGTGATCTCCCACACGCTCGACGGGCGGCTGATCGCGACCAACAAGGCGACGGGCGAGATCGCCTGGCAGCGCCAGGTCGCCAACCCGGATCGCGGCGAGGTCGTCACCGGCGCGCCGCTGATCGTGAGGGACATGGCGATCACGGGCGTGGCCGGCGCCGAATACGGCATCCGCGGCTGGGTCGCGGCGACCGACCTCAACACGCACAAGGAGATCTGGCGCACCTACACGATCCCGGCGAAGGGCGAGCCCGGCATCGAGACGTGGAAGGGTAGCAACGACGCGGAAGCGACCGGCGGCGGCTCTACGTGGGTCACCGGCAGCTATGACCCCGCGACGGACACGATCATCTGGGGCGTCGGGAATCCTGGTCCGGACTGGGACAATGAATATCGTCCGGGCGACAACCTCTACACCGACAGCTCGATCGGCCTGGATGCCAATACTGGCAAGATGAAGTGGCATTTCCAGCACACGCCGAACGACCCGTATGACTACGACAGCGTGGCGGAGAACGTGCTGGTCGATGCGACGGTGCACGGCAAGCCGATGAAGCTGGCGATCGAGGCCGACCGCAACGGCTTCGGCTACGCGATCGACCGCACCAACGGCCAGTTCGTCTGGGCGCTGCCGTTCGTGAAGAAGGTCACCTGGACGAAGGGCGTCGACCCGGAGACCGGCAAGCCCGCCGAGTACGACCCGAAGGCGCAGGTGCAGCGCTACAACGCGGCGGTGACGCCGAGCCGCACCAACCTCGAGACCGATATCTGCCCGGGCAACATGGGCGGCAAGAACTGGCCGCCGACGGCGTACAACCCGAAGCTGCACCTGTGGTACATCCCGGTCATCGAGAGCTGCAACCACATCAAGGTCGCAGTGACCCCGCCGAACTCCTTCAAGCCGCGCAACTTCTTCACCGGCGGCGGGCCGAGCCAGCCGTTCCGCATCACCGGCAGCGTGACCGCTGTTGACGTGACGACGGGCAAGGAAGTGGCGAAGGCCGAGACGCCGTATCCGCTGCTCGGCGGCATGCTGGCGACCCCGGACCTCGTCTTCACCGGCCAGCCGGACGGCACGTTCGCAGCGTTCGACGCCAAGACGCTGGCGAAGGTGTGGGAATTCCACTGCGGCTGCGGGCTCAGCGCCCCGCCGATGACCTTCACCGTGGATGGCAAGCAGTACATCGGCATCCTCGCGGGTCAGGGCGGCGCGTGGGACAAGTGGTTCATCGACGGGACCCCGGGGTTGAAAGGGATGCAGCCCGGCTCGATGCTCTTCGTCTTCAGCCTGTAGGCTTCACAAGGCAGGGGGCCCGCACGATAGTGCGGGCCCTTTCGCTGTTCCGGAAACGCCCATGCACAAAAAAGCCTGGCTGCTCGCCAGCCTCCTTGCCCTGGCGATCAGTGGCCATGTTGCGGCGCAATCTTCCTCGCCCTCGCAGGACCCCGATGCCGAGGGAAAGCATGTCTTTCGCAAAGCCAATTGCATGGGCTGCCACAAATGGGACGGCAGCGGCGGCGGCGGCTATGGTGGCGCCGCCCTGTCGCTGCGGGCCACGCAGCTTACGCCCGATCAGATCATCCACACCGTCGAATGCGGGCGCCCGGGCACCGGCATGCCGTATCACATGCGCGGCGCCTACGACGATCCTGCCAAGCCATGCGACGGCCTGACCCGTGCCGATCTCGGCAAGGACATGCCGCCCGAGCCTCCGGTCACGTATCTGCGCCTGCCCGAGATCAAGGCGGTGGTCGCCTACATCATCGATCACGTGAAGGGCAAAGGCACGACGACGCTCGTCGATTGCCTCGACTTCTGGGGCAGCGACTCGCGCGTCTGCAACATCTACCGCGAGAAGACGCAGGAAAAGGACAAGAACTGACATGATGCACCGCCTGCTGCCCGTGCTGGCGGCGCTGTTGCTGGCCGCCCCCGCTCTTGCGGAGGAGCCCGCAGACCTGCGCGAGTTCCGTGTGGGCGAGCCGGTGGAGGCGCTGCCAACCAGCGGCTACATCGATCTCGCATGCGCCGACGCGCCCGCAACCAAGCTTGCCATTTGGGGCGAATACGAGAAATGCCCGCGCAACGCCTTGGGCCTGCACGCGGTCAGCTTTCGCTACGATCCGGCGACGAATCCGCTGGCGCGGCTCAACGATTCGTATGAGGGCACGCGCGTGGCCGGCCAGCCGGCGCTCATTGCGTTGCTGATCGGCGACGACAAGCGGCTGGACGGCATCCACATTCAGACCGATCCGCACACGCGCCTTTATCTGCGGAAGAAGGCGTTCCTGTTCGGATTGCAGGCGCGCCATCACTACGGTGATGACGGCTGGACCTGCCATGACAAGCCGCCGGGCGCAGGCGAGGAGCCGGTGGGCGGTGTCTACGTCAACGAACACTGCGAGAAGACCACGGCGACGCGCCACCTGATCGTGGAGCGCCACCTGTATGCCCATCCCGACCAGCCGCTCACGAACTTCGTCGGCGAATCGGACGTGCTGATTCTGCTGCCCAAGGAACTGCTGGCGAAGTAACGCGCGCCCGGCGGCGGTGGCTACAGCGCCTTCGGCGGCGGCGGCTTCGATGCGGGCGCTGTCGATTTCGACATCATCGCGCCGGTCATCGGGATGAAGTAAACGCCGACATCGCGGCGCGAGTGCACCTTGCCCGCTTCGTCCTTCGTGTAGATGTAGAGGATCTGCCCGCGCTTGAACGGCTGGCCGATGGGGATCACCATCCGCCCGCTCGGCTTGAGCTGCTTCAGCAGATCGGGCGGCGCGTACTGGGCGGCGCAGGTGACGATGATGATGTCGAATCCGCCGTCCACTTCCGGCCAGCCGTAGTAACCGTCGCCGACGCGCGTCTGGACGTTGTCGTAACCCAGCGGCGCGAAGATCTTCGACACGGCATGGCCGAGCGGCTCGATGATTTCGATCGAGTACGCGCGGTGCACGATGCGCGACAGCAGCGCGCTCTGAAACCCGCTGCCGGTGCCGATCTCGAGCGTCACATGCTCCGGCTTCGGGTGGCACACCTGCGTCATGTACGCCTGACCGAGATAGTCCGAGAGTGCCGAGCCGTAGCCGAGCGCCCAGGGCTTCGGGTTCTCCTCATACGCATCGCCCGGCGTCGCGCGGTGCTCGTCGTAAAGATAATGGAAGTATTCGCGCGGCACCGCCTCGAACGCCGCCATCACCGCCGGATCGGCCGCCCCCTGGCGCTCGCGCAGATACTGTTCGATGCGCTTCATCGCGGCCGGCTTGCGCGCCTGGATCGCGTCGAACTGCGCCGCGGTCAGCGACACCGGGCGGCCGGACTTGATCATCGCCGTCTCATAGGCCTGCCGCGACCACGGCACGGCCGAGGCCGCGCGGGCGCGCCCGGTCAACACGAAAGGCGTGGCGAGCCCGGTGGCGAGCAGCCGGCGGCGGGTCAGCGCGGAGAGGCGTTCGGCCACGGCAGGGTCTTCCTCTGACCGGGGAAAGTAATCACGGCGAGTGCATACAACATCAGTGCCAGCAGCAGAACCCCGCGAAACCCCTGCTCGCGCGCGAGCAGGTTGGCGAGCGGCGTCGCCACCACCGAAAACGCGCCGTTCAGCGCCCAGGCCCAGGGCAGCATCGGCCCCTCGGCCACCTGCGCGAGCCCGAGCGGGAACGGCATGCCGAGCGCGAACGCGACCGGCGCGGACAGCCCCAGCACCACGGCGGCGCGCGCCCAGGCCGGCAAACCCACCGCCGCCAGCAGCAGCGGCTGCAGCCCGGCGAGCATCAGGGCGCACCACGCGACCACGACGCCGGCCGCGATCGCCACGGCCCGCCTTGGCTTCGCCGTGAACCGCGCGCTCGCCATGCTGCCGAGGCCGGAGAAGATCAGCATCCCGGTCAGCACCAGGGCGAAGCCGGACGTCCGATCGTCGAGCAGGAAGCTCGCCCGCTCGATCAGCAGGATCTCGATCGCCAGGAAGCCGAGCCCGAGGGCAGCGAAGTAGACCGCCGCGCGCAGCGCCGCCGCGGGCCGCACCCGCAGCCGGCGCCGCGCCGCCAGGGGCAGCAGCAGGACGAGCACGGCGATGACCGCCGCCTGCGCCAGCACGGCAAGGTTGACCAGCGCCCCGACCTCCGCCTGCGGCAGCAACTCAAGCCGGCGCAGCAGCGTGCCGAGCCGGTCCAGGCGCAGCAGCGCGTAGTAGGCGGGCCGGTCGAAGGTGATCGGGCTCAGGTTGAAGCTGCGCGCCGAGGGCGCCGCCCCGCCGGCCAGCACGATGGCGGCCTCGTCGGCGATCGCGTCGTCCGCGCCACCTTGCGACGTGACCTCGCCTTCCTCGAAAGAGACCGCCGGCAAGTCGTTGTAGATATTGCTCCGCGCGGTCGGGCTGAGGCCGGCATAGAACGAGATGTCGAAAGAACGCTGGTCGCAGAAGGCCCGGGCGGCGGCGATGCGCGCCGCGTCGAACGGCGCGTTGGAGAGCAGGATGCGGGCGTTCCAGGCGGAGCGGTAGACGAGCACGTTTGCCGCCGGGTCCGCGATGCCGGCGGCCAGGAGCGCCGCCCGCGCGGTTGCCAGCATCCGCAGCGCATAGGCGGGGAACTCGCGGATCGAGACCGGAATCGAGACGATCCCGCCAGGCCGCAGCGCGCGCAGGTCGGCGGCGAGGGCCTCCTCGCTGAACGCGCTGGCATTGGCCTCCGCCGCGTCCAGAAAATCGCCCGCGATGTCGATGATGTCGTGGCCCCCGCCGGTCCGAACCGCGGCCAGCGGGCTGGCGGCCGAAACCGGCACGGGTGCCGGCGGCGCGGGCCCGAGCCCGCGGCGCCCGGCCGCGTTCAGCATCGGTTCGGGCTCCAGCGCCGTGATCGCCCCGGCGCCAAGCGCCTTGGCCTCGGCGATGCGGAACCCGCCGGAGGCACCGATCAGCAGCACGCGCCCGTGCGGCCGCAGCACGTAAGGCAGCGCCCCGAGCGTCGCCGGGGCGTAGTCCGCCACCGCACCGGGCGGGCGCGGCAGGGCGGCGATGCGGTTGCCGTCGCGATACAGGCCGAACGTCGTCGGCGGGCCGGGAATGCCGAGCATGCCCGCGTTGTTGGAGACGTCGGTGTCCACCCGCTCGGTGAAGTCGTCGAGCAACTGGTAGAAGCCGCGGGGCGACGTGCGCTCGGCCAGCACCCGGCTGCCTTCGGTGTGCAGCGGGGCGTAGATGGCCTTGAAATCGTTGAACGTGGCGCGGTCGTCGAGCAGCAGCAGCGCCTCCGCCGCCAGCAGCGCCGCGAGCGCGGCCGGCAGCGCCGCTCGCCGCCGCGGCGCGAACACCGCCGCCAGCGCCAGCAGCGGCAGCAGCGCGGCGGTCAGCCGGAACGGATGCACCAGCGCCATCAGCGCGAGCACCAGCGCCGCGCCCGCCCCGGCGCCCAGCAGGTCCGCGCCGTAGACCGGACCGAGCCGGGTCGGGTTGAGCACGAAGCTCAGCCCGACGAACAGCCCGGCGAGGCTGAAGAACGGCAGCAGCGCCGCGTAGTATCCTGCAATGTCAACAAGCTGTGGCGCGACGGTCGTCGGATTCTGCAGTTGCAGCGGGTTGAAGGGATTGACCGTGGCGAGATGGTACCCCACCGCCCCGGCCACGATCAGCGCCGCGGGCAGCCCGGCGAGCCAGGCTTGTCCGTAGCGGACGAACCAGTCGCGGGCCAGCGCGAGGATCACGCCGCTCAGCGCGAAGCCCGCGAGCACGATGGAGATGACCCAGTAGCCGTATTCCGACCATTTCGCGACCGCGAAATACCGCGTGAGCGCGATCTCGAACCCCAGCGCGGCGGCCGAGACCAGGAAGAGCGGCGCAAACGCCGCGGCGCGGGCGATCACGGCCAGACGCGGCGCCGGATGAAGCTCTCGACCAGGGCGTCGAAGCCGTGCTCCTGGCCGTAAGCCTTCACCTTGTGCACGTCCCGCTGGAAGGAATCCGGGATGGATGGGTTCTCCCAGGTCTACAACCAGGTGCCGCCCAGCGAGTTATACGCTCCGACCGCCTGCGCCAGGCAGACGACGGTGAGGCCGTCTGCGTTGGTGAAGATGAGGTCGCCCTGGCTCGTGTTCAGGTCCCACCGGTCGAAATTTCCGAAGCCCAGGAACCCTGGTGCGCCTCGGTTTTCAGACGCAATTCCTCGACCGCACGTTCAGTCAGGGAATCGAAGTCCTGGACGTTGCTCATCTCGAAGGGTTCCTTCCCAGCGCTTACGTCAGGACGAGGCCGGCTAGCGGGGAGGCCGGTTGGCGCGGTCGGGACCCTGGCCGCGTCGTCATGATCGAGGATCAAGGCGTAGCACTGACCGACCACGAAGCCAAAGCCGT
>JAFKFJ010000065.1 GCA_017307335.1 Alphaproteobacteria bacterium | reverse complement strand
GACTGGAGACGCCTACGCCGAGCGCAAGCTCGCGGGCCGGGCGCTGCCGGATCTGCGCCGGGCGGTCGCGGAGGAGATGGCGGCCGACCGCTCGCAGCTCGACGCGCTCGCCGCCGAGGTGGTGCAGACCGGGCTCGCGACCTGGGTCGGCGAAGGGCGCGGCGGCTCGCTCATCGTGCGCGGGCAGGCGAACCTGCTCGCCGACGTGACGCAGATCGAGAACCTCGCCGCGATCCAGCGCCTGTTCGAACGGCTGGAGCGGCAGGAGACGCTGCTGCGCCTGCTCGAACTCGCCGAGCAGAGCGAGGGCGTGCGGATCTTCATAGGCGCCGAGAGCGGGCTGTTCGGCACCACCGGCGTCGCCATGGTGGTGGCCCCGGCGCGCAACACCGGCGGGCGGATCGTGGGCGCGATCGGCGTGATCGGGCCCACGCGCATCAACTACGGCCGCATCATCCCGGTGGTGGACTACACCGCGCGCGTGATCGGGCGACTGCTGGGCTGAGAGGCTAGTACCAGAAGCCCGGACCCCACGGCCCCCAGTCCCAGGCATTCATGCTCATCATCTGCGCGGCCTGCATGTTCTGCTGCGCGAGCCGGCGCTGGAACACCATCTGCTGATAGGCCTGATAGTTCTGCTCGGAGCCGATGTAGAGGCACTTGCAGTACTGGGCGTCGCCGAAGAGATAGACGATCTTGCCGTTGCGCTCCTGATAGGTGAACTGGCGCGGCGGCAGGTTCGCGAGCTGTTGCATCCGCTCCGGCGTGTTCGCCGGCCGAAATGCGAAGCCGGCGGCGGAGAGCAGTGACTCCCGATCGTTGACCAGTTCCTGCTCCGTGGTGCACGCCCCCAGCAGGAGCGCCCCCATCACCAGCGCAACGCAATCCAGGCGCATGCCGTCCTCCCCCGCGTCCCCGCGCCTCTATAGCACGGCGCGCGGGAACGCTATCGCCCGCGTCGCCCCCCACCGCGACGTTTGCGCGGGTCGTATCCGCCGCCGCCCGGGCCGAGCGGTTCCGGCGTGCGATCGCGCCGCGGCCGCAGCGAGGCCGAGGCGGCCGGCGGCGGTTCCAAGCCGAGGTCGAGCGCCTCCAGCCGGCGGATCTCGTCGCGCAGCCGCGCCGCCTCCTCGAACTCCAGGTCGGCCGCCGCCGCGCGCATGCGGCTCTCCAGCTCGGTGATGCTCGATCGCAGGTCCTTGCCGACGAACTCGGCGACCTTGCTGTCGGCCACCGGCCGGACAGTCACGTAGTCCTGCTCGAACACGCTCTCGAGCACGCGGCCGATCTCCTTCTTCACCGATTGCGGCGTGATGCCGTGCGCCTCGTTCCAGGCACGCTGTTTCTGCCGTCGCCGCTCGGTCTCCTCGATCGCGAAGCGCAGGCTCGCGGTCATCGTGTCGGCGTACAGGATCACGCGCCCGTCGATGTTGCGCGCGGCACGGCCGATCGTCTGCACGAGCGAGGTCTGCGAGCGCAAAAAACCCTCCTTGTCGGCATCGAGGATCGCGACCAGCGCGCATTCCGGAATGTCGAGCCCCTCGCGCAGCAGGTTGATGCCCACCAGCACGTCGAACACGCCGAGCCGCAGGTCGCGGATGATCTCGATGCGCTCCAGCGTGTCGACGTCCGAGTGCAGGTACCGCACCTTGACGCCGTGCTCGCCGAGATATTCCGTCAGGTCCTCCGCCATCCGCTTGGTGAGCACGGTGACGAGCGCGCGCGCCCCGGCCGCGGCGACACGGCGGCATTCGCCGAGCAGGTCGTCGACCTGCCGCTCCACCGGGCGCACTTCCGTCACCGGGTCGATCAGGCCGGTGGGGCGGATCACCTGCTCAGCGAACACGCCGCCGGTGCGCTCCAGCTCCCACGGGCCGGGGGTTGCGCTCACGAACAGCGTCGGCGGCCGGAAGCGTTCCCACTCCTCGAACTTCAGCGGCCGGTTGTCGACGCAGGACGGGAGGCGGAAGCCGAACTCCGCCAGGATCGACTTGCGCGCATGGTCGCCGCGTTCCATGCCGCCGATCTGCGGCACCGTCACGTGGCTCTCATCGACGATCAGCAGCGCGTCCTCGGGCAGGTACTCGAACAGCGTCGGCGGCGGTTCGCCCGGATTGCGACCCGAGAGATAGCGCGAGTAGTTCTCGATGCCTTTGCAGGAGCCCGTGGTCTCCATCATCTCGAGATCGAAGGTGGTGCGCTGCTGCAGCCGCTCGGCCTCCAGCAGCTTGCCCTCGTGCGTGAGCGAGTCGAGGCGCCCGCGCAGCTCTTCCTTGATGTGCGCGATCGCCTGCGTGAGCGTCGGGCGCGGCGTGACATAGTGGCTGTTGGCGTAGACCGTGACGTTGTCGAGCTTCGCCGTGACCTCGCCGGTGAGCGGATCGAACTCCGCGATGCCGTCGATCTCGTCGCCGAACAGCGAGACGCGCCAGGCGCGATCCTCCTGGTGGCTTGGGAAGATGTCCACCGTCTCGCCGCGCAGGCGGAACGTGCCGCGCTGGAACGCGGCATCGTTGCGGCGGTATTGCAGTTCCACCAGCGCGCGCGCCAGCACGTCGCGATCAATCCGCCCGCCGGTCTGCAGGCGCACGACCATGCGCGCATAGGTCTCGACCGAGCCGATGCCGTAGATGCAGGAAACGGAGGCGACGATCACGACGTCCCCACGCTCCAGCAGCGACTGCGTCGCCGCGTGGCGCATGCGGTCGATCTGCTCGTTGATCTGCGCGTCCTTCTCGATATACGTGTCGGTGCGCGGCACGTAGGCTTCCGGCTGGTAGTAGTCGTAGTAGCTGACGAAATATTCCACGGCGTTCTCGGGAAAGAACGCCTTCATCTCGCCATAGAGCTGGGCCGCGAGCGTCTTGTTCGGGGCGAGGATCAGGGTCGGCTTCTGCACCGCCTCGATCACCTTCGCCATGGTGAAGGTCTTGCCGGAGCCGGTGACGCCGAGCAGCACCTGATCGCGCTCACCCGCCTCGACGCCGGCCACGAGGTCGCGAATTGCGCCCGGCTGATCGCCGTTCGGCGCATAGCCGGAAACCACCTGCAACGGTCGCCGCTTCGGACGGATCGGCTGCCGCTCGGGAATGAAAAGTACGGGCGTGGGCGCGCGGGTGAGAATCTGTGACATGGGGGCTCCGGGCTCGCTAGATGGCCTCGGACGGCGCCAAAGTCGAGGCGGGCAGCGAAAGAAGCTGGATTCAGGCCCGATAAACCTGTAGGCGTCTAATCTGTGGTCGCCTTGAACGCACGAGGTGAGTGGTGCCAGCGTTTGCCAAGCTGTCGTTGGTGACATCGGTGTTCTATCCTGCCGACATCGCATTCGTGAACGGCTGGAGCCAGCGTGCGCCGGGCATCGGCGGATGGCGCGTGCAGTTCGACAAGAGTGTCCGTACCGAGCAGATCCTCGTCACGCCTCCCGCAAGCGACGTGCCGGTGTTCGCGATCAGCCGCAACGGTGTGAAGACGGTTGTCGAGCGGTTGCTGCCCGACGGTTCGGCCGGCGACGAAATCGGCACGTTCGACAGTGTGCGCGCCGCGGTCCTGACCCTCTGCCCGCTGCACGGCGAGGACCTCGAAGCGATCCACGAGGAACTGGAGCGCGACTTCCCCCGCCCGCCGCGGCGCTGAACCCGGCGCGCCGGCGCCGACATCCCGCCGCGCCCCCTGCCCCGCGTCCGTGCCTTGCCACGTCCGGCGGGCGGTGCTGGATGGGCGCCGCGCTGCGCGCCGGAACAGGGGAGAGACGGGGTGAGTGAAGCTGCGGTGGTCGCCGGCCGGGCCTGCGACGGATGTACGCTCTGCTGCAAGCTCGTGCCGGTTGCCGCGCTCGCCAAGCCCGCTGCCTCCTGGTGCCGCCATTGCCGCATCGGCGGGGGGTGCGCCGTCTACGCCGACCGTCCCGACGAATGCCGTGACTTCAACTGCGCCTACCTGCTCGACCCGGCACTCGACGCGCGCTGGCATCCGGAGCAGTGCAAGCTGGTGGTCGCGGTGGATCGGCAGGGCACACGGATCGTGGTGCACGTCGATCCGGGCCGCCCCGATGCCTGGCGCAAGGAGCCGTACTATGGCGCGATCAAACGCTGGGCGCTCGCCGCGGTGCAGGCACGGCGGCACGTGCTGATCGCGCTCGGCAGGAATGTCATCGTCGTCTTCCCCGACCATGAAAAACATCTCGGCCCGGTGCGCGAGGATCAGTTCGTCTACACCTTCGCGAAACCTACGCCTGCCGGCATCGAACTCGATGCCTGCGTCCTGGAGCCCGACGATCCGCGCGTGCCGCGGGCGGCATCCTAGCACGGGGCCCTTGCGCGGCACGGTCGTTACTGTCATAGAACGTGGTCGTAACGACATCTGCCGGCACGAGGACGGAGGCGGACCACGGCATGAAGCGCTACGACAACATCGTCCCCTCGCTGTTCCTCGACTTCATGCAGATGCAGGAGTTCGCGAAGGACCCGCTGGTATTCACCGAAGGTGCGGGCATCCGGCTCAAGACCACCGACGGGCATGCGTTCATCGACGCGCTGTCCGGCGTGTTCACCGCCAGTGTCGGGCACGGCAATCGTGCCGTGATCGCGGCGATCGGTGCGCAGCTTGAGCACCTCGCCTTCGCGCCGCCGCTGCACGGCACCAACCCGGCGGCGCTGCAACTGACCGAGTTGCTGCTGCGCGTGGCCCCGCCGGGGGTCGGCGCCGCGAAGCTGCTGAGCGGCGGTTCGGAGGCCACCGAGGCAGCGATGAAACTCGCGCGGCAGTTCCACCGCCAGACCGGCGCGCCGCATCGGTACAAGATCATCGGCCGCTACGGCGGCTATCATGGCGGAACGATGGGTGCGCTTTCCGCCGGCGGCGGGCGGGAGCGCAAGGCGCCGTTCGAGCCGCTCGGCACCGGGTTCCTGCACGTCCATCCGCCATACTGCTACCGCTGCCCGTTCGACCAGCTCTATCCGAGCTGCGGGCGCACCTGCGCCGAGCTGATCGGACGCACCATCGAGGCGGAAGACCCGCAGACGGTGGCCGCGGTGATCGTGGAGCCGATTTCGATCTCCTCGGCCGGGTTCGTCGTGCCGCCGCCGGACTATCTGTCGCGGCTGCGCCAGATCTGCGACCAGTCGGGCGTGCTGATGATCTACGACGAGATCATCACCGGCTTCGGCCGGCTCGGCACCATGTTCGCCTCCGAGCACTTCGGTGCGGTCCCCGACATCACCTGCTGCGGCAAGGGGATGAGCGGCGGCTACGCGCCGCTCGCGGCGATCCTGATCCGCGACCGCGTCGCCCGCGCCTTCTATGGCGAGGCGGACGACAACGTGCAGTTCCACCACGGCCACACGTTCGGCGGAAACCCCATCGCCTGCGCCGCCGGGGTCGCCGTGCTGACCGAGATCCTCTCGCACGACCTGGTCGGCAACGCGCGTGCCCGCGGGGAGCACCTGCGCGCCCGGCTCGAGGAGATGGCCGCGCGCTACGACCTGATCGGCGACGTACGCGGGGCTGGGCTGCTCCAGGGCATCGAACTGGTCCGCGACCGCGCCACCCGGGCACCGTTTCCACGCGGCGCGAGGCCGGGCAAGGCGATCGAGCGGGCGGCGCGCGAGCGTGGGCTGCTCCTGCGCTGCGGCGACAATTTCGCCGCCTTCGCACCGCCGCTCACCGTCTCCGACGCCGAGATCGACGAGATGACCGCGCTGCTCGACGCGTCGATCGCCGCCGCCCAGCGCGAGCTTGCCGCCTGAGGGGGCTCAGCGCCCCTTCTTGGCCAGCCGGCGCGCCTCGGCCTTCGGCAGAGGCGTCTCGATCCGGTCGCCCTGATCGGTCAGGCGATCGGGAAACTCGCCCAGGTTCTCCATGATCTCCGCCTCCTCCACGGGCGTGTCCGGCGGGCCCTCGCCCGGATGCCCGGCCGTCGGATTGGGTAGCAGCCCGGCCCGAGGGTGATCCTCGATCGCCTGCAACTCGCGCGCCCGTTCCAGATACTCGGCCTCACGGCCCTTCGGCGCCCCTTCCGCGCGCCACATCCGCAGCGCCCGGGCGCGTATGCGCCGCTCATGCGCGCCTTCGTTCCTCGCCATCGCCGTCCGTCCTCCTGCAAACATCTGCGGCACAGGGTTTGACGATCGTGGCGCGCCGGCAAGTCTTCGCGTGAGCAAGGCCATCGGCGCCACAACGGCAGACCGCGCGGGCGGGAACAGGCCCGGGCGCAGCACGCGAGGCGGCGTCTCGGTCAATTCCTCGTGCGTCCGGACCGCGTGACCCCACCGGTGGAGCGTCGGCGGCGCCGGGACGAGACCCGGGAAGGCTCACTCGCCGATTGCGTGCCGTTCGGCACACGCTGCGGCCGGTGCGTCGGGCACGCTATGGCACCCCCGCCGCCAAGCCAGTGGCGGCCCGCGGGGGGTGTTGGATATTCTGGCGGGGAAGGCGCGGACACGCGCGGAGGAACTCATGCATTGGTGTCTGGAACTGGGCCGGCGCGGGCGGGGCCTCACCCGACTGGCGGCGGTGCTCGTGCTGCTATGGCCGCTCGGCGCGGCGGCCGACGAACTGGTGATGACGGACCATGCCGGGCTGATCCGCAGCCTGCTGCCCACGGTCGTCAACATCACCGCCAAGGCCGAGGTGGCCGATGAGACGTCGGCGGTGACGGCGGCGGCGGCGCAGCCGGGCCAGTCGTACCGGGTCATGACGCTGGCCGGATCGGGCTTCGTCGTCGATCCCGCCGGCGTCATCGTCACCAACTGGCATGTCGTCAATGGTGCTTTCGAGATCTACGTGACGTTCTCCGACGGCACGCGCGCCAAGGCGGAGGTGCTCAACGCCGCCCGCATCGTCGACATCGCGCTGCTGAAGGTCTCGCTCGGGCACCAGCTCGCGGCGGTCCGCTGGGGCGACAGCGAGAAGGTGCAGATCGGCGATCCGGTGTTCGCGATCGGCAATCCCCTGGGCGTCGGCATGTCGGTCAGCTCCGGCATCGTCAGCGCGCTGAACCGCAACATCATGGACACGCCCTACGACGACTTCATCCAGACCGATGCCGCGATCAACCACGGCAACTCGGGCGGGCCGCTGTTCGACATGAAGGGCGAGGTGATCGGGGTCAACACGGCGCTGATCTCGACAACCACCGCCTCCGCGGGGCTCGGTTTCGCGATCCCGGCGAACGACGCGCGCTTCGTGGTCGAGCGCCTGCAGCACTACGGCTGGGTGCGGCCCGCATGGCTCGGCGTGAAGGTCCAGCAGTTGACGCCGGAGATGGCGACGGCGCTCGGCATGGATGACACCCGCTCCTCCATCGTCGCCTGGGTAATCGACGGCGGGCCGGCCGCCAAGGCGGGGCTTAAGGTCGGCGACGTGATCCTCCGCTTCGGCGGCAAGAGCCCCTCGGACGAGCGCGCCCTGCTGCGCACCATCGCCGCCACCATGCCGGGGACGCCGGTCACGATCACCATCCTGCGCAAGGGCAAGCAGATGGAGCTGCCGGTGACGCTGACGGAGTGGCCCAAGACGCAATGGGAAGAGCGCGACGCGCCCACCCGCGTCACCGCGCCGCGGTGGAACGTGCCGCCCGATCTCGGCCTGACCGTCGAGCCGCTGACCGACGCCCTGCGGGCCAAGAACGAGCTCCCCCGAGGGCCGCGCGGCGTCCTCGTCAGCGGCGTCGCGCAGGACACCGACGCGGCACGGCGGGGGCTGAGCATCGGCGACGTCATCATCCAGGTGGGCGACGTGCCGGTGAGCAACGAGGAGGAGATGATCCGCGAGAACGAGCGCGCGCGCGCCGAGGGGCGAAGCTACGCGATGTT
>JAFKFJ010000064.1 GCA_017307335.1 Alphaproteobacteria bacterium | reverse complement strand
CCATTGTTCCAGCCCCAGCCGCCGCCGTTCCAGGCCCAGCCGCTCCGCCAGCCCCAGGCGGGGGCGCCCCAGCCCCAGCCGCCGCCCCAGCCCCACCAGGGCGTGGCAGCGGCGTAGGCGGGGTAATACGGATATCCCCAGCCGCCGTAGTAGGCGCCGTAGGTGCCGTAGGCGTCCGGATAGGCAGCACAGCCACCCACCGCCAGCAGTGCCAGCCCGCCGAGCGCCGCACGCAATCGTGGACGAGTGCAGGAGAAGACCATTCGCCCCTCCCAGGAAGCGCAATGTCTCCT
Source organism: Alphaproteobacteria bacterium (assembly GCA_017307335.1). GTDB lineage: Bacteria > Pseudomonadota > Alphaproteobacteria > Acetobacterales > Acetobacteraceae > JAFKFJ01. Next base: position 7,696 of record JAFKFJ010000064.1, on the reverse strand, counting down.
GGAGATAGGCGTGCATCGTGGCAACGCCATGACGCGCTGGCTAATCCTGTGTGAGCCGACGCGCCAGCGAGCACACCTCGATCGGGTGATACGGCTTGGCGACGAACGCCGCGCCGGGGGCGCTCGCCATGGCAGGCGCGCTGTCGGGACGCCCTGACATGAAGATCACCGGCAACTGCGGCGCCACCTGCCGTGCCGCGTGCGCGAGCTCCGCGCCACTCAATCCGTCCGCGAGATGCAGGTCGGTCAGCAGCAGCGCCAGGTCCGGATGCGCCCGCAACAGCGCCAGCGCCTCGGCGCTATTCTCTGCCTCGATCACGTCGAACCCCTCGTCCGCCAGGGCCTCGGCCAAGGTCAGCCGGATCAGGAACTCGTCCTCGACGAGCAGCACGCTGGGGCGGCGCATGACCTTCTGGGCAATATGCGGGGCGCAGTGGGCAGACAATGAACGTCTTCGTGTAACCGCTCGCAACCCTGGCGCAACGACAGCGGCACCTCCGTGGCGGCGCAGGGCATCCTCGGCTAGACCGGCCGGCCAACCTGGAGCGAGCGGACGCACGTGAGCGGGCCCGAGGGCGGCAGCCTGACCGATCCGGCCCGGCCGGGCACCAAGGCCCGGCCGCGGTCGCGCCTGCGCAGGCTGCTCGGCACGTTGCGCGACGCGGCGCTGCTGCCGCTCGCGCTGCTGATTGTCGTCGCCGAGGATGTCCTGTGGCGGGGCCTGCGGGCGTTGCTCGACCGGCTCTCGCGCCTTGCCGCGGTACAGGCGGTGCGGGGCCAGCTTGCCCGCCTGCCGGGCTGGGCGGCGCTGCCCCTGTTCCTGATCCCCGAGGCGGCCGGGCGCGCGGGGGAGGTCTGGGCCGCGGTCCTGCTCGTCCATCGCCACACGGCCGCGGCGGCGCTCGTCTACCTCTTCGTCCGCGTGCTGGCGGCGATGATCGCGGTGTTCATCTGGCATGCCTGCCAGCCGGCGCTGATGCGCCTCGCCTGGTTTGCGCGCCTGGTCACGCTCACGCTCTGGGTGCGCGACTGGGCGCTGGCCGGCACCGCACCCCTGCGCGCCGGGGCGCGCCGGCTGCTGCGGCGCATCGTGGGGGGCCGCGATGGCGGACTGGGCGCGCGGGTGGGGCGGCTGCGGGCAAGGCTGGCGCGCCGGATCGGCCGGCGCCGCAACGCCGGCACCTGGAAATCCCCCGGAGCACGGCTATGATCCGCCTCTGGAACGCCGTCAGAACCCGAGGAACCGCCATGCGCATGCTCGCCTGCACGATGGTGCTGCTGCTCACCGCCGCCCCGGCGGGTGCGGCGCAGTTCAAACTCCAGAGCGCCGACGTGAAGCCGGGCGGGACGGTGGCCGAGAAGTTCGTCTTCAACGGCTTCGGCTGCAGCGGCCAGAACATCTCGCCGGCCCTGTCGTGGAGCGGGGCGCCGGCGGGGACGAAGAGCTTCGTGCTGACGGTCTACGACCCCGATGCGCCGACCGGCAGCGGGTTCTGGCACTGGGTGATGTACAACATCCCCGCCTCCGTCACGAGCCTGCCGGAAGGCGCGGGTGCGCCCGGCAAGGCACCGGAAGGCGCGGTGGAGGGCTCGACCGATTTCGGCGCGCCCGGCTATGGCGGCCCCTGCCCGCCCAAGGGCGACAAGGCGCACCGCTACATCTTCACCCTCTACGCGGTGAAGACCGACAAGCTGGAGGTGCCGCCCAATCCGACCCCCGCGGTGGTCGGCTTCGTCACGCATTTCGCGACCATCGGCAAGGCGAGCTTCACGGCGCACTACGGCCGCTGAGCGGTTCCGGCCCGCACGCGCCAGCGCGTGCGGGCGGCTAGCGAACGGTCGCCACCACGGCGTCGCAGTTGTGGCGGCCGGCCAGCAGGCAGTCCTCGACGAGGCTCTTCGCCGCCAGCTCGCGCACCAGGAACAGACCGATCACGACCAGCAACAGCGTGATGGCGAGGCCGGCGAGGCTCGCCGTCTGCCGATCCGCATCGGCCTGTTCGTCCTGGGGAAATAGCCGCCGAACGATGCGAGGCATCGGGATCACCGCGTGCGTGCGGGACTAGCGCATACATTCCGGCCATGTGCAAGGCGATCGCGGGCCGGGCCGGCGGCTACGCCTGCAGGAAGCCCTCCACCGCCGCCACGAACCCGTCCGCGTTGTCGGCATGCAGCCAGTGGCCGGCGCTCTTCAGGCTTGCGAAGCGCGCCCGCGGAAACAGGGCGCGGATCGCCGGGCGATGCTCCGGGCGCACGTAGTCCGAGCGGGCGCCGGCGAGAAACAGCGTCGGCCCCGCATAGGTCGCGCCGGCCGGCGCCGCCCATCCGAGGATTTCGGGCAGGCTCGCGCCAATCCCGGCAAGATTGATCCGCCAGCGCGGTGCCGCGCCCGGCTGCAGGCTCTGCAGCAGGAACGCCCGCACCGCCGCATCCGGCACCGCCGCCGCGAGTGCCGCCTCGGCGGCCGCGCGGGTGAGGCCGGGCGTGAGCGGCAGCGCCGCCATGGCCGCAAGATACCGCTCGTATTGCGCGCCATGCCCGCCGTACACGACCGGCGCGATGTCGCCCACCAGCAGCCGGGGGACCGCATCCGGCGCCTGCAGCGCCGCCGTCATCGCCACCTTGCCCCCCAGCGAATGCCCGACCAGCGCGCAGGGCAGCGCGTCGTGGGCACGCAGCGTCGCGCGCACGTCCTCCGCCATCTCGGCGAGCGTCATCGTCGGCGCGTGCGGGCTCATTCCGTGGTTGCGCAGGTCGAGCGCGAGCGTGCGGAACCGCTCGCCGAGCCGGCGCTGCACGGTCGCGAAGTTCACCGCCTGGCCGAACAACCCGTGCAGCAGCGCGACCGGCGGGCCGGCACCGCGCTCCACCGCGTGCAGGATCACGAAGCGACGTTCAGCATGATCTTGCCGATATGCGCCCCGCTCTCCATCAGCGCATGCGCCGCCGCCGCCTCGGCGAGCGGGAACGTGGCGTGGATCACCGGCGCGCACCGCCCCGCATTCAGCAGCGGCCACACCTTCTCCCGCAGTGCCGCCGCGATCGCGCCCTTCTGCGCCGTGCTGCGCGGGCGCAGGGTCGAGCCGGTGATGGTGAGGCGGCGCGTCATCACCGGCATCAGGTCGAACCCCTCGAGCTTCGATCCATGCAGGAAGGCGATCTGCACCAGCCGCCCGTCGATCGCGAGCGCACGCAGGTTGCGGGGGAAATAGGGCGCGCCGATCATGTCGAGCACGACGTCCACGCCGCGCCGGTCGGTAAGCCGCATGATCTCGTCGAGGAAATCCGCCTCGCGGTAGTTGATCGCCGCCGCGGCGCCGAGCCGCCGGCATGCCTCGACCTTCGCCGCCGTCCCCGCCGTGGCATACACGGTCGCGCCGAACGCGGTGCCGAGCTGGATCGCCGTGACGCCGATGCCGGAGCTTCCGCCATGCACGAGCAGGGTCTCGCCGGCGCTCAGGCGGCCGAGCATGAAGACGTTGGCCCAGACCGTGAAATACGTCTCCGGCAGCGCCGCCGCTCGCACCGCGTCGCAGCCGTCCGGCCACGGCAGGCACTGCGCCTCGGGCGCCACGCAATACGCGGCATAGCCACCGCCATTGACGAGCGCACACACCCGCGCGCCCGGGCGCAGGGACCGCACCTCGGCCCCGGCGGCGACCACCTCGCCCGCAACCTCCAGGCCGAGGATCGGGCTCGCGCCCGGCGGCGGCGGATAGCGGCCCTCACGCTGGACGATGTCGGGGCGGTTCACGCCCGCCGCGGCCACGCGGATCAGCACCTCGTCGGCGCGCGGGCTGGGCGGCGGGCCTTGCGTGGCGCGCAGCACCTCGGGGCCGCCGGGGTGCTCGGCGGCAATGAACGTCATCGTCTCGGGCAGGGTCATTGCGTTACCACAAACCGGGTTGCGCCCGGAGCGAGCGCGCCCGATGCTTATCACAACGGACGGATCGGAGGGATGCAGGTGCCGGCCACCCGCCGCACGGTGCTTGGCGCCGGGTTGGCCGCGATCGCCGCGCCTGCGATGGCGGCAACGCCCACCGCTCCGTCGCCGCCGGCGACGTTCGGCATCGGTGCGCTGTTCCCGTTCTCGGGCCCGCTCTCGCAGCTCGGCGACGAGAGCTTTCGCGGCCTCGACCTTGCGGTGGATGAGCGCAACGCCGCGGGCGGGCTGCTGGGGCGGCAGATCGCGCTGCTGCGCGGCGATGCCGCCGACCAGCCTCAGGCGACCGCCGAGGCCAAGCGCCTGACGGAAAAAAGCGGCGCCCGCACGATGTTCGGCAGCTACGCCTCGGCGGTGTCCTTCGCCGCCTCGGTGGTCACCGAACTCGCCGGCGTGCCGTTCTTCGAGCTCGACGCGCTCGCCGACGCGATCACCGAGCGCGGCCTGAAGCTGCTGTTCCGCAGCGGGCCGCTGGCGAGCGCCACGGGCGTGCTTGCGGTCGATACCGTCGCCGACCTGCTGGCGCCGCACTGGCAGAGCGAACCGGCCAAGCTCAGCGTCGCGATCCTGCACGAGGACGGGATTGCCGGCACCGCGCTGGCAAACGCCCAGGAAACCCGCTGTCGGGAACGCGGCTTCGTGCATGCCGAGCGGATCGCCTACGGCATCGGCATCCTCGACTTCGCCCCGACCGTGGAGCGGCTGCGCGCCAACAACGTCGACGTCGTGCTGCACGCGGCGCAGATCAACGACGTGTTGCTGTTCCACCGCGCAATGCAGCAGGCCGGCTGGCGGCCGCGCATGGTCATCGGCGCCAACGGCGGCTATTCGCTGAACGACACCGCACAGATGCTGGGGGCCGCCTTTCAGGGCGTCATGAGCGTGGGCGTGACGCCGTACCGCGTGTCCGACGTGGTGGCCCCGGGCGTCGGCGAGCTCGCCGCCGCCTACCAGCGCAAGTATGGCGCGCCGCCGCGTTCCGGCCACTCGCTGGTCGCGTTTGCGGGTGCGCGGATCTTCTTCGACATCATCCAGCGCGCGGGCGGCCTGGAGCGGGACAAGCTGCGCGCCGCGGTGCTGGCGACGGATATTCCGCCGGGCGCGACGGTGGGCGGGTTCGGCGCCAAGTTCGACGAACGCGGCCAGAACATGCGGGCGATGCCGTATCTCGCCCAATGGCAGGGTGGCGCACTGGTGACGGTGGCGCCGATGGAGGCGGCCATGGCGCAGGCGGTGCCGGTGCTCGGCGGCTGAGGCGGCGGCGACCACGGCCACGCCGAAGTGATGGGCCGTCCGATTGATCGGCGCAGAATTCCTGGCGAGATGAACAGACGAAGCCGCCGATTCGTGGCGGCGCAGCCGGCCTTTTCCTGATCCCCGGAAATATCCGGGGCAGTTGCAGCCGCGCAATCCTTGCGATCCGTGACGCTGCCGGCCAGAGGAGAAATCGCCATGTGGGGCGGAATCGTCGGTCTTATCATCCAGCTCATCAGCGGTGCAGTCGGCGGCAACATTGCCGGTGCACTGCTGAAGCAGTTCAATCTGGGCACGATCGGCAACACCATCGCCGGCCTGATCGGCGGCGCCGGCCTGGCGCAGATCGTGGGCGCGTTCGTCACCGGCGGCGAGATGCCCGCGGCGGGCGCGCCGGACGCGGCGGCCGGCGGCCTCGATATCGGCGCCATCATCAGCCAGATCATCGCGGGCGGCGCCGGCGGCGGCGTGCTGATGGTGATCGTGGGTGCGATCCGTCAGGCGCTGATGGGTCCGCGCACGACGAGCTGACCGCGCCTCAGCCGGCCGGGCTCGCCAGCAGCCGCGCGTAGAGCTCGGGGTCGGTGGCGCCCTCGGTGCCGAACAGCAGCACGCGGCTCGCCGGGCCGAGCCCGAGTGCCTCCCGCGCGGCCGGATCGCCGGCGGCAAGCAGCACGGCCGCGAGCCCCGCGACGCCGGATTCGCCGATCGTGAGCCCATGGGCGGCGAGAAGTTGCAGCGCACCGACCGCCGCGGCGTCGGGGATCGCCATGAACGCCGCGGCACCTCGGTCCAGCTCCCGCCACGCCAGCGGGCTCGGCTCGCCGCACACGAGCCCGGCCATGACGCTGTCGAGATTGCCCACGACCGCGGTGGGCTCGCCGAGCTCGGCGCTGGCCAGGAGGCACGCCGCCTGCTCCGGCTCGACGGCCACGAGGGCCGGCGGCGGGTCGAGGCGGGTGCGCAGGTGCAGGCCAACCGCCGCAACCACCGCGCCCACGCCGCCCTGGACGAAGGCATGGGTCGGCGGCGCGCCTTCCCACTGGTCGAGCGCCTCCGCGACCATCACCCGGTAGCCCTGCATGACGTTGGCCGGCACCTCGCTGTAGCCGGGCCAGGCGGTGTCGGAGACCACGAACCATCCCTCGGCCGCCGCGACCCGCGCCGCCTCCCGCACCGCGTCGTCGTAGGTGCCCTGCACCCGCCGCACCTCCGCGCCGTAGCGGGCGATGGCGGCGGCCCGCCCCTCGCTCACCGCGGCGTGGATGAAGATCACGGACCGGCAGTGGAACCGTTGGGCGCCCCAGGCGACCGCGCGGCCGTGGTTGCCGTCGGTCGCCGTGGTCACGGTGACCGTGCGGGTGGCATCGGCAAAGCACCCGGCGGCCAGCTCGGCGGAGGTCGCGGCAACCCCTCGCTTCGCCAGCCCGGCGATCAGCAGCCGCGCGACCGCATAGGCGCCGCCGAGCGCCTTGAAGCTGCCCAGGCCGAAGCGGCCGGACTCGTCCTTCATGCGCACCACGCCGAGCCCCGTCGGCTCCGCCACCCAGGGCAGATCGACGAGCGGGGTCGGCGCATAGCCGGGCCAGGACGTGATCTCGCGCTGGGCTTCGGCGAACCCCGCCTCGCTCAGCACATCCTCCGCCGGGCGGCCCGCACGCGGGTTGGCGAAGAGCTGGAACGCCAGCGGCGGCAGCATGCTCATTCCTCGGCCGCCAGCCGCGCCGCCTCGTCCTCGGCGATCAGCGCGTCGATGAATTCGTCAAGTTCCCCGGCCATGACCCGTTCGATCTTGTACAGCGTGAGGTTGATGCGGTGGTCGGTCACGCGGCCCTGCGGGAAGTTGTAGGTGCGGATGCGCTCGCTGCGGTCGCCGGTGCCGACCTGCGCGCGCCGGTCCGCCGAGCGTGCCGCCTGCGCCTCGCCGCGCTTGCGCTCATAGAGGCGCGCCCGCAGGATCTTCATCGCCTTCGCGCGGTTCTTGTGCTGGCTTTTCTCCTCCTGCATGGCGACCACGATGCCGGTGGGAAGATGCGTGATGCGCACCGCGCTCTCGGTCTTGTTCACATGCTGCCCGCCGGCGCCGGACGCGCGATAGACGTCGATGCGCAGCTCGCCTTCGTCGATCGCGACATCCACCTCCTCCGCCTCCGGCAGCACCGCGACGGTGACGGTGGAGGTGTGGATGCGGCCCTGGCTCTCGGTCTCCGGCACGCGCTGCACCCGGTGCACGCCGGATTCGTATTTCAACCGCGCGAACACGCCGCGCCCGGTGATCTCCGCGATCGCGCCTTTCACGCCGCCGAGCTCGGTGGTGTCGTACTCCAGCGCCTCCCAGCGCCAGCCGCGCAGGGCGGCGTATTTCTGATACGCCTCGAACAGTTCGGCCGCGAACAGCCCCGCCTCGTCGCCACCGGCGGCGGGGCGGATTTCCAGGATCGCGGCACGCTCATGCGCCTCGTCGCGCGGCAGCAGCGCGAGCCGGATCGCGCGTTCCAG
>JAFKFJ010000063.1 GCA_017307335.1 Alphaproteobacteria bacterium | reverse complement strand
ATCGAACAGCACGAGGTCGGCGTAGGCCCCGGCGCGGATCACGCCGCGATCGACAAGGCCGAACACCCCGGCCGGGCGGCCGGTCATCTTGTGCACCGCCGTCTCCAGGCTGAACAGGCCGAGGTCGCGCGCATAGTGGCCGAGGACACGCGGGAACGTGCCCCACAGGCGCGGATGCGGAAACGCATCGTGCGGCAGCCCGTCCGAGCCGATCATGCTGCGCGCATGCGCCATGATGCGCCGCATGTCGTCCTCGTCGATCTGGAAGTAGATGCCGCCCGCCGGCAGCAGGCGCTTCGCCGCGGTGACCAGATCCACGCCCCATTCCTGCGCGATGTCGGCGAGGAACCGCCGCTGCATCTCGGGGTGCGGCACCGACCAGCTGATGCGGATCGGCACGTCGGGGCGCACCTTCTCCGGCAGCAGCACGGTCGAGCTCGCGGCATACGGATAGACGTCGAAATCCACCGCCTGCGTCTGCGCCGCCGCCGCGATCAGCGGCAGCGTCTCCGTCGAGCGGCCGAAGTTTTCCGGCGCCGTGCACTTGTGGTGGCTGATGACGATGGGCACATCGGCGGCGCGGCCGATCTGCAGCGATTCCCGGATGGAATCGAGAACCCGGTCGCCCTCGTCGCGCATATGCGTCACGTAGATCCCGCCCGCACCGCGCAGCGCCTCGGCGACCGCGATCACCTCGTCGGTCGGCGCGCTCGCGTTCGGCGGGTAGTAGAGGCCGGTGGAGAACCCGCTCGCCCCCTCGGCCAGCGACTGCGCGAGGCGGGCGCGCATGCGCGCCGCCTCCTTGTCGGTCGCGGGCCGGTGCACGTCGCCTGCCATCGCGCCGATGCGCAGCGACATGTGCCCGATCAGCGCCACCGCGTTCACCGGCGGCGGCTCGCGCTGCAGCCGCCCAGCGTACTCCGCGAAACTGTCGAACACCCACCAGGATTCGTCGCCGAGCAGGTCGAGCGGTGGCATCGGGCGCGCCGCCATGCGCGTGGGCGAGAGGCTGATGCCGCAATTGCCCACGACGACCGTGGTGACGCCCTGCGACATCTTGCAGCGCATGCAGTCCGGCCCGCAGAGCAGCGCGCGGTCGTCATGCGTGTGAGCGTCGATGAAGCCGGGGGCGAGCGCCTTGCCGGTCGCGACGATCTCGCGCGGCGCCGACCATGCGCCGAGATCGCCCACGCCCGCGATGCGGTCCGCCGTCACTGCCACGTCGCCTTGTTGGCGCGGCGCGCCGGTGCCGTCGAAGATGGTCGCGTCGCGGATGATGAGGTCGCAGTGCCGCGTCATCGGGTCAACTCCTGAGCGCCGCCGTGGCGCGTTGGTCCAGCGTCCCGTCCTCGGCAACGACGACCTTGTAGGCCGCGCGCGCCGCCGCGACCGAGAGCAGCCCGTCGCGGACATCGCGCGCCACCAGCGCCGGGTCGCGCTCGGCGGGGTCGCCCATGCCGCCGCCGCCGGGCAGCAGCAGCATCAGCCGCTCGCCTTCGGGGATGATCTGGAATCCCTTCGTGCGCAGCCGCTCGCCGGATTTCAGCGCCACGGCGCCGGTTGCCCCGTCCGCCCCGCCGGCGCGCCCGCGCGGCGCGTTGGCGATGCGGTCGAAGATCGCGTTGACCGCGAATTCCAGGTCGTCCTTCGCAGCGACCTCCATGATCTGCCCGGCGCCGCCGCGCGTGCGTCCGGCGCCCGCGGAATCCGGCCGCAGCTCCTTGCGCCAGAACACGACCGGCGCGGCGTTCTCCGTCGCCTCCACCGGCATCGTGCGCACGCCGGAGGGAAAGGCCGTGCCGTCGAGCCCGTCCAGCGTCGCGCGGGCGCCGGTGCCGCCGGAGTTGAACGTGATGACCTCGAAATCCGCCGGCACCCGCCGGTTGCCGCCGCCCTGGCCGGAGACCGAGCCGCCGCCGCGCAGCGGCGGATTCCACAGCGCCGAGGAGCCCTCGGCCGTCACCCGCGCCGGCACCGCCTGATGCAGGCAGCCCATCATCAGGTCGGGCAGCAACTGGCCGATCACGTGACGCACCGCGACCGGCCAGGGCCGCGGCGCGTTCAGGATGCAGCCTTCCGGGATGGCGAAGCGGAACGGCATCAGGCTCGCCCAGTTGTTCGGAATCTCCGGCGCCACCACGACCTTGATGCCGAACGCCGCATAGGCCCGGCAATAGGGCGCGGGCACATTGATGCCGCGGCCGGACAGGCCCGAGGTGCCCGTGAAATCCACCTCGATCGTCGCCTCGCCCACGCTGAGCGCGGCGGCGAGGCGCACCGGCGTCTCGTAGCCATCGGAGAAAATCTCGGCATGGAACGTGCCGCGCGGCAGTTTCGCGATCTCGGCCTCGGTGGCGCGCAGCGAACTCGTGAAGATGAAGTCCGCGAGCGGGTCGAGCGTCTCTAGCGCGAACTCCGCCATCATCTCCGCCAGCCGCGCCGCCCCGGCCTCGTTGCAGGCGCACAGGGAGTAGATGTCGCCCTCCAGCTCCACCGGCAGGCGTGAGCCGGCGCGTATGAAGTCGAAGAACGTCGCGTTGGGCTGGCCGCGCTCGAAGCACTTGACGATCGGGATATACAGCCCCTCCTCGAAGACGCTGCGCGCCTCGGGGCCGAAGCCGAGGCCGCCGATGTCGATGATGTGCGCGGTGTTGGCGAACAGCGCGACCAGGCGTCCGTCGCGGAACGCGGGTGTCACCACTGTCAGGTCATGCAGGTGCCCGGTCGCCAGCCACGGGTCGTTGGTGATGTAGTGATCGCCCGGCTGCATCGTGGCCGCCGGGAACTTCTGCAGGAAGTGCCCGACGCTCTCCATCATGGAGTTCACGTGGCCCGGCGTGCCCGTTACCGCCTGCGCCAGCATGCGGCCTTGCAGGTCGAAGACGCCGGCGGACAGGTCGCCCGCCTCCCGCACCGTGGTCGAGAACGCGGTGCGGATCATGATTTGCGCCTGCTCCTCGACCACTGCGACCAGCCGGTTCCACATCACCTGCCGCTGGATTTCCGCAAGCGCCGACATCAGGCATCCCCCCGAATGAGCACGATGTAGCCATGGGCGTCGATCTCCGCCCGCCAGCCGGGGCCGACCAGCGTGGACGTCTCGTCCTCGGCGATGATCGCGGGGCCGCGCAGCGCCGCGCCGGAGGCAAGGGCCGCACGCTCGAACACCTGCCAGTCGGCGACCTCGCCGCGCACGCTGTCGCGCACCGCCTGCACGCGCGCAGGCCGCGCCACCGACGGCGCGGGCGGCGGGAGCGCGGCCGGCGCGGCCTCGGGCGCCGTTGCGATCGTCACCGCGTAGCTCAGGATTTCCACGTCCGATCCCGGCACCGGCCGGTTGTAGAAGCGCGTGTAGGCTTCGTCATAGGCAGCGCGGATCGCGGGGATGCCGGCATCCGTCAGATGGTGCGACGGCAGCTTCACCGGAATTTCGTGGCCCTGGCCGACATAGCGCATATAGGCAAGCCGGCTCTCGCGCGTTGGCGCCCCGAAGCTGCCGCGCGCCACCACGTCCGCCGCCTCGGCCGCCATCTGCGCCAGCAGCCGGTTCACTGCCGCGATGTCGAGCGTCGAGAACCGCTGATACAGGCTGCGGACAACCTCATAGGCGACCGGCGCGCGCAGGAACCCGATCGCGCTGCCCACGCCCGCGCCGCCGGGAACCAGCACGCGATCGACGCCGAGCTTCTCGGCAATGCGGTACGCATGCACGGGCCCGCCGCCGCCGAACGCGACCAGCGTGCGCTCGCCGAGCGACTTTCCGGACTCGATCGCGTGGACGCGCGCCGCGTTGCTCATTGTCTCGTCCACCATCTCGATCACGCCGAGCGCCGCCATGGAAGGCGCCAACCCCAGCGCGCCGCCGACCTGGGCATCCATCGCCGCCGCCGCGGGCGCCGCATCGAGCTGCAGCCGACCGCCCGCGAAGCGCGCCGCATCGTAGCGGCCGAGCAGCAGATTGGCGTCGGTCACCGTCGGCTGCATGCCCTGCCGCCCGTAGCAGGCCGGCCCCGGGTCGGCGCCCGCGCTCTCCGGCCCGACCATGATGCGGCCCAGCGCATCGACATGGGCGATGCTGCCGCCGCCGGCGCCGATCTCGACCATTTCGATCACCGGAATCCGCAGCGGCAGGCCGGAGCCCTTCTTGAAGCGCCCGATCCGTGCCACCTCGAAGCTGCGCGCCGTCTGCGGCTGGTGGTCGTCGATCAGACAGATCTTCGCCGTGGTGCCGCCCATGTCGAAGGACAGCACGCGATCGAGCCCGCATTCGCGCGCGATGTGCGCGGAAAAGATCGCCCCGCCCGCCGGCCCGCTCTCCACCAGCCGCACCGGGAAGCGGCACGCCATGTCGAGCGTGGTCAGGCCGCCGCCCGAGAGCATGAGGAACAGCGGCCCGGCAAAGCCCTCCGTGCGCAACGCCGCTTCGAGCCGCGTGAGATAGCGCGCCATCAGCGGCTGCACATAGGCATTGGCGACGGCGGTGGAGAACCGCTCCCACTCCCGCATCTCCGGCGAGACGTCCGACGCGAGCGTGATCGGCACGCCGAGCGCGGCGGCGAGAATCTCGCGCGTCCGCTGCTCGTGCGCGGGGTTGACGAAGGCGTGCAGGAAGCCCACCGCCACGCTCTCCACGTGCTCACGCTGCAGCACCGGCACCAGCGCCCGCACCGCCGCCTCATCGAGCGGGCGCAGCACGCGGCCCTCGTTGTCCAGCCGCTCGGGCACGGTGAGGCGCAGGTGGCGCGGCACCAGCGGCTCGGGCAGCACGAGGTTCAGGTCGTACTGGTCGTACCGGCTTTCGTTGCGCATCGCCAGGACATCGCGGAATCCCTCGGTGGTGATGAGGGCGGTGCGCGCGCCCTTGCGCTCGATGATGGCGTTGGTCGCGAGCGTGGTGCCGTGCACCAGCAGGGCCAGGTCACTGAGGTGCAGGCCAGCCGCATCCAGAACGCCGCGCACGCCCTCGATCACGCCGCGTTCGGGCGCCTCGGGCGTGGTCAGGACTTTGCCAGTGAGACGGCCGCCCGCGTATTCGAGTGCGACGTCGGTGAAGGTGCCGCCGATATCGACGGCCAGCCGGGCGGAGGTCATGCGCGCAGCTTGCCCGCGCAGCGGACGCCGTCAAGCGCCCGGCCGGAACCGCCCGATCAGGTCGCGCGCGTTGTTGGCGGAGCGACGCGCGCGCGATCCGCGACCCGCCGCCTAGGCCGGCTGCGTCACCTTCCCCTCGACAAGCTGCGTCAGCTCCTCGGCGCTCAGCGTTTCCCGCTGCAGCAGCAGCTTCGCCGCGCGGTCGAGCACGTCGTGCCGCTCGCGCAGCAGTGCGAGGGCGCGATCCTGCGCGCAGCGCACGATGTCGCGCACCGCCGTGTCGATGGCCTGCGCCGTCGCCTCGCTCGTGTCGCGGCGCCACGGCTCGGCCGGCAGCGCCCCGCCGCCGCCGATGCTCTGCCGCTCCTGGTCGAACACCGCCGGCCCGAAACTGTCCACCATGCCGAACCGCGCCACCATCGCGCGCGCGATATCCGTCGCCTTCTGCAAATCATCGGCCGCGCCGGTGGACACGATCTCGAACACCAGGATCTCCGCCGCCCGGCCCCCGAGCAGCACTGCCATGCGGTTCTCCAGCTCGTCGCGGCGCATCAGGAAGCGGTCTTCGGTCGGCCGCTGGATCGTGTAGCCGAGCGCGCCGACGCCACGCGGAATGATGGAGACCTTGTGCACGCCGTCGGTGCCGGGCAGCGCCATCGCCACCAGCGCGTGCCCCATCTCGTGATATGCCACGGTCTCGCGCTCGCGCGGCGCCAGCACGCGGGTGCGCCGCTGCACGCCGGCGATGCTGCGCTCGATCGCCTCGTTGATGTCGGAGACTTCCACCTGCTGCGCACCCCGCCGGGTCGCCAGCAGCGCCGCCTCGTTCACCACGTTGGCAAGGTCGGCGCCGGTCAGGCCGGGCGTCAGCTCCGCAATCTTCTCCGGATCGACGCCCGACGCCAGCCGCACCTTGCGCAGATGCAGCGCCACGATCGCGGTGCGCGCGGCCTTGTTGGGCCGGTCCACCAGCACCTGCCGGTCGAAGCGGCCGGCGCGCAGCAGCGCGGGGTCGAGGATCTCCGGCCGGTTGGTGGCCGCCAGCAGCACCACGCCCGAGCGCGGATCGAACCCGTCCAGTTCGACCAACAACTGGTTCAGCGTCTGCTCCTTCTCGTCCACGCCCCCCAGGCCGAAGGCGCCGCGTGCGCGGCCGAGCGCGTCCAGCTCGTCGATGAACACGATCGCCGGCGCCTTCTCGCGCGCCTGATGGAACAGGTCGCGCACCCGGGCGGCGCCCACGCCCACGAACATCTCCACGAACTCCGAGCCGGAGATGGAGAAGAACGGCACCCCGGCCTCACCCGCGACTGCGCGCGCGAGCAGCGTCTTGCCGGTGCCGGGCGGGCCCACCAGCAGCACGCCCTTCGGCACATGCGCGCCGAGCCGGCCGTAGCCTTCGGGGTCGCGCAGGAACTGCACGATCTCCTGCAGTTCCTCCTTTGCCTCGTTGGCGCCGGCGACGTCGGCGAACGTCGTCTTGGTATCCGTCTCCACGAAGATCTTCGCGCGCGACCGGCCGATCGCCATCAGCCCGCCCTCGCCGCCCAGATTGTGGGCGAAGCGACGGAAGACGAACATCCAGAACACCAGGAAGATGCCGATCGGGATGAGCCAGGAGAACAGCGTGCTCCAGAACATGTTCGGCAGCACGCCGGTATATTCCACGCCGGCCGCCTGCAGCTCCTTCTGCACCTCGCCCGGCACGATGATGGAGGAGACATAGCTGCGCCCGTTCGGCAGCTTCTCCTTGAGCGTGCCGAGCAGCCGCTGATCCTCGACCTGCACCGAGGTCAGCTTGTGGTCGCGCAACATCTCCAGGAAGCGGCTGTACGGCACCGGCTCGATGCTCTGGTGCGTCACCCACCAACTCTGGAACAGCATCAGGCCGATGAAGGCGGCGATCCAGTACCAGGCATGCGCCTGCACCTCGTTGCGCGGCGGCTTCTTGCCCTCCGGGCGGCGCAGCCCGGCGCGGCCGCGCTGGTCGGCGAACCAGTCGCGCAGGCGCGCGCCCAGGCCTGGCGGCGCCTCGTCGTCGCGCCGGCGGTTCGATGCCGGCGGCTCACGCTGCACCCGGTCGGCCGGCGTATCGCTCATCCGCCTCTCCTCACCCCGCGGCCTCGGCCGCCCAGTGCAGCAGAACGCTCGTGGCGGCCGCAAAGTCGTCCATCCGCATGGCCTCGCGCGGATTGTGACTGCCGTGCTGGTTGCGCACGAACAACATGCCCGCCGGCACATCCGCCGCCGCGAAGGAGGCCACGTCGTGGCCGCCGCCGCTCGGCATGCTCCGCCAGGGCACGGCGAGCCCCTCCGCCGCCCGTGCGAGCGCGCGCTGCACGCCGGGATTGAGCGGCGTCCCGGCGGAAATCGCCTCCTCGCCAAGATCGAACCGCACGCCGCGCCGTGCCTCGATCTCCGGCACCAGGCGATGCAGCGTGGCGAAGATCGCATCGACATGCGCCGGCTCGATGCTGCGCACGTCGAGCTCGAAATAGGCTTCTCCGGGGACCTTCGTGAACCCCGCCGCGTCGGTCGTGCGCATGACGCAAAAAGTGCAGACGAGGGAGCGCCCCTCGGCGTCCAGCTCGGCCCAGCGCGCGTCGAGCCGGTAGGCGAGTTCGGCGAGCGCCATCGCGGCGTCGGCGCGCCAGCGCCGGGGCGTTGCGCCCGAATGGTTGTATTCGCCATGCACGCGCGCCGCGCGCAGCCGTCGCGCCCCGGGAATGGCGGTGACGATGCCGAGCGGCAGCCCCGAATCTTCCAGATGCGGCCCCTGCTCGATATGCAGTTCCACGAACGCCGCGACGCGCTCCGGCGGCAGGCGGCATTCGCCCGCCGCGACCGCGTCCGGGTCGAAGCCCTCTTCCTTCATGTGTTCGCCGAGTGTCCGGCCGCTGTCGAGCCGCCGCACCTGGAGCG
>JAFKFJ010000182.1 GCA_017307335.1 Alphaproteobacteria bacterium | reverse complement strand
TGACGAAGATCGCGACGGACGCGAACGTGCAGCTCAAGACCAACAACCTCGTCTATGCCGGCGCCACGATCGAGCAGCTGCGCCGCGCGCTCGACGCGGTGATCGCACAGACGCAATCGCAGGCGCCGCCCTCTGCGCCTCCGCCGCCCCAGCAGCCGGGGGCCACCGGAAGCGTCGTCGCCTATGCGAAGTCGCGCCTCGCGTGGCTCGCCGCGCGCAAGAAGGTGGAGAGCGATCTCGACAAGCTGCGCGGCGCCATCGTCACCGCCTACGCCAATGACGGCATCGCGGCCGACCTGGAGAAGCGCTACACCGAGAAGGTGGCCCCCGTGCTCGCCAATCTCGACGAGCGGCTCGCCGACAAGCTCGACGAGGCGACCAACGCGACCGACCCGCAGCAGCGCGCCGCACTGGTCGCGGAGGCGAAGAAGATCATGCAGGACTACGAGAAGTACCTCACGGGCGAGAAGATCATCGCCGACCTCGACAGCAACCCCTTCGTGCCGGTCGCGATCCAGCAGACGATTGCCGGGACGCTCGCGACGCTCGAGAAGACGGTGCACTGACCGCGCCGGCGCGTGCCTGCGCGGGGAGACCACCCGCGCAGGCCGTGCCGTGGCGGCTGGTCCAGCGCCGCGCCGCCCAGCAGGGCGACGGCGAGTGCTGCTGCGGCGATGAGGAAGCACATGGACCCTCCTGCGCGTACGGTGGCGCTAGAACGGGATGAGTTCGCTCGCGCTCACTCACCCCGTTCCAGCTCTTTGATTTGAGAGCATGATTCAGACCTCCGGCGATTCCGCCTCCGGTCACCATGCCCTAGCCCCAGCCCGGCCCGATGACGGCGGAGGCGTCGGCATCCGCCGCTGGCGCCGGCTGGGGATCGGGAATCGGGCACGCGGCCGCCGGTGACGCGGGCAAGGCCGCAACGGGCTGTGCTGCGAGCTGCCCGGCGCCGAGCATCACCTGCAGGGCCAGGCGGGCGACGAGGCTGCGCGCAGAATTTGCAAACAGGCCGATCATGGCTGGCCCCTTTCGAGCGATCTGACATTGCGACACGGCCAACCTGTCCCGCCCGCTGCACAGAATCGATTACCCCGCGGGTAGGCAAAGCATGGCGGCCGCCGGATGGGCGGACTATCCGGCTCCCGAGACCGGCCCCGCCATCCGGTTCGCGCGCCGGCTTCCCCGTCAGCGTCCGGGTCGCATCCGCATGTCGATCGAGGCAGGGTCATTCAGACAGGCGGCATGCGGAAAACGGCACGCCGCGCGTTGTGTCGGATGTCGCCGCGCCGGAGGTTCCATGCTCTCACCCATCGCCCGCATCGTGCTCGTCGTCGTCAGCACCGCCCTCTATCTCGGCATCGCCGTGCTGGGCCGCGGCGGCATCGCCGCGTTCTTTGCGCAGCCGGCGCTGACCGCGCTCGCAGTCGTCCTCGTCCTCCTTGCCGCGGCGGGGGTGTTCGCGGGCGGCAACCTGAGTGCCGGCGTGCGCGAGGATCGCGGCAACCGCTGGGTGCTCGCCGCGTTCGGCGTGCTCAGCCTGCTCTCGGGCTTCCTGCCGGCGTGGTCGGACCGCATGGATGTCTGGACCATCGACGGCAGCGCGGTCCGCTGGCTTGGCGTGGCGCTGTTCGCCGCAGGCGGTGCGTTGCGGCTCTGGCCGGTGTTCGTGCTCGGCGAGCGCTTCAGCGGGCTGGTGGCGATCCAGCCCGGGCACCGGCTGGTCACGGGCGGCGTCTACCGCGTCATCCGCCATCCCAGCTATCTCGGGCTGCTCGCCGGTTCGCTGGGCTGGGGCCTCGCCTTCCGCTCGGGCATCGGCGTGCTGCTCGCAGCACTCACGATCCCGCCGCTCCTCGTGCGCATCCGTGCCGAAGAGCGGCTGCTGCAGGCGACGTTCGGCGCCGAATACGATGCATACCGCGCGCGTACGTCCCGGCTGATTCCGGGCCTGTATTAGCCGCCGACCCGCACTGCGCGCAGGCGGTCACCGCGTGGGGACGTCCCGGGCATCGGCGATCTGGCAGACTCCGACGCGCTAGTCGCTGCCGCACCGGCGGCCTGCTATACGATCGACGCGGACCGTCATGCGGGAGGTCGAAGCTGGACGAACCGTTCTGGCAACGCGCCGCCATCGCTGCCGTCAGCCCCCTCGTGGCCGCGGTGGTCGGTACGCTGTGCATCGGCTTGATTGCCGCCCGGATCACCGAACGCGCGCAGCGGCGCCGCCAGGATCGCGAATTGCGCGAGCAGATCATCGTCGATATGACGCAGACCGCCACAGCCCTCTATCTGGCAACCCAGCGGTACTGGCGTGCGACAAAGCGCGAGGCGGCACCCCCCGACCGCGTCGCGGCGCTACGCGAGAGCCTCGATGAGCACTACCACTCCGCGCGCGTTGCCGGCGAGGCACTGGAGACGCGCCTGCGCATCTACTTCGCGAGTGACGCTCCCCGCCGTCTGTGGCATGCCACAATGGACCTGCTGACGGTGCGCTACTTCCAGGTCATCGACCTCGCAACCGACAACCTCCTCAGCGCCAATGCCGGTGACGAGCACAGCGGCCTTTCCGTCGAAGCGCTCAGGAACGCGCAGACCGTACTCGACACCTACCGCGCCCGCCTGATTGACGCGACCCGTGCCGTTCTTGCGGCGCCGCGCATCGCCGGGTAAGGCAGAATCTGATCCCGCGCGGCTACGTGCCGTCCCCGGTCAGCGTGATCTCAACCCGCCGGTTCTTCGCCCGCCCCTCCGGCGTGTCGTTGGACGCAACCGGATTGGCATCGCCGAAGCCCTGCGCGGAGAGCAGGTTCGGGTTCACGCCTTGCGACTGCAGATAGGCGGCGGCGGTCGTGGCGCGCTTGTACGAAAGGTCGGTGTTGTTGGTGATTCCCATGCTCTTGAGCTGCGGACCGACCGGCGTGTTGTCGGTATAGCCGGCGACCACGATCTTCGTGTGCTGGAGCTGCGACAGAGTGGGCACCATCTTGCTGAGCAGCGGCGCCCCCGGCCTGAGCTGCCACCCGCCCGACGGATAGAGGTAGTCGGCGCTGGAGGTGATGACGATGGACCCGTCCTGCCGGGTGACCTCTACCGGCTCGCCCGCGAGTGCGGTCTTGAGTTCGTTCGCGTCCTTGTCGAGCTTGTTTCCCATCAGCGACGCGCAGGCGGTCAGCGCCAGCGCGAACACTCCCACGGCCAGAACGGAGGCGGATCTGCGAATCATGCGGCGTCTCCTGCAGCGTACGGCGACGTTGGGATCGCCATCCGGCGTCGTTGAGAATTCCGTGTCTGCAGCATGGTTGTTTCAGATCGTCGGCACCGCATTGACACAAATCAAGAAACCGCGCCGGGCCCGCCCTGCGGGCTGCTTGCGTTCGAGGATCAGCCCCAGCCCTCGCCGATGAAAGCGTGCAACGGGGTGGCCGCGTCCTGAGCCTGCCCCGGAGCCTGCACTGCGGCCTGCACCGGGACCTGCGCGGGCGCATCCGGGGTCGCGGCGGCGGCGGTGCCGATCAGGGCGGTGCCGAGTGCCAGCACGACCAGGGCCTGGAGGGCGATCCGGCGGAAGGTCTGGGCGGTGGTGGTGGTCATGGCACTCGGTCCTGTGGTCGGGGAGGCCGGCGGCCTCCGTTGACCAGGACCCTAGGGCGCATCCGCCGCCCGCCCTGTCACCCGCGTCACCGCGGCCGCGGCGGTCGCGCCGGATCGGTGACCGCCGTCACCCGACCGGCGGATTTCACCCGGGGGCCGGCGTGATCAGGCCGGGGTCCGGATCGCCGCGGGCTGCCGCCCCCAGGAGCGGTCCCGCTCCCGCTCCTCGGCCGCCAGCCGCTGGCGCACCTGCAGCAGGTCCTTGCGCGCCACGAGGCCCACCAGGCGGTCGTCGTCGCGGCTGATGACCGGCAGGCGGCCGGTCTCGTGCCGCACCATGCGGTCGGCCACCGCGCCGGCCGGCTCGTCGGGATGGGCGACGACGAGGTCGGTGCCGGCCGTGACCGCGCCCAGCGTGCCCGCTGGCGGGTCGCGCAGCCACGCCAGCGCGTCGGCCCGCGAGACCATGCCGAGCACCCGGTCCTCCGCGTCCACGACCGGGTAGGCCTTGTGCCGCGGCTCCGGCGCCGTGAAGAACCGGGCCGCCTCCGCCACCGGCATCGCCGCCGGCAGCGTGTCGACCCGGCGCACCATCACGTCGCGCACCGCGGTCAGCGCGAAGGGGTCGGCGTGGTATTCGCGGATGATGTGGTGTCCCCGCCGCGCGACCTTCTCGGTCAGGATCGAGCGCTTCAGCAGCAGCACCGTGACGGCGTAGGCGGCGGCACAGGCCACGAACAGCGGCAGGACGGCGGCGAAATCGCCGGTCAGCTCCACGGCGAACAGGGCCGCCGTCAGCGGCGCGCGCATGGTGCCGCCCATCATCGCCGCCATGCCGAGCATGGCCCAGAAGCCCGGGCCGGCATCCGGCAGCAGGTGCCCGGCCAGCGCGCCGAGCGCCCCGCCCATGATCAGCAGCGGCGCCAGCACGCCGCCCGAGGTGCCGGAGCCGAGGGCGACCGCCCAGATCACCGCCTTGACCACCAGCAGGAGCGCCACGGCGCCGAGTGCGAGATGGCCGGAGAGCAGGTCGGCGATGGTGTCGTAGCCGACGCCGAGCGCCGCCGGCTCGACCAGCCCGCCCAGGCCGACCACGAGCCCGCCGAGGACCGGCCACCACATCCAGTGCAGCTTCAGATGGCCGAACGCATCCTCGCTGCCATAGACCATCGCGGTCAGCATCCCGGAGCCGAGGCCGCTCAGCAGGCCGGTCGCGACCCAGCCGAGGATGCAGGCCGGGGTGTCGGGGCTGGTCCCGGCATGGGCGAACAGGGGGGCCGCCGGCAGCACGTAGCCGCGCTCCAGGGCCGCCACGGCGCAGGCCACGACCACCGGAATGAAGCTGCGCGGCTTCCACTCGAACAGCAGCAGCTCCACCGCCAGCAGCACCGCCGCGATCGGGGTGCCGAACACCCCCGTCATGCCCGCGGCCGCCCCGGCCACGAGCAGCACCTTCCGTTCCGCGGCGGTCATGTGGAATAGCTGCGCGAACAGCGACCCCAGCGCGCCGCCGGTCATGATGATCGGCCCCTCGGCGCCGAACGGGCCGCCGGTGCCGATGGAAATCGCCGACGACAGCGGCTTCAGCACGGCGACCTTCGGCTGGATCCGGCTGCGCCCGATGAGGATCGCCTCCAGCGCCTCCGGGATGCCGTGGCCGCGGATCTTCTCCGAGCCGTAGCGGGCCATCAGGCCGATCACCAGCGCCCCGGCCGTGGGGATGAGGACGGAGCCCGGACCCAGGTGCAGCCCGCTCAGCGAGCGCGGGACGAAGGAGAATTCATGGAAATAGGCGAGGTTCGTGCACAGCGCGATCAGTTGCAGCAGCACCCATGCCGATGCGACGCCGCCGGTGCCGACCACCAGCGCCATCGCCGCCAGCAGGAGCACCCGCAGATTGGTCGTAAAATCGCCCAGCCGTGACTCTTGCACCGTCGCGCCCCATCTATATCGTGGCGCGATATATTAGGCCGAACCCTCGCAGGGAAGGGGGCGTCTTGACCATCACACGGGCCCGGCCCCTGACCGACGCGGACTATGCGACCCTGGCGGCGTTCCGCCACGCGCTGCGCCGGTTCGTGGCGTTCAGCGAGGCGGAGGCGAAGGCGGCCGGGCTGACGCCGCAGCAGCATCAGGCGCTGCTGGCCATCAAGGGCAAGGGCGGCGACGCCGGCCTCAGCGTGGGCGAGATCGCGGCGCATCTGCTTATCCGCCACCACAGCGCGGTGGAACTGGTCGACCGGATGGAGGCGAGCGGCCTGGTGCGCCGGGCCGCCGACAGCGTGGACGGCCGCCGCATCCTCGTCGTGCCGACCCGGCGGGCCGAGCGGCTGCTCGGCGATCTGTCCGCGATCCATCTGGAAGAGCTGCGGGCGAGCCGCCAGGGCCTGCTCGACCTTCTGCGCAGGCTCTGAGCCGGCAGCCGCTTCCCGCTTCCCGCCACTGGGCCGCGGGCTCACATCCGCACAAGGCCCTGGAACTTTCGCGGCACCTGCCGCCTGAGTCCGGGAACCGGGGCCGTGAAGGAAGGAACCGTTGCCCGCGCACGCCGATGGACATCGGGGCGAGACCGAATTCGCGTACCAACCGCCTGGCGGCCCCCCCGACATCGCGTCCCCCGATATCAGGCTGGAGGCGTGGCACAGTTTGCCGCCAGAGACGGTTGCGGCCCGGCTCGGCGTCGATCCGGCGCGCGGGCTCGACACCGCCGAGGCGGCGGCGCGGCTGGGCCGCTTTGGGCCGAACGCGATCGAGCGGCGGGCGCGGCGCGGCTGGCCGCAGATGCTGGCGGCGCAGTTCACCGACTTCATGATCCTGCTGCTGATCGCCGCCGCCATCCTCTCAGGCACGATCGGCGAATGGCAGGATGCGCTCGTCATCCTCCTCATCGTCGTGGTCAACGCCATCATCGGCTTCGTGCAGGAGTGGCGGGCCGAGCGGGCGATGGCGGCGTTGCAGCGCATGGCGGCCGCCACCGCCACAGTGCTGCGCGACGGGCAGGCAGCGAGCGTGCCGGCGGCGGCGCTGGTGCCGGGCGATGTCGTGCTGGTGGAAGCGGGCAATGTCGTGCCCGCCGACCTGCGCCTGCTCGACGTGACGCAGCTTACGGTTGGCGAGGCGGCGCTGACCGGCGAATCCGTGCCGGTGCCGAAGACCGTCGCGGCGCTCGACGACGCGGCACTGCCGCTCGGCGACCGGCACAACACGGCGTTCAAGGGCACGCAGGTGCTGTTCGGCCACGGCCGTGGCGTCGTGGTCGCGACCGGCATGGCGACCGAGCTCGGCCGCATCGCGGCGATGCTGGAGGATGCGGGCGAGACGCGCACGCCGCTGCAGCACCGGCTCGCGCGGCTCGGCCGCCAGCTTGCCCTCGGCGCGCTCGCCATCTGCGTGCTGATCTTCGCGCTCGGCCTGCTGCGCGGCGAGGCGCCGCTGATGATGCTGCTGACCGCGGTCAGCCTCGCGGTGGCGGCGATCCCCGAGGCACTGCCGGCGGTCGTCACCGTGCTGCTCGCCCTCGGCGCGCGGCGCATGGCGCGCGAGCAGGCGCTGATCCGCCGGCTGCCGGCGGTGGAAACGCTCGGCTCGGTGACGACGATCTGTTCCGACAAGACCGGCACGCTGACGCAGAACGTCATGCGCGCGACGGCGGCGTTCGTCGCCGGTGCGGAAATCCCGGCGGATGCGCTCGATCCGGCGCGCACGGAGACGGCAGCATTGCTGCACGCGATGGCGCTCTGCACCAGCGTCACCGCCGGCGCCGATGGCGGCCCGCGCGGCGAGCCGACCGAGCTGGCGCTGTGGCAGGCGGCGGCGGCGCGCATCGACGCGGCGGCGCTCGCCGCGCAGGCGCCGAAGCTCGCGGAACTGCCGTTCGATTCCGCGCGCAAGCGCATGACCACGCTGCACGCCGATGGCGGCGGCATGGTCGCGTACGTGAAGGGCGCGCCGGAGATGGTGCTGCCGCTCTGCCGCGACCCAGCCAGTCGTTTTCAATCGGCAGCGGAGGCGGAGGCCGAGGCGGAGCGGATGGCGGCAGGCGGGCTGCGCGTGCTGGCATTCGCCCGCCGGCGCTGGCCGGCGCCGCCGCCGGCCGTCACGGTGGAAGCGGTCGAGCGCGACCTCGACCTGCTCGGCCTCGTCGGCCTCATTGATCCGCCCCGCCCGGAGGCCAAGGCGGCGGTGGCGACCTGCCGCGCTGCCGGCATCACGCCGGTCATGATCACCGGCGACCATCCGGCGACCGCGCGCGCGATCGGGCAGGCACTGGGCATCCTCGGCGCGGACGGCGCCGTGCTCACCGGCCGCGCGCTGGCGGCGCTGCCGGAGGAAGAGTTGCGGCAGCGCGTGGGCGATGTGCGCGTCTATGCGCGCGTCGATCCGGCGCAGAAGATCCGCATTGTCGCCGCGTTGCAGGCAGCGGGCGAGGTGGTCGCGATGACCGGCGACGGCGTGAACGACGCGCCCGCGCTCGCGCGCGCCGAGATCGGCGTCGCCATGGGCCGCGGCGGCACCGATGTCGCGCGCGAGGCGGCGAGCCTCGTGCTGCTGGACGACAATTTCGCCACCATCGTCTCGGCGGTGCGCGAGGGGCGGCGCATCTACGACAACATCCGCAAGTTCGTCCGCTACGTCGTCACCTGCAACTCGGCGGAGATCCTGACGATCCTCGTGGCGCCCTTCCTCGGCCTGCCGCTGCCGCTGCTGCCGATCCAGATCCTCTGGATCAACCTCGTCACCGACGGGCTGCCGGGCCTGGCGCTGGCCGCGGAGCCCGCCGAGCGCGACGTGATGCGCCGCCCGCCGCGCCCGCCGCGCGAGGGGCTGTTCACCGGCGAGCTTGCGCGGCACGTGGTGCTGGGCGGCATCCTCATGGCGGCGGTGACGCTGCTCGCGCAGGGCTGGGCGATCGGCGCCGGGCTCGCGCACTGGCAGACGGTGCCCTTCACCGTGCTCACGTTCGCGCAGATGGCGCAGGCGCTGGCGATCCGCTCGGAGCGGGAGTCGCTGTTCCGCCAGGGCGTGTTCTCCAACCCGGCGCTGCTCGGCGCGGTCGCGCTGACGATCCTGCTGCAGCTCGCGGTGATCTACCTGCCGCCGCTCAACCCGCTGTTCGGCACCGCGGCCTTGAGCGCGGGCGAGCTGGCGGTGTGCTTCGGGCTGGCGGCCCTGGTGTTCGTCGCAGGCGAGATCGGCAAGTTTCTCGCCCGCCGGCATGCACGCAGCGACGGATGGGGTGATGCGGCACGAGTATGACTACGAACCTCTGCTGCAGCGGCTGCCGCACACGGCGCGACGCGTGCTCGGCTGGCTGCTGCGCCCGCGCTCGCGCTGGGTGCGCATCCCGGCCGGGATCGGCATGATCGTGCTCGGCGTGTTCGGCTTCCTGCCGGTGCTCGGGTTCTGGATGATCCCGATCGGCGGGCTGCTGCTGGCCGAGGACCTGCCGTTCCTGCGCCCGCCGATGTACCGGCTGCTGCACCTGAGCGTGCAGGGCTGGGAGCGGACGCGGGCGTGGATGGGCCGATGGCGCCGCGCGCCCTGATCGTCACTTCTGCTTCGGCAGCGTATCCACCAGCAGCACCGCGGTGCTGACCCGCCTGCCGGCCGCGCGGGCGGCGGTGATCGCGCGGGCGAGCTGGTCGAGATAGGGGCCGGCGTCGTCCGCCGCGTTCTGCGGCGGGTTGTTCGGGAACAGCGGTGACGAGGACGCGACCGCGATGATCATGTCGGTTCCGTAGGGCGGTCCCACCTCCCATTCCGGCTGGCCGGGGCCGTTGTCGCCCAGGGTGACGAGCGTGCCGGGCGACAGGCGGCGTGCCGGCACCGCGACGTAGTGCTGCGCCGCGTCGGCGACGGTCGGGTAGAGATGCACGATCGAGCGGTCGTGGCCGAGATAGTCCACGCGCAGCTCGCCGCTGAAATCCGCCATGGTGATCCGCGGCAGGATGCGCTCGCCGTCATGCAGCGCGGTGCGCCCGCTCGCGAGCGACAGGACGAGGCTGTCGCCCGGCGCCGCTGGCTGGAGGGCAGCGAGGGCAGGGCAGAACACGGGATCCACCGCGCGCACCTGCCAGTCGAGCGGATGGCCGCCGGCGAGGGTGGCGAGGTCGCGCTTCAGTGCCGGCGCGGCATCGCTGCCGGCGAAGCCGCTGATGCTGACGCGCCCGCCATCTTGCACGACGGCATCGGCGAGCGCGCATCGGGCGTCCTTCAGCGCCTGGGCGATCTGCTGGCGCAGGCCGGCGAGCCCCCCGCCCGCCGTCGCTTGCTGCTGGGGCGCCTGCGGCTCGGGTGCCGGTTGCGGTGCCGGTTGCGGTGCGGCGGGCTTGGCGGCGACCGGGGCCGGGGCCGGGGCTGGGGTCGGGGTCGGCGGCACCACCGGTTGCGCCGCCTGTACCGGCGGCGGCCTGGGGGCCATGGTCGGCTTGGCCTCCGCGGGCGGAGGGATTTCCTGAGAGGCGGCGGGCGCTGGCTTTGCCTCGGCCTGCGTGGGCGGTGGCGTGGGTTGCACCTCCGCCGCAGGGGCGGCGGGCGAGGGTTGCACCTCGGCTGCAGGGGCGGCGGGTGCGGGTTGCACCTCGGCCGGGACGGGTTGCACCTGCGCGCTTGGCGCAGATGTCGGTGCGCTCGGGGGTGCGCTTGGGGGTGCGGGCGGCGGCGTTGCCTCCGCGGCGGGCTTGGCGGGGGCTTCGGCGGCAGGTGATGGTGATGGTGATGGTGCCGAGGCAGGCGCCGGCGTCGTTTCGGCGAGTTTGGCCGGCGGCGGGCCGGCGGCGGAGCGGAGCAGGACGAAGGCGCCGCCGGCGACGATCACCACCGCCGCAACCGCAACCCCCAGGAACAGCGGCAGGCGCGAGCGGGCCGGCGCGGGCGCCACGGCCGGGCGGGGCGGGGGCGCGGCGGCGGGCTTCGCGCCGGGGCGCGCGAGCATGGTCGATTCGGCGTCCGGCGCCTCGGCCGGCCTTGCCGGCTCCTCCGCCAGCGCCGCCCGCAGCGCCTCGGCGAAGGCCGACGCGGAGGGGAAACGGTCGTCGGGGCGCTTCGCCATCGCCCGCTTCACCACCGCATCGAGCGACGCGGGCGAGGTCACCGCGAGTTCCGAAGGCGGCGGCGGCTCGGTGTTGAGCACCTTGTGCATGATCGCGGTGAGCCCGCCGTCGAACGGGCGCTCGCCGGTCAGCAACTGGTAGAGCATCACGCCGGCGGAATAGACGTCGGTGCGCGCGTCCACCACCTGGCCCATGAACTGCTCGGGCGACATGTAGGCGGGCGTGCCGAGCATCGTGCCGGCCTGCGTCATGCTGCTCGCCTCGATCCGGGCGATGCCGAAATCGGCGATCTTCGCCCGCCCGTCGCTGGTCAGCATGACGTTCGCGGGCTTGATGTCGCGATGCACCACCCCGCGCTCGTGGCTGAACTGCAGCCCGCCGAGCACGTCGGCCATCACCCGCCCGATGGTCTCGGTGGGAAACCGCTCCTGCTTGTCGAGCAGGTTTTTAAGCGACGGCCCGTCCACGAACTCCATGACGATGTAGGCGAGGTTGCTGGTCTCGCCGTAGTCGTAGATGCCGACGATGTTGGGATGCGTAAGCCGCCCCGCGGCCTGCGCCTCGCGCTTGAAGCGGGCGATCTCCTCGGCGGTCTCGGGGTCGGGGTTCTCGGGCAGCGGCACGGTCTTGATCGCGACGCGCCGCGCGATCACCGGGTCCCAGCCGTCGTACACCACCCCCATCGCGCCGCGCCCGAGCGTGCCGCGGATCTCGTATTTGCCGAGACTCTGCACGGCCTCCATCGGCGCTCCGGGCAAACTGTTCGCTTCGCCGATCATAGCCCTGCCCGCGCCTCCGGCGAAACCCGCGCGGCGACCTTCGCCCCCGCGGCGGCAGCCCCGCCCTCGCCGATCACCGCGAACGGCGCCCAGAAGAACGGGTGCGCCACCTCGGCCGGCAGGCCGTGCCCGGCCTGGGCGAGCAGTCCCAGCTCGGCATCGCGCAGCGCCCCCGCGATCCCCGCCGCCGGCGTCTCGTGCAGCCGGCGCAGCGAATCGGCGACGAGATAGGCGGCGATCTGGTCGTTGACCGACCAGTGGGTGACCAATAGCGCCCGCGCGCCGGCGAAGAAGAACGCGCGCGCGAGACCCGACAGGCTCTCGCCCGCCACCCCGCCGCCGGGCCCGCCGGAATTGCATGCCGAGAGGATCACCAGCTCCGCATCCAGGTCGAGCCCGGTGACGTCCGAGGCGGTCAGCAGCGCGCCCGAGGCATCCACGGCGCCCGGCGGGGCCGAGGTGACGATCGCCGGCTCGCTCTGGCAGCGCAGCTCGGCGGGCAGCAGGGCGTGGGCGGCGAAATGCAGGATGCGCACGTCCTTCAGCTTCGCCGCCTCGACTGAAGGCACGGTGAACGCGGCGCCCAGCAGCTCGTCGTTCGCCCCGGCGCCGAGCAGGCTGCGCGCCGCCTCCAGCTCGCGCCGCGCGCCGGGCAGTTGCGGCAGGTCGGCGAGCAGCCGCGCGCTCTCGGCGCAGGTCGCGCCGGGGAAGCTGCGCTCGGCCTGTGCCAGCTTGAGCGGGATGAAATCGCCGAAGCCGAACCACGGCTTGGTCGCCCGCGAGCCGCCGGCGATCTTGCGCAGGCTGACGAAGTTGCTCGGCGCCGGCACATGCGTGATGGTGAAGCGGCGCAGCAGCCAGGGCGCGTCGGCCAGATGCGCGCCATCCGCCGGTCCGGTCAGCAGCACCTCGAACGGAAACGCGAGCAGCGGGCCGGAGGGAGCGACCACCAGCGCCTGCACGCCGTCGAGCGCGGGCGCGACCGTGCCCAGCGTCTTGTCGTAGAGCGCGCGCGCGGCGGCAACGTTGAAGGCAGGCAGCGCCTCCGTGGGCTCGATCCCGGCCCGCAGCGTCTTCACCAGCACCGTCGCCCGGGCGAGATCGAGGTCGGCCTTGTGCGCGGTGATCTGCCCGTCGCGCAGCACGAACACCCAGCCGGAATGCGGACCGAGCATGATCGCGGCGAGCGCCTCGTGCGGATGCAGCGCCGCGAGCACCGCCGCGGCCGGCACCACCTGCTGCGCGAGCTGGCCGAAATTGGGCGAAGCCGCCTGCAACGCCGCGTCCGCATCCGCGAGATCGGACTGCGCCTCCTTGATCTGCGCATCTATCGCCGATGTCCCGGCGGGCGCGCCGCCGTTGCTGCCGCCCTGCGCGCCGGCGGTGAGCTCGTCGCGCGCGCGGTAGAGGCTTTGCAGCTTGGCGCTGGCATCCTCGCGCCGGCGGATCGCCTCCGCCACGCGCGGGTCGCGCGCATTCTCCTGCAGCCGCGCGGTCGCCTGGGCGATCTGCTGGCTGGTGATGCCGCCCTGCGCCAGCTCCGCCGCGCCGAACATTTCCGCCAGCAGCGCCTGCTTCGCGTGCGGCTCCGTCGTCGCGTCGGCGGCGGTGCCGTAGGCGGCGAGGCAGGGTTCCATCAGCGTGGGCGTGGTGCCCGCCTTCAGCGCGATCAGGGCCGCGACCGCGCTGCGGCAGAGCGGCAGCGCCTCCGCCTCCCGCCCGGCGCGCGCGAGCTCGGACGCGCGGAGCAGGTAGGTGTCGGCGAGCGGCTTCGAATCCGGCAGCGCCCGGCCGAAGGCGGCGGTGGACTGCGCAAGGTCGGCCAACGCGAGCGAGGCATCGCCCGCCGCCGCCGCGGTGACGCCGGAAGTGCGATAGAGGCGCGCGGCCAGGATCGGTCGGGCGAGCCCGTTGGCCTCGGCGAGGTCGCTGGCCGAGGCGAGCATGGTCCGGCTCTCGTCCAGCTTGCCGAGCTGGCGCAGCACCAGCGCCTCGTTGCGCCTTGTCTCGATCAGGCCGAGCAGGGCGGCCTGCCCGGCGGGATCGGCGAGCAGGTCCTGGTCCGGGATCAGCGTCGCCCCCGGGCCGCCGAGGCGGGCGGCGCTGCGGCGGCGGGCGGTGAGCGCGCTCGGCGGCAGCAGCGCCGCGTACCCCGCTTCCGCCTGCTTGAGCAGCGCCAGTGCTGCGTCCGCGTGTCCCTGGTTCAGCGCGTCGAGCGCGCGGTAGTGCAGCAGCCGCGCCGGCGCGAGCGCATCGGCCGAACTCGGCGCAAGCTGGCCGGCGCGGGTGAACAGGCTCGCCGCCTCGGCGTAGCGGCCCTCGTCGGAGAGCTGCAGCGCGAGCGTCATCATCGCCGTCGCGGTGTTCGGGTTGTCGTGGCCAAGCGCCTTCTGCTGCAGGGCGAGGGCGGCGCGGAACGCGGCCTCGGCGGCGGCGGGGTTGTCGGCGAGGTTGGCGCGCGTGCCGGCGGCCATCAGCGTGTCGAACTGGCCGATATCGCCCGACCTGACGGACTGCGCGGCGAGCCGCGTCGCCAGCAGGGCGTCGGCGGCGGAGGAGGGCGGGGCCGCGTCGGCACCGATCAGGCCGGCGCGCACGCCGATCGCGCGCTGCATGACCGGGGCTGCGGGCAGCACGCCGTCGGCGTACCACACATGCCCGCCGATCAGGGCGACGAGTGCCACGTGCGGCCAGCCGCCGCGGCGCTGCGTGCATTGCAGCAGCTCCGCCGGATGGCCGTCGAGGATCGTGGTCGCGGCGGGCGCCTGGCACTCGTACCGCTGGTCGATCCCGGCGCGCCACGGGCTCGCGGTCGCGATGCGGGCGAGATCCCCGGCGGCGACGGCCTCGCCCGCGCGCACCCGCGCCGAGGGCTGCTGCCAGGTGCCGCAGAAGATGTCGGCGCCGGCGTCGATCGGCTCCAGCGTGCACGCCTCGCCGACCGCGTTCTTGCCGATCGCGGTCTGTGCCGCCGGCTTCTGCGCGGCGAAGGATTTCACATAGGCCGAGGGCGGCGGCACGGCGCAGCCGGCGAGCCCGAGGAGAACGCCGAGCGCGGCGGGGAGCAGCGCGCGCATCTCAATAATCCCGCTCGGAGACGATGGGCAGCAGCAGGTCCTCGTCGTCGTTGCGGTTCATCAGCGTGCCGATGGAGAAATTCTGCAGCGGGCTGGCGGCGGGGATGACCTCGATCGGCAGCAGGATGCAGTTGACCGACTGGATCGCGCAGTTATTGAGGCGGAAGTTGCTGTTCGCGGTGGGCGAGATGTAGCCCGCGCCGGCCGCTGCCTGGCCGGAGATGTTGTTGACGCTGCCGAAGAGGTTGGCGCCGCCGCCGAACGCGTTGCCGCTGGGGTAGACGACGTCGAGCGATTTGACGAACACGCTGCCGGTGGCGAAGCCCGCGCGGCCGCCGCTCGCGTTCAGCACCAGGATCAGCCACGTGTTCGGCCCGACGATGCCGCCCGTCGGACTGAGGCTGATGTTGCCGCCTTCGTTGGCGCTGATCTCCAGGATGCTCGGCCCGCCGGTGGGCGAGAGCACGTGGAGCGTGCCGAGCTGCTGGAAGTCTGAGAAGTAGGCGCCGGGCTCGACGACGAAGGCTCCGGGCTGGGCGGTCGGCGAGGGCACCGCGACCAGCGGCCCGGGCGGGCGGGCGACGCCGCCGGTGAACAGCGTGGTGCCGTCGGCGACGGTGATCTCGTTGCCGCCGCCGTCGTTGATCACCATCAGGTTGCCGCCGAGCGTGCCGCTGAGCATGAGCGGGATGCCGTCGTTCACCTCCAGCGTGGCGGCGGAGAAATTGGTGAGCCCCGCGATCTGGTTGGTGCCGGTGAAGGCGGCGGTGCCGCCGGCGCTGCCGGTAAGCCGCGCGGTGGCGACGCTGCCGGGCGCGCTGATGTCGCCCCCGACCGTCACGCTCAGAGCATCGGTCGCGGTGAGCGTGCCGGGGATGAGCAGGTCGGCGGCCGCGAGCGTGATGGTGCCGGCACTCAGGCTGCCGATGGCGAGCGTCGAGGCGACGCTGATCGCCGCGCTCGGCCCGGCGGTGACGCCGTTGACGAACAGGCTGGTCGTATCGGCGAGCGTGAGCCCGCCGGTGGCGGTGAACGGGCCGAGGTTCGTGATCGCGTTGGTGCCGGTGAACGACGCGCTGCCGCCGCTGAAGCCCGCGAGCTGGCTGGTGGTGATCGCGCCGGGCTCGGTGATCGCGCCGCCGGCGATCAGCGTCAGGCTGCCGAACAGCGGTGTGGCGAGCGCGCCGGGCAGGCTGAGGTTGCCGCCGACGGTGAAGACGCCGTTGGGCGCGCTGAACGGCCCCACCACGCTCAGATCGCCGCTGTCGAGAAGCACGAAGCTGCCGCCGGTGTCGGCAAAGTTGCCGAGCACGGCGACGGCGTTGTGCGTGCCGAGTAGGGCGGCACTGCCGGCCACGCCGCCGCTGCTGATCAGCAGCGGGGTCGCGAGCACGCCGCCCGCCGCTTCGGCGATGCCGCCCGTGGTGGTGGACAGGTCGATCAGCGGTGCGGCCAGCGTGGCGGCATCGCCGATCGCGATCGGTCCGCCGGCGGCGAAGGTGAGGCTGCCGCCGGTCGCGGCGATCCCGCCGGTCGCGGTGATCGCGGCACCACCCCTGATCGCGATGCTGTTCGCGGTGAGCGACGTGACGGTCAGGGGTGCGGCATCGGTGAGCGCGAAATTGCCGGCGGCGGCGAACGGCCCGAGGACGCCGACCGCGTTGGCGGTGCCGGCGAAGCCGGCGTCGCCGCCGATCATGCCGGCGCTGGCGAGCGTGCCGAGTGCCAGCACGCCGCCCGTGGCCTCGCCGACGCTGCCGGCACTCGCGAAGGTCGCAAGCGGAGCGGTGAGTGCGCTGCCGGCGGCGAGCGCGATGCCGCCGGGCGCGCTGAGGCTGATCTGCCCCGCGGCGGTGGCGCTGCCCGTTGCCGTGAGCGCGCCGGTGGTGGCGAGCGCGATGTTCTGCGCCGCGACCGGGCCGGCGAGGGTCAGCGCGCCGGTGTCGGCGAGCGTGAGGTCGCCGCCGTTGACCGCGAAGGCGCCGAGGGTCGCGACGGCATTGGCGGTGCCGGCCAGGTTCGCCGTGCCGCGCAGCGTGCCCGCGCTGATCAGCGTGCCGACGCTCAGCACGGCTCCGGGGTCCTCGATGACGCCGGCGGCGCCGCCGAGTGCGAGCAGCGGCGTGGCGATGGCGCCGCCGGCGGGGAGGAGAATACCGTTGGCGCTGACCAGCGTGACCGCGCTCGCGCTCACCGGGCCGGTGACGGCGAGCCCGATCGCATCGTCCAGCACGAGCGCCCCGCCGGCGGCGAAGGCGCCGAGCGTGCCGATGGAATTGGCGGCGCCGAGGAAGCCGGCATCGGTGGCGATGGTGCCGATGCCGGTGAGCGTGCCGGCGGCGATCACCGCGCCCGGCGCTTCCTGCACGAACGTGCCGCTGCCGAACGCGACGCTGGTGGCGCTGAGCGCGCTGCCGGGAGAGAGCGTGATTCCGCCCGGCCCGGCGGCAAAGGCGGCGGCGCCGGCGGCGGCGGCGCTGCCGGTGAGGGCCAGGGTGTCGGCACCGACGACGATGTTGGTCGCGGTGAGCGGCCCGGCGAGGGTCAGCGCGCCGGTGTCGGTGAGCGTGAAGTCGCCGCCGGCGACGGCGAAGCCGGCAAGCGTTTTCACCACGTTGCCGCCGCTCGGCAGCAGCACGGTGCCGGTGATGGTGCCGGCGCTGTCGAGCGTCTGCGCCAGCAGCGTCGCCCCCGCGACCTCCTGCACGCCGCCGGCGCTGCCCAGCGCGACGGTGGGGGCCGCGATCACCGCGCTCGCGTCGATGCCGAGCCCGCTCGTGCCGGCGAGCAGGGTGAGGGCGGTCGCGGCGGTGATGCTGCCGGCGACCGCGACCGAGGTGGCGCCGCCAACGATCGCGGCCCCGGCGGTGCTGGCCACCGGCCCGGCGATGACGAGGCTCGCGGCGCCGCCGTCGGTGAAGGTCAGGTCGCCGACGGCGGCGAAACCGCCGAGCGTGGCGATGGCGTTCGCAGTGCCGGCGAGGTCGGCGGCGGCGGCGATGGTGCCGGCGCTGCGCAGCGTGGTGCCGGCGAGGACGGCATCCGCCGCCTCGGTGATCCCCGCGGCGCTGGCGAGCGTGATGGTCGGCGCGGCGAGCAGCGCGCCGGGGTCGAACGCCATCCCGCCCTCGCCCGCGCTGAAGCTTGCCTCTCCGCCGGCGGTGAGCATGCCGCCGAGGGTGAGCGTGCCGGCGCTGATCGTGGCATCGGCGACGGTGACCGGCCCGGCGATGGTCAGCGCGCCGGCATCGGTGAGCGTGAGGTCGCCGCCGGCCGCGAAGCTGCCGAGGACCGCGACGGCGTTGGCGGTGCCGGCGAGGCTCGCGGTGCCGGTGATCGCGCCGAGGCTTTCCAGCGTGCCGGCGATGATGCGATCGGCGGCGGCCTCGGTCAGCGACGGCGCGCCGAGCGCGAGCGTGCCCGGCACGGCGACGCTGCCGGCGAGCGTCAGCGGGTTCGCGTCGCGCAGCGCCAGGTTCTGGGTGACGGCGAAATTCGCCAGCGTGCCGACCGTATTGGCGGTGCCGAGCAGGCTCGCGCTGCCGGCGAGCGTGCCGCTGGTCGCGAGCGTGCCGGCGTCGATCACCGCGCCCGCGTCCTCCGCCGCCCCGCCGAGCCCGGCGAGCGTGACCGTGGGCGCGGACAGGAGCGCGCCGGAGGCGAGCGTGATGCCGCCCGCCCCGGCGGAGAGCAGGGCGGCGGCGCCGGCGGTGACACTGCCGGTGAGGCCGAGCGTCGGCGCGCCGAACACCGTGACCGTGGGGGCGCCGAGCGGCCCGGCGAGCGTCAGCAGGCTGGCGCCGGCATCGTCGAGCGTGAAGGCGCCGGTCGCCGTGAAGCCGCCCACGGCGGCGATGGCGTTGGCGGTGCCGGCGAAGTCGGCCGCGCCGCTGATCGTGCCGGCGCTGGCCAGGCTCGCCGCGGTGATGACGGCACCCGCATCCTCGGTGATGCCGCCGTCGCCCGCGGCGAGGGTGACGAGCGCGCTCGGCGTCCCGAGCTGAGCGCCGGCGGCGAGGCTGATCAGGCTGCCGGCGCCGAGCGCGATGTTGCCGCCGGTGACGATCGCGGTGCTGCCGAGCGCGATGGAGGCGTTGCTGCCGATCGCGAGCGCGGCGAGCGCGCCGATGCTGCCGGTGATCGTCACTGCCCCGGGCTGGGCGAGCGTGCCGCCGACGATGATGCTGGTGGCGGTCAGTGGCCCGGCGAGGGTGAGCAGGGGTGCGGTGTCGGCGAGGAGGAAGTCGCCGCCGGTGACGCTCAGGCTGCCGATGGTGGCGATGCTGTTGGCGCCGCCGCCGAGATCAGCGGTGCCGCCGATCGGGCCGCTGCCGATCAGGGTCGCGGCGCGGATCGTGCCGGTCGCGGCGGCAATCCCGCCCGCGCCCGCCGCGACGGCCAGCGTGCCGGCGGTCGCGATGCTGCCGGTGACGACGAGCGTGCCCGGCGCGGTCAGTGCCCCGCCGCCGATGGTGATGCCGCTGCCGCCGAGGCTGCCGGCGATCGTGAGCGTCGGCGCGGCATCCGAGATGGCGACGGCGCCGGTCGCGGCGAAATCCTGCACCGCGATGATGTCGTTGGCGGTGCCGGCGAGGCTCGCCCCGCCCGCGATGGTGCCGAGGCTGGCGACCGCCCCCGCCGTGATCGCCGCCGCGCCGCCCTGTGTGATCCCGCCGGCCGCGGCGCCGAGCGCCAGCGTGCCGGGCACGCCGATGCTGCCGGCGAGCACGAGCGCGCTGCCGTTCTCGAACGTCAGGTCGGTGCCGACAGCGAAGTTCTCCAGCGTGCCGATGGCGTTGGCGGTGCTGTTGAGATTCGCGGTGCCGGCGATCGCGCCGCTCATCAGCGTGCCGCCGGAGAGGACGCCGCCGGCGGTCTCCACCACATCGGCGCCGCTCGCGAGCGTGATGGTCGGCGCGCTGAGCACGCTCGTGGCGCCCATCGTGAGCCCGCCCGCGCCGGCGCTGAGGCTTGCCGCCGTGGTGGCACTGGCGCTGCCGGCGAGGTCGAGGCTCGCGGCACTGAGCGCGAGCGTGCCCGCCGCGACCGGCCCGGCGACGGTGAGCGTGGGCGCGGCATCGACCAGGGTGAAGCTGCCGCTTGCGGTGACGCTGCCGAGCGTGCTGACGCTGTTGGTGCCGCCGCTGAGCGCGACCGTGCCGGCGATGGTGCCCGCGGTCTGCAGCACGGTCGCGGTGAGGCTGCTGGCGGCGTTCTCGCTGACGCCGCCGGTGCCGCCGAGCGCCACCGTCGGCGCGGTGACGATGCCGCCCGCGGCAAGCGAGATGCCGCCGGCGCCGGCGAGCAGCGCGATCTGCGTGGTGGCGCCGATGCTGCCGCCGACCGTGAGCGTGGGCGGTGCGTGCGCGGCCCCGATGCTCACGTTGGTGGCGGTGAGCGGGCCGGTGACGGCGAGCGCCGCCGTGTCCTCCAGCGTGAAGTCGCCGCCGGTGACGGTGAAGATGCCGAGGCCGGCGATGCTGTTCGCGGCCCCGGCGAGATCGACGGCGCCGTTCGCGCCGCCGCTGCTTTGCAGCGTGGTGGCGGCGATCTTCGCCCCGGCGCTCTCGCCGATGCCGCCGCCGGTGTTGGAAAGATCGACGGTGGCGCCGGACAGGGCGGCACCCGACGCAAGGGTGATGCCGGAGGCGCCGGCGCTGAGTGCGAGCAGGTTGCCGGCGCTGATGCTGCCGCTCGCGCCGATCGCATCCGGCAGGCCGAGCCCGCCGCCGCCGATGACGATGTTGGCCGCACTGAGCGGACCCGCGATCGCGAGGGTGCCCGTGTCGGCAAGGGTGAAGTCGCCGCCGGTGACGGCAAAGCCGCCGAGCGTGGTGATGGTGTTGCCCGTGCTGGTCAGCGCGACGGTGCCGCCCGCGCCGCCGCTGCTCATCAGCGTTCCGGCATTCAGCACGACGCCCGCAGCCTCGGACATGCCGCCGCTGCCGGCGGCGAGATCGAGCGTCGGCGCCGTGACGTCGCCGTCGATGGCGAGCGCCGTCGGCACCGCGCCGCCGCCGATGGTGACACTCCCCGCGCTCACCGGGCCCGTGATGGTGAGCAGCGCGGCCCCGTCGGCAAGCGCGAGCGCGCCGGTGCCCGCAACGGTGAAGGCGCCGAGGGTTGCGATGCTGTTGGCGCTGCCGGCGAGCGTCACGTCGCCGGTTGTCGTCATGCCGAGGCTGGTCAGCGCGGCGGCCCTGATCGCGGCTGCGCCGTCTTGCATGATGCCGCCGGCCGTGGTGGCGAGCGCCAGCGTGCCGGGCACGCCGATGCTGCCGGCGAGCGCGAGCGCCGCGCCGTTCTCCAGCGAGAGGTCGCCGCTGACGGCGAAATTCTCCAGCGTGCCGATCGCGTTCGCGCCGCTGACCAGCGTCGCGGTGCCGGCGATGGTGCCGACGCTGGCGAGCGTCCCGGCGCTGACGGCGATGCCCGGCGTTTCGCTGACGCCGCCGCTCACCGCGCCGAGGGCCAGGATGCCGGTCGCCGTGACGCTGCCGGCGAGTGCGAGGGCGCCGGCGCCGCTCAGCGTCACGTTGCGCGCATTGACCGGCCCAGTGACGCTGAGCGCGGGCGCGCCGGAATCGACGAGGTTGAGCGTGCCGCCGGGAACCGAGAAGCTGCCGAGCGTCGTGATGTCGTTGGCGAGCGAGAGATCGGCGAGCGTGCCGGCGCCGCCAACCAGCGTGCCGACGGTGATCCCGCCGCCGGACTCGGCAATCGTGTCCGTCGCGAGCAGGCCGAGCGTGGAGCTGAAGAAGACGGTGAGCGGCCCGGCGACGGTGAGGGTCGTCGCCCGCGCCGCGGGCGCGGATGCATGCGTCGTCGCGTCGGTGAACCCGCCGATCAGCGCGGCGGGCGTGAGCAGCTCGCCGAGCAGCGCGGCCCCGAAGCTGAACGGCCCGGCGGTGTAGGGCGCGATCTCGACCGAGCCGGCGGCGGTGACGAAGCTGCCGAGCGCAAGGCTGTCGGCCACCAGCGAGACGCGCGTGCTGCCGGCGCCGAGCGGGCCGGTGGTGCTGAACTTGCCGCCGGCGCGCGCCACCTCGAAGAAGAGGTTGGTGCCGCTCGCCGCGTTCACGGTGAGATCGCTGCCGTCGACCAGCGCCACGTCGCCGCCGGTCGCGGTCAGCGCGCTTGCCGTGGTGATCGCATTGCCGGTCGCCGGCAGGAAGATCGTGCCCTGCGCCGCGATGTTCAGGTTGGTCGTGGTGATCGCCCCGCCGCTTGCCTGCGTGACGCCGCCCGCCGTGGTCGTCAGGGTCAGGGCGGGGGCGGTGATCGCGCCGGCGAGCGCGAGAGCGGCGCTGTTCTCCAGCGAGAGATTGCCGGTGACGGCGAACGGGCCGAGCGTGCCGATGGCGTTCGCGCTGCTGAACAGGCCGGCGTTGCCGGTGATCGTGCCGGCGCTCTGCAGCGTGCCGCCGCCGGTGAGCGCGCCGCCGGCTGCCTCGGTCACGCCGCCCCCGCTGGCAAGGGTGATCGTGGGCGCGGAGACGACGCTGGCCGCGCCGAACGCGATCCCGCTCGCCCCGGCGGCCAGCGAAACCTCGCCGCTCGCGGTGATGCCGCCGGTGACGCCGATCGCGGGCACGCCGTTGAGCGTGAGCGAACCGACCTGCACCGGGCCGCTGACGACGAGCGCGGCAACGCCGCCGTCGGTCAGGGTCACGGCCGCGCCGCTCGCGGACAGGTTGCCGAGGGTGGAGATGGAGTTGTCGCCGGCAGACAGATCCACCGCGCCGCTGAGCGTGCCCGCACTGATCAGCGTCGGTGTCTGCAGCTTCGTCGTCGCAGCTTCGGTGATGCCGCCGCCGCTGCCCAGCGCGAGCGTGCTGCCGCTGATCGTGTGGTCGAGCGCGATCCCGCCGCTGCCGCCGACCAGCGCCACGCTGTTCGACGCGGTGAGGTCGGCGTGGATGCCGAGCGTGGCGCTGCTGAGGGCGATGTTGCCGGCGTTCAGCGCGCCGTTCACGGCCAGGCTGCCGGTGGTGTCGAGGGTGAAGTCGCCGCCGGTCACGGTGACGGCGCCGAGGGCGGCGATGGTGTTGGCGACGCCGGCGAGATCGACGGTGCCGCTGATCGCGCCCGGCACCAGCGCGGCCGCACGGATGATGCCGCCGGCACTCTCCGTGACCCCGCCGCCGGTGGTGGCGAGGCCGACGGTGGCGGCGGTGGTGCCGAGCACGGCGCCGCCGCCGACGCTGATCGCGCCGCCCCCGGCGAGCGTGATGCCGGTGCCCGTGACCAGGGCGCCGCTGATGAGGTTGATCGCGCCCGTGCTGGTCAGCGAAACCAGCGCATCGGCGCCAAGGCTGCCGCTGACCGTGACGGATGCCGGCGCCGCCGCCGGGTCGATGACGATGTTGGGGGCGGCGAGCTTGCCGTTGATCGTGAGGGCGCCGGAATCGCCGAGCGTCACGTTGCCGCTCGCGACCAGGGTGCCGATCGCGCTGATGGTGTTGCCGGTGCTGTCGAGCGTCGCCGGGCCGGCGATGTTGGACGAACTCTGCAACGTCCCGGCACGGATCACGCCGCCCGCCGATTCGACGACGCCGGTCACGGCACCGGCGGTCGAGAGATCGACCACGCCAGTCGTCTGGCCGAGCGTTGCGGTGTTGGCGATCGTGATCCCGGTGCCACCGAACGCAACCATGCCGCCGGTGACCGCAGCGCCGGCATTGAGCGCGATGGCGCCGTTGCTGGCGATGAGCAGGTTGCCGGTGGCGCCGATGCTGCCGCCCACGCTGACGGCGTTGGGCGCCAGGAGCCCGCTGCCGGCGCCGATCGTCACGCTGTCGGCGATCAGGGGGCCGGTGACGCCGAGGCTCGCGATCGAGTCGGAAAGCACGAAAGCGCCGCCGGTGACGCTGACGCCGCCGATCGCGTTGATCGTGTTGGTGCCGGCGAGGTTGGCGGTGCCGCCGATGTTGAACGCGCTCGCCAGCAGCGGCGTGCTGATCACCCCGCTGCCCTGCGCGATGCCGCCGCCGAGCGTGCTCATGTCGAGCGAGGTGCTCGCGGTGATCGTGGCGCCGCCGAGCGCGATGCCGCCGCTGCCGGCATTGAGCGCCACGATCGGCGCATTGAGCGTGGCCCCGCTCAGCACCAGCGCGCTCGCGCCGCCCGATTGCAGCAGGAGGCCCGCCGCCTGAATGCTGACCCCCGGGTCGACGGTGAGGTTGCCGCCGGAGACGAGCGTGAGGTTGTGGGCGAGCAGAAGCGAGGCCTTGACGTCGATCACCGACGATGCGGCCAGGACGGCGTTGGCGCCTATGCCGTCGAGCGCCGTCGCCGAAACCGTGTCGAGCGTGACGCCGGGCGCGGAGCTGGTGCCGGCCGCAATGGTGGGGAGCAGCCCGTCGAGACTGCCGGGGGTGGCGGCGGTGATCTCCAGCGTGTCGGGATCGAACAGCACGGTGCCGAGGTGCCCGGCCGGCGCGCCGAGATCGACCGTGCCGTAAAAGCCGAGGGTACCGCCCGAGACTTCCACGAGCCCGCCGTCGCCGCCGGAGGGGCCGCCGCGGGCGCTGATGGCGCCGGCGAAGACGGTGTTGCCGGTGGAAAGCAGCGTGACGCGCCCGCCATTGCCGCGCCCGGTCGCGTCCGCCGCGATCGTGGCGCCGGGCGCCACCACCACGTCCTTCGCCGTGTGCGCCGAAACGACGCCGGGCCCGCCGGCGGCACGCGCGAGCGTGGTGCCGATCGCGATCGTCCCGCCGCCCGCCTGGCCGGACGCACTGACCCGCGCGGTGGATGCCAGGGTCACGCTGCCGCTCGCGTTCGCCGCCACCTGCCCGCCGCGCGCGCCCGCGGCGAGGCCGTCGGCCGCGACCTGCCCGGCGATGGTGATCGAGCCGCCGATGCCGTTCAGCACC
The DNA here is from genome assembly GCA_017307335.1 of Alphaproteobacteria bacterium. Lineage (GTDB taxonomy): Bacteria > Pseudomonadota > Alphaproteobacteria > Acetobacterales > Acetobacteraceae > JAFKFJ01. The sequence continues at coordinate 59,267 of JAFKFJ010000182.1, read as the reverse complement.
ACCATGCCGGTGCGCCCGCCCGCGCTCGGCGCCGCGATCGTCCCGCCGGCCTGCACGAGGGTCTGCACCAGCCCGTCGGCGGCGCGCGCGGTGAGCTGCACCGTGCCGCCCTCGGCGATGATGGTGCCGGTGTTGGTGACGAGGGCGGTATGCCCGCCCGGCGCCTGCCGCACCTCGTTGCTGACATCGAGCGCCACCAGCCCGTCGCCGTACATGTCGAGCGTGTGGGTGACCGCCCCGGCCAGCACCACGGTGCCGAGCTTCGCGGTGATGACGCCGGAATTGGCGACCTGCGGGGCGACGAAGGCGGCGAGCCCGGCCTGCTTGATGGTGATCGTGCCGGCGTTGTCGATGCGGGCGGTGGCCTTGCCGGGCTGGTCGAACACCAGCTTGCCGGCCATGAAGTTCTGGTTGCTGATGTTGGAGGAGGAGACGACGAGGCCGGCGGCGTTCACCTGCGCGCCGCGGTAGAAGGTGACCCCGTCCTGGTTGACGATGATGAGCTTGCCGTTGGCGTCGATCCGGCCGGCGATCTGCGAGGGGTTGGAGCCGACCACGCGGTTGAGCGTGACCGAGGACGACGACGGCTGCTTGAACTGCACCGTCGCCTGCGCGCCGACATTGAAGCTCTGCCAGTTGATCGCGGCACGCTGGCTCGACTGGGTGATGGTGGCGGTGGCACCGCTCTGGCTGAGCGCCGCACGGCCGGCGACGACGGCGCCGCCGGTCGGCAGCGCGTTGGGCGCCGGCTGCGCCCCGGCCGGCGCGATCGGCAACAGGGCCGTGCTGGCCAGCAACGATGCCGCGAGGGTCCTCAGCATCGTCCGCTCTCCTCAGAACCGCGCCAGCAGGCGCCAGAAGACGGCGTTCTTCCCGAGCGGCGAGATGTTCGGCCCGCTGCCGGTGGGGAAGCGGTTCAGCCGCTGGACGCCCAGAAGGTCGACCTCGGTGAAGCGCGTCGGATTCACGCTCACGCCGAGCCCGACCGAGGGGATGACTTCGTCGAGGCCGTTCTTGTCGTTCTGCCAGCTCTCGCCCCAGTCGTAGAAGGCGAAGAACTGCGTCGGGATCGGCTCGGGGAGGTTCGGCAGGCTGAACTGGGTGTTGAGCTGCAGCTCGACCGTCGCCGCGAGCGCGCTGTCGCCGACCACCTCGCCCGCGTAATAGCCGCGCGTGAACTGCAACCCGCCGAGATAGAACTCCTCCTCCGGCGGCAGGATGTCCGAGCTGTACTGGCCGGTGAGCAGGCCCATGACGGCGACCGAGCTGTTCTGCCAGGGCGAGAACAGCGTCTGCGTGCGGGTCAGCATGAAGCTGACCGCGGTGAAGTCGGTCCGCTCGCCGGGGCGCGGGGCGTTGGCCACACCGTTGGGGCTGGCGCCGAGAATCGGCAGCCCATGGCTCAGGCGCAGCGTCGCGGTGTTGATCGCCTGCCGGTCGGCGCCGAGCAGCAGGTCGGAGCGCGCGTAACTGACGCCGATGCGCGCCACGCGCAGCGAATCATAGCTCGCCTGCTGGCGCGTCTCGCCGGAGAGGATGCTGATGTCCGATTGCAGCGCGTCGAAGCTGCCGATCAGGTTCAGCGTCTGCGTGCGCGCGCGGATGATCGGGTAGGTGAGCACCACGCCGCCCACGTTCGTGTAGCCGAAATAGCCTTCCGCCGCGAGCACGCCGCCGGGCGTCGTCGGCCCGGTGCCGCCATAGACGCGCAGCTTCAGGCCGGAGGAGCCGAGGAAGATCTCCTCCGACGCCTGGCCGAATACCTGGTCATTGGGCCAGGCGAAATAGAGCTGGAGCTGGGTCTGCTCGCCGTACTGCGTGAAGCTGTTGAAGTTCACCACGCCCAGGCTCTCGATCGGGCCGGTGTAGGTCGAGGCGTAGTTGTCGGTGGTGAACAGGCCCGTCACCGGCTGGCGGCTCACCTGCGCGATCAGGGTGAGCGCGCCGGGCTCGTCGGCGGACGGCTGCAGCACCGCGTGCAGCGTCACCCCGGGCACGTCCTGGGCGAGCAGCAGGTACCGCTCGAGCGTCGCCTCGTCGATCGGCGTCTGCTCGGTCAGGCGCTGCAGGAAGCGCAACACCTGCACGCCGGCGGGGCCGATGTCGTTGGCGAGCTTCACGCTCGAGATGTGACCCTCGGTGACGACGAAGCGCAGCACGCCGCTGGCATCGAGGCTGGCGGAGACGGTCGAGAGCACGTAGCCGTCGCCGCGGTATTTCTGCAGGATCGCGCTGCGCGCCGCCTCGATCTTCGCGATCGGCACCGCCGGGCCGACCAGCCCCTGCGCGAGGGCCAGGATCTCCTCCGGCTTGTAGGCGGTGACGCCGTCGACGGAGACCTGCGTCACCCGCGCCGGCGTGGTGGGCAGGGCGCTGGGGGCGGCGGGGGCCCTGGGGGGTGCCACCGGGCTGACGGAGGGCGGCGCGGGGGGCAGGATGCGCGGCAGGGGCGAGCCGGGCGGGGCAAGCGTGGGCGGGATGATCGGCGGCGTCTGCGCCATCGCCGGCGCAGTCGCCACACCAACGAAAACGCCCAGGCAGATCGTTGTTGCCCGCAACCAAGATCCGAATTTCGCAGCGTGCACGACGGCCCCCCGGCGTCGCCGCCAGCATGGTAATTGTGAATCCGCTGTCAATGGAAATTCTTTCTCAACCGAGCCGAACCGGCGACAAAACCCTTTAACCTCTGCCATACGGCGGGCGCGCACTCTAGGATGAACGCCGGATCGCGACCGCGGGAGGACGGATGAGCAAGAGCCTGGAACACGGCGAGCATGCCGAGCACGCTGCCCACCAGGGCGACAAGCGCGCCGCCCTGATCATCGCAGTGCTCGCCGCCTTCCTCGCAATCTGCGAGCAGCAGGCCAAGCGGGCGGAGATCGGGGTGGAGGAGAACGCGATTCTCGCGGCGGACTCCTGGAGCGAGTACCAAGCCAAGTCGGTCCGCTTCGCGATGGCGCAGGATCTGGAGCGGCTGGCAAGCAGCCTCGACGCGCCGATGCAGGCGGAGAAGGTGGGACTGCGCGAGAGCGTGCTGAAGCAGCTTCGCTCAGACCAGGATCACTACGAGAAAGACCAGGAGAACGGCAAGAAGGCGATTGCCGCGCGCGCCCATGAGTTCGAGACGCTGCGGCAGGAGAATCTCGAGCGCGCCCACACCTTCGACAATGCCGCGGCGGCGCTGGAGCTCGGCATCGTGCTCGCCACCGCCTCGGTGATCACCGCCTCGCGGCACCTGCTGCGCTTCTCGTTCGTCATGGGCCTGATCGGCATCGTGCTCGGCATCGCGGGCGTGGTCGCGCCAGCCGCCGTCGTTTTCTAGAGCATGATGACCGGAGGCGGGTTCGCCGGAGGTCTGAATCATGCTCTCAAATCAAAGAGCTAGAACGGATTGAGTGAGCGTGAGCGAACTCATCCCGTTCTAGCCGGCGCGCTGCGCCGCCAGCAGGTGGCTGCGATAGGCGACCGCGCTGCGCGCATGCAGCCGCGTCGCCCAGGGGAAGGCCGCAACCTCGCCGAGCACGCGCAGATCGCCGAGCAGCGCGCGCAGGCGCGGCTCGGCGGCGCCGCCATCCTCTCCGCGCTGCGAATGCCCGCCGATCCAGCCTTCCACCTGCGTCGCCCGGGTCGCCCAGTCGTAGGGTGTGGCAAGCAGCAGCCGTCCGCCCGGGCGGAGCGCGGTGCCGAGTGCTGCGAGCAGCGCCGCCGGGTCGGGGACGCAGTCGAGCAGATTGAGGGCGGCGATCAGCGCGGCGGCACCGGGCTCGAAGGGCAGTGCCGCGGCATCGCAGGCCCAGAAATCGACCCGCGCCGCGGCCGGCAGATCGACCGCGAACGCGCGCCGGTCGTACACGAGCCCGATCCGGCGGCGCGGGTAGCAGATGCGGCCGCGCATTGCCCCGTGCGCGAGGCGCAGCAGGGCGAGGTTGACGTCGATGCCGAGCACCAGCGCCTCGGGGTGGCGCGCGGCGAGGTCGAAGGTCGTGCGCCCGGCGCCGCAGCCGAGATCCAGCACCCGCCCCGCCGGCGCATCCCCTGCGAGTGCCAGCAGCGCGTCCAGGCAGCGCCGCGCCGCGCCGGGGGCAGGGGCGGTCGCATCGGGCGCCGGTTCCTCGGGGTCGAGGTCGGCCCAGCCGTCCCAGGCATAGGTGGAGATGGTCTGGCGCATCACATCGAACCAGGAATTCGGCCCGATCGCATCGCCGAGCAGGCTTTCGAGCGGCTCGGCCAGGTCGTCGCGCAGGAACAGCTCGACGCCGCGCTCGGCGAGCAGGGTGCGCAGCCGGGGCAGGATCAGCGGGATGCCGTCGATGATCGGATATTCATGGCGGCAGGCGGCGTTGGAGCAGTGCAGCATGCCGGCGCGCACGTCGTCGTCCTGCTCGGCGAACACCGAAGCGAGCAGAAGCGGATGGCGGCCCGCCGCGGCCCCGGCACAGCGCGGGCAGTGCGGGACGAAGGCCGCGAAATGGCCGCGGCGCAAGGCGGATCAGCCGCCGATCAGCACGGTCGGGCAGCCGGGGGGGATGATGGCGCCCGTCGGACCCGGGATCGGGCCGACGCAGGCGGCATGCGCGGTCGAATCGCCGACCCGCGCCGCCGGCATCTTGTTGATCAGCACCGTGCCCGAACCCTTGTCGATGATCCCGGGGCCACCCGGCACGCAGACCGGGATGTTGCAGGGCGCGGTCTGGTCGGTGACGCGCGCCGCCGGCTGACCGCCGATCGTCACGTTGGGTGAGCCCTTTATGATCGCAAGCGGCATCGGCGGATGCGGGGCCGGTGTCGGCACGAGGGCGGCGGGATGCATCGGCGCGTGGCAATGCGGCCCTTCCTGCAGCACCTCGTCGCCCACACGCGCCGCCGGCTGGCCCATCTGTCGTCGCCCCTGTGACCCGGGTGACAGGATAGCGCAACGCGCCGTTTCGGGTCGAGCACATGCGCGGCTAAGGTTTTTCGGTCGAGGGGGTGTGCATGGGCTGTTTCTGCCACGCAACGCTGGGGCCGCTCAGGCTCGCGCTGCCGCAACTGAACGTCTCCGCAACGCTGGGGATGCCGGGGGCAAACGTGGCGCTGGGCCTGTCCGCGTGGCTCTCGGCGCGCGGGCTGCCGGGCGCCTGGCAGCCGGACCCGGCCTGGCTCGGCCTGCCGCTGCCGCGCCTGCAGCTCGGCATGCGCGCGGTGGCGACGATTTCCGCCCTCGCGCAGTTGCGGGCGCAGGTGCTGGCGCAGTTCGGCCTCGACCTGCTCAACCCCGCCCATGCCACCGCCTTCGCGCGCATCGTCGCGACGCTGAACGCACGGCTCTCGACGCTGGCGGTGCCATTCAACCCCGCGGCGTGGCTGGCGCTCGCCAACCTCAACGCCGCGATCGACCAGATCAATCTGGCCCTGCAGGCCGGATTGCTGCCGCCGTCGGCGAACATGATGCTCGCCCTCGGCGTGCCGGGCGGAATTCCGATGGCGCGCTGGACCAGCCTGCTGGCCCTGCTGCGCGCGCTCGCGCCGATGCTCGCCGCGGCAACGCAGCTCAATGTCAGCCTGACCGACACGGCGCAGCTCTCGGCGGCACTGCGCATGCTGGCGCGGCTCGCGCTGCCGCCACTGGCGGCGCCGCAACTGCTGGCGAGCCTCAGCGCCGCCCTCTCGGCGGTCGCGCAACTGCAAGCGAGCCTGGGCGTCAATCCGCTGGCGCTGGGCTTCCCCGCCATGTCGCTGCGCGTGCAGGCGCGGCTTGCCGCACTGCTGCCGATGCTCTCGGCGCGGTTCGGCGTGGCGATGCCGCCGGGCAACCTGCTTGCAGAACTTCTCGCCGCCCTGCTGGCGCTCCTGCCGCCGCTGCCGGTGGTGCCGACCTATGCGACCAGCGCGGTGGTGCAGGCGGCGATGCAGGCACAGGCTCTGGCTTCGCTGAACTGGCAGGTACCGGCGATGCTGCCTGCGATTGCGATTGGCCTGCCGGTCTGCAACTTCGCGGCGCAATTGAACGCGGCCCTGGCCGTCACCGCGGTACTGCCGGCCCCATGCGCATCCGGCTGCGACGCCGCGCAACTGATGCGCGTGCTCGCCTGAGCGCCGTTGCACTCTGTCATTGTCCTGGACTTTCCACATCGGCTGAGCGAATGTCGCGCCCCGCGCGCGGCGCCCGCGGGGGAGGCGGAATGAGCGAATACTGTTGTTTTATTGTAACGAGGCCGATGCGGGGTCAGAGGCACTTCTGACATGCCGCTCGACTCTGCCGCATTGCTGGCCGCCGTTTCCGAACAGGCACCCGCTGGGCCGAACCTGGAGTTCGACCCGGATTTCACCGCCCTCGAGCGGGCCGCCCAGGGCAAGCCCGAGCAGCAATATGGCGACACCATCATCCCCGGCGAGGAACCGGACTGGAAGGAGGTGGAGGCGCAGTCGTCGGCGTTGCTCGAACGCACGCGCGACCTTCGGGTACTGGCGCATCTCGCGGTCGCGCGCCTGCATCTGCGCGGGCTTGTCGAGTATGCCGAGGTCCTGGCGCTGACGCAGGAGTTGCTGCAGGAGCGCTGGGCGGAAATCCATCCGCAGCTCGATCCCGAGGACGACAACGATCCCACGCTGCGCGCCAACGCGCTGCTCCGGCTTGCGCATCCCGGCCTCGTGCTGCGGCGCATCCGCGACCTGCCGCTCGCCAGCTCGCCGCGGCTCGGCCACTATTCGTGGCGCGACGTCGCGGTCGCGCTCGGCGCGATCGAGGGCGATCCGAACAAGGAGAAGCCGAGCGAGACGCTGATCCGTTCGGCGTTCCAGGAAAGCGATCCGGCCGGGATTGCCGCGCTGCGTGCCGCCGCCGCCGGGGCGAAGGCGGCGGCAGAGGGGATCGGCGCCGCGTTCGACGCGCATGCCGGCTACGGTACCGGCCCTGATTTCGATGAGCTGACCAAGCTGCTCGCCGAGGTGCTGCGCACGCTGGAACGCTATGCCGCCGCACCGGCCGAGGCACCCGTGGAAGCGCCGGCGGAGATGCCCGCCGCGACGGCGGAAGGCCTGCCGGGTGCGACGGCGGGGGCGGCGGCGCCCCGGCCGGCCGGCGTGGTGACGGCCGCATCGCTGAGCGAGGTGACGACGCGGGCCGACGCGCTGCGGTTGCTCGACCTGGCATGCCAGTATTATCGTCGGTACGAGCCTTCGAGCCCGCTGCCGCTTCTGGTCGAACGCGCGCGTTCGCTCGCCGACAAGGATTTCATCGATATCCTGCGCGAGCTTGCGCCCGACGGCCTGATGCAGGCACAGATGATCGTCAGCAGCCGGAATGAATGACGCCAGGAGTGACCCGGGTCACCCCCGCCCCGGTCGGTTTCCTGCAGGGTCCAACCACTGAGGGGCAGCGAGGCAGGCCGTGGCCAAAGCGAGCAGTCAGAAATTCATCGCGCGCAACCGGGCGCCGCGCGTGCAGATCGAGTACGACGTCGAGACCTACGGTGCCCAGAAGAAGGTGCAGCTTCCCTTCGTGGTCGGTGTGATGGCCGATCTTTCGGGCAAGCCGGCGGAGCCGCTGCCGCCGGTCGCCGACCGCAAGATGCTGGAGATCGACGTCGACAACTTCGACGACCGCATGCGGGCAATGAAACCGCGCGTCGCCTTCATGGTCCCGAACACGCTCACCGGTGAAGGCAACCTCGCCGTGGACATCACCTTCGAGAGCATGGACGACTTCTCGCCCGCCGCCGTCGCGCGCAAGGTCGATGCGCTGAACAAGCTGCTGGAGGCGCGGACCCAGCTTTCCAACCTGCTGACCTACATGGACGGCAAGAGCGGCGCGGAAGACCTGATCACGAAGGTGCTGAACGATCCGGCGCTGCTGCAGTCGCTTGCCGCCGCGCCCAATCCGGCGGTCAAGCAGGACGGGGAGGAATAGGCCATGTCCGGCGCCGAGGCGGCCCCACAGGCCGGGACGAGCACGCTTACCCAGGAAGGCGGCGAATTCGCCTCGCTGCTGAACCGCGAGTTCAAGCCGAAGACCGATGCCGCGCGCAGCGCCGTGGAAGGTGCGGTACAGACGCTCGCGCAGCAGGCGCTCGCGCATACCGGCCTGATCTCCACCGACAGCCTGCGCACGATCGAGGCCATCATCGCCGCGATCGACGCGAAGCTTTCCGAGCAGGTCAACCAGATCATGCACACCGAGGACTTCCAGCAGCTGGAGTCCGCGTGGCGCGGCCTGCACTACCTGGTGAACAACACCGAAACCGACGAGATGCTGAAGATCCGCGTCTTCAACGTCTCGAAGAAGGATCTCGGCCGGACGCTGAAGAAGTTCCGCGGCACCGCCTGGGACCAGAGCCCGATCTTCAAGAAGGTGTACGAGGAGGAGTACGGGCAGTTCGGCGGCGCGCCCTATGGCGTGCTGATCGGCGACTACCAGTTCGACCATGGCCCGCAGGACGTGCAGCTTCTCTCCGACATGGCGCAGGTCGCCGCCGCGGCGCACGCGCCCTTCATCGCCGCTGCCGCGCCGACCGTGATGGGAATGGATAGCTGGAACGAACTCGCCAATCCGCGCGACCTGACGAAGATCTTCCAGACCCCCGAATACGCCGCCTGGCGCTCCCTGCGCGAAAGCGACGACAGCCGCTATATCGGGCTCGCGATGCCCCGCTTCCTCGCCCGCCTCCCGTATGGCGAGAAGACGGAGCCGGTGGAGGAATTCCACTTCGAGGAGGACACCGAGGGCGCCGACAGCAGCAAGTTCTGCTGGGCGAACGCCGCCTATGCGATGGGCACGAACATCACCCGTGCGTTCAAGATGTACGGCTGGTGCACGCGCATCCGCGGCGTGGAGAGCGGCGGCGCGGTGGAAGGCCTGCCGGCCTTCACCTTCCCCACCGACGATGGCGGCGTGGACATGAAGTGCCCGACCGAGATCGCGATCAGCGACCGGCGCGAGGCGGAGCTTGCCAAGAACGGCTTCATGCCGCTCATCCACAAGAAGAACTCCGACTTCGCCGCCTTCATCGGCGCCCAGTCGCTGCAGAAGCCGCAGGAATACGACGATCCGGCAGCGACCGCGAACGCCAACCTTTCGGCACGCCTGCCCTATCTCTTCGCGAGCTCGCGCTTCGCCCACTATCTGAAGTGCATGGTGCGCGACAAGATCGGCTCGACGATGAGCAAGGAGCAGCTGCAGAACTGGCTGCACAACTGGCTGCTGCAATATGTCGACGGCTCGCCGGACATGTCGAGCGAGGAGTTCAAGGCGACCCACCCCCTCTCCGACGGCGCCGTGACGCTCGAAGAGGATGAATCCAATCCGGGCTACTACAGCGCGAAGTTCTTCCTCAAGCCCCACTACCAGCTCGAGGGACTGACGGTCTCGCTGCGACTTGTCTCGCGCATGCCGAAGTGAGCATCAGGGTCCGACGGCCGGACCGCTGGCTACTGGGCTAGAAACCAAAGGAGACGACAATGGCGTTCGACACCTACATGCAATTCAAGAAAGCCGACGGCAACTGGCTGGGCGGCGAGTCGCAGGTGCAGGTCAGCGGGGACTCGCCGCTCGGCTCGGACATCACGGCGGGCAACGTATTCGAGATCGACGATTTCAGCTTCGATATCGAGCAGGTGCTGAGCATCGGCAGCCAGAGCTCCGGCGCCGGCGCGGGCAAGGTGACGTTCAATCCGTTCCAGGTCACGCGCAAGACGGACCGTGCCTCGCCGACGCTGTTCCAGATGTGCTGCGCGGGCATGCACTTCCAGACGGTCAGCCTCTATCTGCGGCGCTCGGGCGGCGGGGCGACCGGCTCGACGATGACGAGCGGCACGACGTTCCTGCGCTTCGATTTCGGCCTGGTCGCGGTGAAGACGATCTCCTGGAGCGGCTCGGACGGCGACGATGCGTGCAAGGAAGAAGTGACGTTCGAGTACGGTGCCCTGAAGGTGCAGTACGTGCAGCAGGACGTGAACGGCCAGCCCAAGGGCAGCCCGGTTCCCGGCTCGTGGAACCGCGTGTACAACAACAGCAACTTCGACATCACCTCGCCGATCAAGGCGACCTGAAGTCGACCGGGACAGGGCACCGCGCCATGGATGCACGCGAGGTGCTGCGTGCGGGCGATGCGCGCGGCGCGCTGGAGCAGCTCAAACAGGAAGTGCGCAAGGCGCCGCGCGACGCGCGCCTGCGCACCTTTCTCTTCCAGCTATTCTGCGTTTTCGGCGAATGGGACCGGGCGCTGACGCAGCTCACGACCGCCGCCGAACTCGATCCGCTCGCGGTGCCGATGGCGCAGGCGTACCGTGCGGCCATCCGCTGCGAGTTGCTGCGGGAGAAGATCTTTGCAGGGGAGCGCACGCCGCCGGTGTTCGGCGATCCCGAGCCCTGGATGCCGCTGCTAATCGAGGCGGTACGCGTGCTTGCTTCCGGCCGTGCCGAGGAGGCGGCGGGCCTGCGCGATGCCGCCTTCGAGCAGGCGCCCACCGCCGCGGGCCTGCGCGACGGCGAGGAATTCGCCTGGATCGCGGATGCCGACCCGCGCCTCGGGCCGATGCTGGAGGCGCTGGTGGACGGCAAATACTACTGGGTGCCGTTCCACCGGCTCGGCTCCCTCGACATCGAGAAGCCGGAAGATCTGCGCGACCAGGTCTGGATGCCCACGCGCTTCGTGTGGACGAATGGCGGGGAATCCTTCGGCTTCATCCCCACCCGCTACCCGCGGTCCGAACACGCGGCGGACGCGGCACTCGCCCTCGCGCGGCGCACCGAGTGGGAGGAGCGCGGGCCGTGGTTTCTCGGCCTCGGGCAGCGGATGCTCGCAACCGACGCGGGCGAGTTCGCGCTGATGGACGCGCGGCGCATCGAATTCTCCCCTCCCGCCGCGACCTGAGACGATGGCTGATCTGAACACCCGCGAGCGGTTGCAGCCCTCGCTGCTCGACCGGCTGACCGACCTTGCGCCCGACAGCAAGCGGGAGACGTTCGAGCAGCAGACGCTGGGGTGGCAGCAGCTCCGGCAGGCGGTGCTGCGCGACCTCGCCTGGCTGCTCAACACCACCAACCTCGCGGCGCTGGAGGATCTCGACACGGCCCCGCTCGCCGCTGCGTCGACGGTGAACTACGGGATTCCGGGCTTCGCCGGCCTGGTCGGCACCACCGATCGCATGGCGACGCTGGAGGCCGGCATCGCGGCGGCAATCCGGACCTTCGAGCCGCGCATCCGCCCCGACACGCTGGCGGTGCGGGTGCGCGAGGCGACGGAAGACAAGCCCACGCCGGCGATCTTATTCGAGATCAGCGGCGAGCTCTGGGCCCAGCCGGTACCGCAGCAGCTTTTCCTGGAGACGGCGATCGATCTGGAAACCGGGCTCGCCACGGTCGGCGATGCACGGGCGCCTGGCTGATGGACCCGCGCCTGCTGCGCCTCTATGAGGCGGAGCTCGCCTTCGTCCGTGAGATGGGCGGCGAGTTCGCCCGCGAATTCCCGAAAGTCGCCGCCCGACTGAACCTCGGCAGCCTGGAAGTCGCCGATCCGTATGTCGAGCGGCTGCTGGAAGGCTTCGCGCTGCTCACCGCGCGCGTGCAGCTGAAGCTCGAGGCGGAGTTCCCGACTTTTACGCAATCGCTCCTGCAACTCGTCTATCCGCACTATCTGGCACCCACGCCGGCGATGGCGGTGGTGCAGTTCCGCCCGGAGGCGACGCTGCGCGGGATGCCGCAGGGCATGGTGCTGCCGCGCGGCACCGAGCTGCGGAGCCTGCTCGGCACGGAGGATCAGACGAACTGCGAGTTCCGCACCGGCCACGCGGTGCAGCTGCTGCCGATCGAACTGGCCGATGCGGAGTATATCGGCTCGCCCGCCGCCCTTGCCGCCCTCGGCCTGCCCGAGCAGCGCGGCGTGAAGGCGGCGATCCGGCTGCGCCTGCGCGCAAGCGGAGAGGCGCCGTTCGCAAAGATGACGCTCGATCGCCTTCAGTTTTTTCTCGGCGGCCCGGAAGGCGCGCGTGTGCGGCTGTACGAGCAGCTCGTCGCCAATCTCGCTGCGGTCTATGTCCGCCCGACCGAACGCCCGCTGCCCTGGCAGGAGCGGCTGCCGACGAGCACGCTGCGCGGCGTCGGGTTCGAGTCGGACGAGGCGTTGTTGCCGCAGGCGCCGGAGTCCTTTGAGGGTTACCGGCTGCTGCAGGAATACTACGCCATGCCGGAGCGGCTCCTGTTCGTTGAACTGGACGGATTGGATCGCGCCGCTGCCCGATGCCCCGGGCGCGAGCTGGAAGTCGTCCTGCTGCTGGACCGGAGCGAACCGGCGCTCGCCGCGGCGTTTGGCCCCGACCATCTGCTGCTGTTCTGCGCGCCCGCGATCAACCTGTTCGCCATGCGCGGCGACCGCATCAACCTCTCCGAGCGCGAGGCGGAGCACCACGTCGTGCCCGACCGCATGCGGCCGCTGGATTTCGAGGTGTTCAGCGTCTCAGCGATGGAGGGATACGCCGCCGACGGCAGCGCGCCGCAGGCCTTCCTGCCGTTCTACGCTGCCAACGATCTCAGCCGCAATCCGGAGCACCGCGCCTACTACACGTTGAGCCGTCGGCCCCGGCAACTCTCCGCCCGCGCGCGGCAGCGGGGACCGCGATCGGGCTATCTCGGCCACGAGGTCTATGTCTCGCTGGTCGATCCCGAAGCGGCGCCGCTGCGCCATTCGCTGCGGCAGCTCGGGCTCGACCTGCTGTGCACCAACCGCGACCTGCCGCTGTCGATGCCGGTGGGCAAGCAGCATACCGACTTCACGCTGGCGGTGAGCGCGCCGGTGGCCGCGGTGCGCTGCCTGGTCGGGCCCACCGCGCCGCGCCCATGCCGCAGCGACGGCGAGTATGCGTGGCGCTTCATCAGCCATCTCGGGCTCAACTATCTGAGCCTGGTCGACACCGACGCCCTGCAGGGGGCGGCGGGTCTGCGCGAACTGCTGCGCCTCTACGTGCCCTCGCAAACCTCGGTCGCGGCACGCCAGCTCGAAGCCCTCACCTCGGTCGCCGCGCACCCGATCGTGCGGCGCATTCCCGGCGCGGGTCCCGTCGCGGCCGGGCGGGGGCTGGAGATCACGTTGACCATCGACGAGGCCCCGTTCGGCGGCGCGGGCGCGATCCTGCTGGCCGCCGTGCTCGACCGCTTCTTCGCCAAATACGTCTCGATCAACGCCTTCACGGAGACGGTCCTGAAAAATCCCGAGCGGGGCGAGGTGATGCGATGGCCGATGCAGATCGGGCAGCGCCCCCTCGTCTGACCCCAGACCCGAGCACAGCCCCGAACACAGACCCGGGCCCAAACCCGGGCACCGGCCCGGCGGCGCTGCTCGAACGGCTTGCCGCCGCGCCGGCGGGCTGGAGCTTCTTTCAGGCACTGCGGCTTCTGGAGGCGGCGCATCGCGACCGGCCGCGCCTCGGCCGCTCGGTGCGCCCGGCGCAGGACGCGGTGCGGCTGGCGCAGGAAGCCTCAGTCGTGTTCGCACCGGCGACGCTCGCCGCATGGGAGCCGGGCGAGGACGAACGGCCGCCGCGACTGCTGCAAAGTTTCTTCGGCCTGTTCGGCCCCGACGGGCCGCTGCCGCTGCACCTGACCGAATACGCGCGCGACCGGCGCCGCAACCATCGCGACCCGGCCTTCGAACGTTTTGCCGACCTGTTTCACCACCGCGCGCTGGCGCTGTTCTACCGCGCCTGGGCGAACTCCCGCCCGACGGTCAGCTTCGACCGGCCGGAGGAGGACCGGTTCGCGCTCTACACCGGGGCGCTGATCGGCCTCGGCATGGACAGCCTGCGCGACCGCGACGCCATGCCCGACCTGACGAAGCTGCACTTCGCCGGGCATCTCGCCGGCCAGACCCGCCATGCGGAGGGCCTCGCCTCCATCCTGTCGGCGTTCTTCCGTGTCCCCGTGCGCATCGAGAGCTTCGTCGGCGCCTGGCTCACACTCGCCGACACCGACCGCACGCGCCTCGCCGAAGGACCGCGTACCGCCGCACTCGGGCGCACCGCGCTGCTCGGCGGGCGTGTCTGGAGCCGGCAGCACAAGTTCCGCGTCGTCTTCGGCCCGCTCTCGCTCGCCGACTACCTGCGCCTGCTGCCCGGCGGTGCGAGCTTCCACCGGCTGATCCCGATCGTGCGCAACTACGCCGGCGACACGCTGGTGTGGGACGTGAACCTCATCCTCCGCCGCGAGGACGTGCCGCCGACCCGGCTCGGACGCGACGGGCGGCTCGGCTGGACCACCTGGCTCATGCCGCGCAACAAACAATCCGACGCAGCAGACTTGTTTCTTGACGCGAGCGCCGACAGCATGGCGCGCGCCCTCGACGAAACGCTTCCGGCGACCCCAGCGGAGCCCGCATCATGACCGAGATCAGCCGCGCCGCCCTGTTCGGCAAACTGAACCCGCTCGCCTACAAGGCGATCGAGGGGGCGACCGTGTTCTGCAAGCTGCGCGGCAACCCCTATGTCGAGCTGGTGCACTGGGTGCAGCAGATCCTGCAGCTGCAGGATTCCGACCTGCACCGCATCGTGCGGCATTTCGAGCTCGACCCGGCGCGCCTGGCGGCCGACGTGACGGCGGCGCTGGACAAGCTGCCGCGCGGCGCCACCAGCATTTCCGACCTCTCCTCTCACGTCGAGGAGGCGGTGGAGCGCGGCTGGGTGTTCGGCACCCTGATGTTCGGCGAGTTTTCCGTGCGCACCGGCCACCTGGTACTGGGCGCAGTGAAAACACCCACCCTGCGCAACGCGCTCTACGCCATCAGCCGCCAGTTCGAGAAGGTGAAGCCGGAGGCGCTCGGCGACGACTTCACGAAGATCGTCGGCAACTCGCCCGAAGCGACCCTCGCCGCCTCGGACGGCTCCCGCGTCGGACCCGGCGAGGCAGCCGGGGCGATGGCGCCGGCGGCGATGGGCAAGCAGGAGGCGCTGAAGCAGTTCTCGGTCGATCTCACCGAGCGCGCACGGGCGGGCGAGATCGACCCGATCGTCGGGCGCGATGCCGAGATACGGCAGGTCATCGACGTGCTGATGCGCCGCCGGCAGAACAACCCGATCCTCACCGGCGAGGCGGGCGTGGGCAAGACCGCGGTGGTGGAGGGCTTCGCGCTGCGCATCGCCAAGGGCGACGTGCCGCCGATGATGCGCGAGGTGTCGCTGCGTACGCTCGATGTCGGCCTGCTGCAGGCCGGCGCCAGCATGAAGGGCGAGTTCGAGAACCGGCTGCGGCAGGTGATCGAGGAGGTCCAGAGCTCGCCCAAGCCCATAATCCTGTTCATCGACGAGGCGCACACGCTGATCGGCGCCGGCGGCGCCGCCGGTACAGGCGATGCCGCCAACCTCCTGAAGCCCGCGCTGGCGCGGGGCACGCTGCGCACGATCGCCGCCACCACCTGGGCCGAATACAAGAAATACTTCGAGAAGGACCCGGCACTGACGCGCCGCTTCCAGGTGGTTCAGGTCGACGAGCCCGGCGAGGAAAAGGCGATCCTGATGATGCGCGGCATCGCCACGCCGCTGGAGAAGCACCACCGCGTCCAGGTGCTCGACGAGGCGATCGAGGCGGCCGTGCGTCTCTCGCACCGCTACATCCCGGCACGCCAGCTTCCCGACAAGTCGGTGAGCCTGCTCGACACCGCCGCCGCGCGCGTCGCGGTGAGCCAGCACGCGACACCGCCGGAGGTAGAGGACTGCGAACGCCGCATCCAGGCACTGGAGACGGAACTGGAGATCATCGGCCGCGAGAGCGCCATCGGGATCGACGCCACGGAACGCGAGGCCTCCGCGCGTACCGCCCTCGTCGCCGAGCAGGACCGGCTGACCGGCCTGAAATCACGCTGGGACGGCGAGAAGGCGCTGGTGGACAAGGTGCTGGCACTGCGCGCGCAACTGCGTGAAGCGGCGGCGGAGGAACGCGCCGCCCCTCTCGCCGAGCTGAAGGGCTTGCAGGACGAACTTGCGCGCATCCAGGGCGAGGCGCCGCTGATCCTGCCGAGCGTCGATGCGCAGGCGGTGGCAGCCGTGGTCGGCGACTGGACCGGGATCCCCGTCGGCCGGATGGTGAAGAACGAAGTGCAGGCGGTGCTGCAACTCGCCGACACGCTGGGCAAGCGCGTCGTCGGCCAGGACCACGCGCTGGCCGCGATCGCGAAGCGCGTGCAAACCGCACGCGCCGGGCTTGACAACCCCTCAAAGCCGATCGGCGTGTTCATGCTCTGCGGCCCGTCGGGTGTGGGCAAGACGGAGACGGCGCTGACGCTCGCCGAGGCGCTGTATGGCGGCGAGCAGAACCTGATCACCATCAACATGAGCGAGTTCCAGGAGGCGCACACCGTCTCCACGCTGAAGGGCGCGCCGCCCGGCTATGTCGGCTACGGCGAGGGTGGCGTGCTGACGGAGGCGGTGCGGCGAAAGCCCTATTCGGTGGTGCTGCTCGACGAGGTCGAGAAGGCCCACTCCGACGTCCACGAGATCTTTTTCCAGGTGTTCGATAAGGGCGTGATGGAGGACGGCGAAGGGCGGCTGATCGACTTCAAGAACACGCTGATCCTGCTAACGTCGAATGCCGGCACCGACCTGATCATGTCGATGTGCCGCGACCCGGAGCTGATGCCCGAGCCGGACGAGGTGGCGAAGGCGCTGCGCACGCCGCTGCTGAAAGTCTTCCCCCCGGCGCTGCTCGGGCGACTGATCGTGATCCCCTACTACCCGCTCAGCGACACGGTGATGGGCGACATCATCCGCCTGCAACTGAACCGCATCGCCGCGCGCATCGGTGAGCGGCACAAGGTGCCCTTCACCTACGACGAGGACGTCGTGAAGTTGATCGCAAGCCGCTGCACGGAACCGGAAAGCGGCGGCCGGATGATCGACGCGATCCTGACCAACACCATGCTGCCGGCGATCAGCGGCGCGTTCCTGGAGCGCATGCTGGAGGGTGCACCAGTGGCACGGGTGCATGTGAGTGTGGTCGATGGAGAGTTCGCTTATTCGTTTGGGTGAACTGCAAGAGCACCACTCGGCGGCGTCCCACCGCGCGCACGTCTTCCGGTCGTAGGCAATGAAGTCCGTGAAGATACGGCATCAATGCCGAGCATGAAGCGCGTTCGCGGGTATCCCCTTTTGGCATGATGTCGTGCCGGCGCACCGATCGACGTACCAGTGATGGCGCTTTCGGGAAGTGCCTCGGCGAGCGACCGCTGCTACGCTGACGTGCGCACAGCAAGGCCGGAATGGACGTCACTGGCGGTCGCGGCGGGCCGACGATGCAACACGAGGAGGGTATGAGATGAGCAAACCGGGCGTTCTGATCACCGGCAGCGGCATCGGTATCGGCAAGGCAACCGCGCTCGCGTTCGCGAAGGCTGGCTATGCCGTGGCCGTGACCGACGTCCTGGACGTCGAGGGGCGGGAGGTTGCGGCCGCAATCGAAGCGGACGGTGGCGAAGCAGCGTTCTTCCATCTCGATGTGACCGACACCGCCGGCGCCAACGCGGTGGTCGCGGCGGCAGAACAACGCTTTGGCCGGCTCGACGTGATCGTCGCCAATGCCGGCATCGCCCACAAGGTGCCGCTGGCCGAGCTCGACGATGCCAAGTGGGATGTCACGTTGGATGTGGATCTGAAAGGCGTCTTCCGCGTGGTGCGGGCGGCGCTGCCGGCAATGCGCCAGCGCGGCTCGGGCGCGATCGTTGCACTCTCCTCGATCATGGGGGTGGCATATGGCTGGGACGAGCACGTGCACTACTCGGCGGCGAAGGCGGGTGTCGTCGGGCTGGTGCGCGGGCTTGCCGTGGAGCTGGCGCGCCAGGGGGTTCGCGTGAATGGCATCGCGCCCGGCTACATTCGCACGGCGCAGGCGCTTTCGGTGCAGCACTCCCTCGGGCCTGAAGGGCTGGAACGCGCCGCCGCTTTCATTCCGATGGGCCGTGTCGGCACGCCGGAAGACATCGCCGACGTCGCGCTGTTTCTCGCTTCGCCGGCGGCCCGCTACATCACGGGCCAGACTATCGTGGTCGATGGCGGTCTGCTGGTCGGGCGGTACTAGGAGACGGGCCGTGCCGGCCGCACCACCGAAGGGACGCCGCTCCGTCAGATTGGCCGACGAATACTCGAACCTGTTCCGCGCGGAGGCCGTTCGGACCCCGTAGCCGAGGCTGCCTGCGCCCCCTCGTGCGCGACGGCGCTTGCCGCGCGGCGGCCCGCGCACCGACCGGCGCACGCGCAAGCCCTGCCACGCTCATCGGCAAGTGCGGCCCGGACAGTTGGCAGAATGTCTGTGATTTGTACGGCAAGCAGGCACATGGCCAGCTTGCGCACGCAACGTTCCCGTCGGGCGATCGCAGTCAGCGGATCACGCGCTTCGGCGGCGCGAGCCGCGATCCGGAAGCGTTGGAAAGGGATCTTCAGAAGGTCCTCGTTACCGCAGCAACGGCAATACGCTATCGCGCTCACACAGCGACTGCCAAATAGCCGCCCATGCCAGCCACTTGAGTCGGCTGGCACATTGTTTGCTGATAAAGTGCGGGGGCCTAAACTTCGTTGACGAGGACAGGGGGACAAAATGACCAACAGGACTGGGAGAACGCATGGTTCCGTGCCGACGCGGCGCGGCGTGCTGAAGGCACTCGGTGGCGCCGGCCTCGCGACGCTTGCCGCTCCGTCGATCCGCAACGCACAGGCCGCGACGACGAAGATCGTCTCGTGGGCGTCGGCTGGACAGCGCTGGGAGTTTCCGCAGCGCGGCGTCTATCCGCTGTTCCAGAAGAAGTTCCCGAATATCGAGGTCGAGATCGTCGCCGAGCCGATTGCCGACATGCTGCCGAAGACCGCCGTCGCCATGGCGGCGAAGAGCGACCGCTACGACGTCATCCATGACGACTACAACTTTGTTCCGCAGTTCATCGCCCAGGGCGCGCTGGAGTCGCTGGAATCCTATCTCGACAAGGACCCCGCCTATAAGGCCGACATCTTCTCGGACATCCCGGAAAACGTGCTGGACCTCTATCGCGACAAGCCAGCGAAACAGGGCGGCGTCCTCTACGGCCTGCCGCCCGACAGCAACTGCCAGATGCAGTACTACCGGGCGGATGTGTTCCAGAAGGCTGGCATCAAGCCGGCGGTGACCTGGGAGGACGTGCTCGAAAACGCGAAGGTCCTGACGAACAACGGCAAGAACAGGGTCATCGGGACGACACTGAAGCGCGGCTACTGGGCTGCGCACGTGTTCATCACCATGCTCCGCTCCTACGGAGGCGACTGGTTCGACAGCATGGGGCCCGGCGGCTGGAAGGTCACGATCGATACCGAGACCGGCCACAAGGCGATGGATACGTTGATGCGGCTGGTGCCGTTCCTTGAGCCGACGTCGCTCAACGCATCCGACGACGAAGCCAACACCGCGATGCTGAACGGCACCTGGGTGTACGCGCCCGTGGAATGGGGCGGCTCGTCAATGAACGACCCGCACTACACCAAGTTCGCCGATGTCTGGAAGGTCGAGATCGTGCCGAAGGGCATCGGCGACAAGGCGCGGTTCGCACCGCACATGGGCGGGCTCGGCCTCATCATGCCGGTGTTCTCGCACAACAAGGACGCCGCCTGGGAATGGATCAAGTTCTGCTGCAGCGGCAACAAGCAGGACCCGGCCATCGGCAAGGCGTGGGTGGAGAATGCCGGCCAACCGGCGCGCGCCTCCCTGCTCAAGGAGTATACCCCGATCCGCCCCTATTTCTCCGGCCTGCAGGCATCGCTGCCGTACGCCATGCGCTTCCTGCCCATCCCGGAGTCGAACGCACTCTACGAGACGGTCGGGACGCAGGTCGCTGCGGTCGCGATCGGCGAGAAGACGCCGGCGCAGGGGCTCGCGGACATGCAGCGGGCGTGCACACGGATCATGACAAAGGGCGGTTACTACAAGAAGGCCTGAATTGCCGGAGAGTGCCGACGTGACCGGGAGCGAGAGCCTGACGCTGGATCTCGCGGTGCGGCCCCCATCAAAGGCCGGCTGGCAGCGCCGCGAACGCCTGATCGCGGCGCTGTTTCTTGCGCCCGGGATGATCTACCTGTTCGCGATGGCGGTCTACCCAACCGTGTATTCGCTCTGGCTTGCCGTCCACAACTACACGATCTATCGCCCCGATCTTGTTTCTTACGCGGGCTTCGACAATTTCAACGACCTTCTGAACAACGAGGTGTTCAGCGGCAGTTTCTTCGTCACGGTGATCTACTCGGCGGCGGCCGTGGCACTCGAACTCGTCATCGGGATCGCCGTCGCCGTGCTGCTCGACCGCAAAATGCGCGGCATCGGCCTGTTTCGCACGCTGCTGATCGTGCCGGTGCTGATCTCCCCCGTCGGCATGGGGCTGACGTTCCGCTACATCCTGGCGCCCACGTATGGGCTGCTGACGTATCTCTGCCACCGCGTCGGCATTCCGACCGCCGACTGGATGGCGAGCGCAACCTGGGCGCTGCCGGCGGTGATCCTGGTCGACGTATGGCAGTGGACGCCGTTCGTTGCACTGATCCTGCTGTCCGGCATGCAGTCGGTCTCGGTGGAGGTCGTCGAAGCGGCGGAGCTCGACGGGCTCAGCGAGTGGCAGAAACTGCGGCGGATCGTGCTGCCGCTCATCCGGCCCGTGCTGATGGTCGTGGTGTTGATCCGGCTGATCGATTCGATCCGCGTGTTCGACATGGTCTTCGTGCTCACGCGCGGCGGACCCGGCACCGCGACGGAAACGCTCAGCGTGTTCAGCTATGTCACCGGCTTCACCGAGGGCGACATGGGTTCGGCGTCGGCGCTCGCGTGGGTGATGGTCGTGTTCGTCAACATCCTGGTCTTCTTCTTTCTGCGCGCCCTGTCGAAGGCTGAGGGCTGAGGGCGATGGCGACCGGGCAGGACGCAGCCATCCCGCTCTCCGTCCCGCGTGGCGCGAGCGCCTATGCCCCACCGCGGCTGTGGCCGCGCGTCGGCAACGCCGCCGCCGTCGGGATCGTGCTGTTCTGGCTGTTCCCGGTCTATTGGATCGTGCTGACGTCGTTCAAGCCGATCGTCGAGATCAACAGCGCCATACCGAAGTTCGTCTTCACCCCCACGCTCGAGAACTACACGCACCTGTTCACCAAGTTCCAGTTCACCGGCGTGCTTCTGAACAGCATCGTGGTGACGACGACGACCTGCGCGATCGTGATGGTCCTTGGCGTACTCGCGGCCTACGCGCTCGCACGGATGCACGTGCCGGGGGAGAAGCACATCGCACTGTGGATCCTGTCGCTGCGCTTCCTGCCGCCGATCGCCGTCGCAATTCCGTTCTATATACAATGGCAGAACTTCCACCTGCTCGATACCTATGCCGGGCTCATTCTCGTCTATATCGCCTTCAACCTGCCGTTCGCGATCTGGCTGCTGCGCGGGTTCCTTGCCGATGTACCCGCGGAGCTTGAGGAAGCCGCACTGCTCGATGGAATGAGCCGGCTGCAGATTCTGGTGCGTGTTGTGGTGCCGATCATCCTGCCCGGCCTCGCCTCGACGGCGATCTTCGTGTTCGTGTTCACCTGGAACGAGTACCTGATGGCGCTGATGCTCACCTCGGTCAGGGCGGTGACGGTGCCCGTGCAGATCTCGAAGTTCGTGATGCCTTACACGATCCTGTGGGGCGACCTCAGCGCCGCGGTGGTGATCCAGCTCGTGCCGATGCTCGCGGTCGTATTCCTGCTGCAGCGGCACATCGTGCGCGGCATGACCTTGGGCGCGGTCAAGTGACGCGCGAGGAGCGGCCATGACGCTGGCGTTCGAGGGGATCGAGAAGGTTTATCCGAACGGCTTCCACGCCGTGAAGCGGCTCGATCTGCAGATCCAGACGGGCGAGTTCTTCACCCTGCTGGGCCCTTCCGGCTGCGGCAAGACAACCACCCTGCGGATGATCGCGGGGCTGGAGATGCCCACCGCGGGGCGGCTGCTCATCGACGGCAGGGACTTCACGCGCATCCATCCGCGCGACCGCGACGTGGCCATGGTGTTCCAGAGCTACGCGCTCTATCCACACATGAGCGTGCGGGAAAATCTCGTGCTCAACCTGAAGGTGCGCCGCGTGCCGGCGGCCGAGATCGCGCCGCGCCTCGCCGAAATCTCGCGCATTCTCGGCATCGACCAGCTGCTCGACAGCAAGCCCGCCCGCCTCTCCGGCGGGCAGCGGCAGCGCGTCGCGCTCGGGCGGGCGTTGATCCGCCGGCCGAATGTGTTCCTCATGGACGAGCCGCTGAGCAATCTCGACCTGAAGCTCCGCGAGCGGACGCGGACCGAGCTGAAGAAGCTGCACGAGCGCATGCCGGTCACCACCGTGTATGTGACGCATGACCAGGCGGAAGCGCTGGTGCTGTCGGACCGGATCTGCATCATGAACGGGGGAGAGCTGCAGCAGGTCGGCACGCCGCAGGATGTGTACGATCGTCCGGCCAACATGTTCGTCGCGAAGTTTGTCGGCACGCCCTCGATCAATCTGCTGCCGGTTGCGGTCGGAGCGGGCGAAGGCGGCCTGCAGTTGCGGCTGGCCAAGGGCGGCCATCCGCTGGACGGCGCCGTGATGCCGGCGACCGGGGAGGTGCTGCGGCGTCTCGACCAGACACGCGGCCGGGCGGTGCTGGGCATCCGCCCCGAGGCCGTCGCATTGGACGATGAACCCGGTGCCGGCAGCCTGCCGGGCAGCGTCGGGCTGGTGGAGCCGATGGGATCGGTCAACCACATCGTGCTGGGGATCGACGGCAGCGAGGAAGTGACCGTCGATGGCGAGCCGTTCATCGCCGTCGTCCGCTCCAACGAGCGGTACGCTCACGGCCAGCCAATCCATGTTTCGCTGCGCCCCGACCGGCTGCTGCTGTTCGACGAGCAGAGCGGCCGGTCGCTCGCGGCGCTATCGCCGGTCGGGAGCTGGGAGCTGGCCTGATCGGCCACCGGAGCGCACGGGCTGTCGCGGCCCTGCCTTGCGCTGCCAGGTATTCGCGGAGCCTGAGTGCCTATGCGGTGACACCCGCCGCCGCCCTGCTGGCGGGCGTCGCCTGCTCCAGGAACGCGCCGATCCGACGCACCGCCTCCGACAGCATCGGCAGGCTCGCGGCGTAGGACAGCCGCAGGTAGCCTTCGCCGAAGGCGCCAAAGCTGGTGCCGGACAGGGTGGCCACACCCGCTTCTTCCATCAGGCGCGACTGCAGGGTTCGCGAATCCAGGCCGGTGCCGCTGATATTGGGAAAAGCGTAGAATGCACCGCCCGGCAGCACGCAGCGCACGCCCGGCAGCGCATCCAGGGCCGGGATGATGCTGCTGCGCCGTTCCGCGAAGGCCGCCACCATCTGTCGCGCCGGCTCGCGCGGCCCGGTGAGCGCGGCGATGCCGGCATACTGTGCCGCGGCGTTGACGCAGGAATGGCAGTTGATCGCCAGCCGCTCGGCATGCACCGCCAGGTCCTGCGGCCAGACGCCGTAGCCGAGGCGCCAGCCGGTCATCGCATAGGTCTTGCTCCAGCCGTCCAGCAGGATCAGCCGGTCGGCCAGTTGCGGATAGGTGGTCAGGCTGGTGTGCGTGCCCTCGTAGATCATCTCGCCATAGATCTCGTCGGACAGCACCGCGACGTGCGGATGCCGCTCCAGCCCCGCGACCAGCCGGTCCAGCTCGGCCTTCGGCACCACCCCGCCGGTGGGGTTGGCGGGACTGTTCAGGATCAGCAGCCGCGTGCGCGGCGTGATCAGCGCGAGCACCTCGTCGGCGTCGAAGGAAAACCCGTTGCTCTCATGCAGCCGCATCGGGACCGGCGTGGCGCCCGAGAAGCGGATGACGCTCTCGTAGATCGGGAAGCCGGGGTTCGGGTAGACGATCTCCGTGCCCTCCTCGCCGAACATCATGATGGCGAAGAACATCGTCACCTTGCCGCCGGGGACCACCAGCACCTGCGCCGGCGAGAGCGACACGCCATGGCGCCGGTGCAGGTCCGCCACCACCGCCTCTCGCAACGGCAGGATGCCGTTCGCCACCGTGTAGCCGTGATGCCCGTCGGCCAGGGCCTTGCGCCCCGCCTCGACGATGTGCTCCGGCGTCTGAAAGTCCGGCTGGCCGATGCACAGATTGACGATGTCGTGGCCGGCCCGCTGCAATTCGCTCGCACGCGCCAGCACCTGGAAGGCGGCTTCGGTGCCGAGCTTGCTCATCCGTTCCGAAAGCACGGGCATGTCGGGCGTCCTTGAATGCGGCCGCGGCCTCGCGCGCCGGTGCACCGACCGGCCGGGCCTGGGGCCGAGGCGATGGCTGCTACAGGCTTCCATTCGGGGCCGCAAGTGACAGCCCCGGGACCGGCGGCCCGGACATCCTGTCGCCGGCCCGCGGGCTGCGCCATGATCGTCGCTGCCATCCGCAGGGGATTACGCCATGACATCCGCCGCCTTCCTCCCCGTCCACACCCTGGTCGAGGCGATTGCCGCGCGCCGTCTGTCGCCGGTCGACCTCGTGGACGAGTGCCTTGCCCGGATCGAACGGCTGGACCCCGAACTGCATGCCTTCGTCACGGTCAACGCCGCCCATGCACGGCTGGCGGCCGAAGCCGCGGACAAGGCCATCCGCGCCGGCCACGCCGTCGGCCCGCTGCACGGCATTCCGATCGCGATCAAGGACCTGGTCGAGATCGAGGGGGAAGTCGCCATGGGGGGCTCGGCCGCCTGGCGCGATCGCCGCGCGCCCCGCACGGCGACACTGGTGCGCAAGCTGATGGCGGCCGGCATGATCAACCTCGGCAAGACCCACACGGTGGAGTTCGCCTACGGCGGCTGGGGCACCAACCAGCATCTGGGCACGCCGCGGAACCCCTGGGACGCGAGCATGCATCGCGCGCCGGGCGGCTCGTCCTCGGGTTCCGGCGTCGCGGTCGCCGCGCGGATGGTACCCTGGGCGATCGGCACCGACACCGGCGGCTCCGTGCGCATTCCCGCGGCGTGGAACGGCATCACCGGGCTGAAGACCACGATCGGCCGGATCAGCACATTCGGGGTCCTGCCGCTGAGCCCGACGCTGGACACGCCGGGCCCGATCACGCGCGATGCCGAGGACGCGGCGCTGCTGCTATCCGTGCTGCAAGGCGAGGATCCGCGCGACCGGCATACGCTGGGCGTGCACGACGTGGACCCGATGCCCACGCTGCGGCGCGGCGTGAAGGGCCTGCGCCTGGCGCGGCTGCCCGCCGGCGAGCGTGCCGGCATCGATGCCGAGGTGCTGGCCTCCTACGATGCGTCGGTGGAGGCGCTCGCCAGCCTGGGCGCGGAGATCGTCGAGGTGGCGCTGCCCGCGCGGTTCGCCGATCTCGGCACGATCAACGGACGCATCATGTCGGCCGAGGCCTATGCCGCCCTGGCCGCGGTGGTGGACGATGACGCCCTGCCGCTGGACCAGGCCGTGCGGCCGCGCGTGCGCGCCGGGGCGGCGATCTCCTCGCACGACTATCTGGTCGCGCTCGCCGAGCGGGAGCGACTGAAGGCGTCGTTCGACGCTGCCATTGCCGGCATCGACGCGCTGCTGACCCCCACCCTGGTGACGGCGGCGCCGCCGGTGGCCTCGATCGACCAGAACACGACCCCGGCGATCCTGACGCGCTGGGTGAACTTCCTTGACCTCTGCGCGGCCGCGGTGCCGAACGGCTTCACCCGGAGCGGCTTGCCCACCTCGCTGCAGATCGTCTGCCGCGCCTTCGCGGAGCCGCTGGCCTTGCGGATCGGCCACGCCTACCAGGCCGCGCACGATTGGCACCTGCGGGCCCCGATCGCGTGAGGAAACGGCCCCCGCTTTGGGCATCGCATCCTGGGCATCGCATGAGGCTGTGTTACGCTCTTCCCTTCGACAAGGAGATCCCGCTGTGGCCGAAGCAAAGCTTGCCCCCAACCTTCCGCAATGGATGATCGACCACGCCAACCTCTATATTTCCAGTGGCGGCAAGAGTGGTCATATGTACACGGTCACACCGCCGGGCTACTCGGAGATGACCGTTCCCTCCCTCCTGCTCACGACCGTCGGGCGCAAGTCGGGCGAGAAGTTCATCTTCCCGCTTTTCTACGGCGAGGACGGCAACAGCATCATCATCGTTGCCTCGAAGGGCGGCGCGCCGGACCATCCGGGCTGGTACAAGAACCTGGTCGCGAACCCCGAAGTCGAGGTCCAGATCGGCACCAGGAAGTTCAAGGCCAAGACGCGGACAGTCACCGGCGCGGACCGCGAGCGGCTGTGGCAGAAGGCGCTGAAGTTCTGGCCGCCCTACGCCGACTACGCGAAGAAGACTGACCGCGAAATTCCGGTCGTCCTGCTCGACGCGGTCGACTGATCGCGCCGCGACATCGAAAATAGGCGGCTCGCGCCGCGGGTCGCCGCATATGGGGCCGTTACGGCGGCGCCCCGAGAAATGTCTGCGTCCACGCGCGGTACTCGGCCTCGTGCGTCACCTGCCCCATCAGGGCCGGCTTCGCGACACCGGCGAACTGCTCGGGGGCAACGCCATCGCGCAACGCCTGCAACGTCGCCCGGACGGCCTCCACCGCGGCGCCGAAGGGCTGGTGCCCCTGCAGGGCGATCCGCACGCCGTGCGCCGCCAGCCCCGCCCGATCCAGTCCCAGCATCCCGCCGCCCAGGATGATCGGCAGCCGCACGGCCTCGGCGACGGCACGCAGCGCCGTGGCGTCCTTGATCCCGGTCAGGAACAGGGCATCCGGCCCGAGCGGCGCATAGAGCCGCGCCCGTGCGATCGCCTCCTCCACGCCCGCGATGCCGGCGGCGCCGGTGCGGGCGACGATGACCGTCGCCGGGTCCTCGCGCGCCGCCAGGGCCGCGCGGAGCTTCCCTGCCCCCTCCTCGCGCGAAATCAGCGCAGGGCCGGCAGCGCCGAACGGTGTGGGCAGTTGCGTGTCCTCGATCGTCAGCGCGGCGACCCCGGCCGCCTCCAGCTCCTGCACCGTGCGCATCGCACTCAGCGCGTTGCCGTAGCCATGGTCGGCGTCGACCAGCAGCGGCAGCGGCGCCGCGCGGCAAATGCGGCGGATCTGCTCGGCGAACTCGGTCAGCGTCAGCAGCACGAGGTCGGGCGCGCCCAGCACGGTGAAGCTAGCGACCGAGCCGGCCAGCATCCCCATCTCGAACCCGATCCCGGCCGCGAGGCGTGCCGAAATCGGGTCGAACACCGAGGCCGGGTGCACGCACGCTTGGCCTGCCAGGATCGCGCGCACACCCTGTCGCCGCTCGGTCGCCGTCATCTGCCACCCTTCCCGCTGCCTTCGATCCCGCTATCCTCGCTGAAACCGCGACCGGGAGGGAGACGCACAATGCCGGAACGAATCGCCGTCGTCGGAGCCGGCGCGGTCGGGGGCTATGTCGGCGGCCACCTGACCCGCCTGGGCCACGACGTCGTGCTGATCGACCCCTGGCCCGAGCATGTCGAGGCCATGCGCGCGCAGGGCCTGGAACTTTGCGGGCTGACGGACGAGGAGCGGTGCACGGTCCCGGTGCGCGCGCTGCACCTGACCGAGGTGCAGTCGCTCGCGAAGCAGGCACCGATCGACATCGCGTTCGTCTCGGTGAAGTCCTACGACACCGAATGGGCGACGATGCTGATCCGGGACTACCTCGCGCCGGACGGCTGCGTCGTCTCGCTCCAGAACTGCATCAACGAGGAGCGGATCGCCGGCATCGTCGGCTGGGGCCGCACCGTGGGCATGATCGCCGCACTGCTCGCCGCCGACCTCTACGCACCCGGGCGCATCCGCCGCACCGCCGCGAAGGGCGGTGGCGACCACGCGGTGTTCCGCATCGGCGAGGTGCATGGCCGGATCACGCGCCGCGTGGCGCGCCTGGCGGAGATGATCGCGCCCATCGACACCGTGAAGGCGACCACGAATCTCTGGGGCGAGCGGTGGTCGAAGCTGTGTGTGAACGGCATGCGCAACGGGATTTCGGCGGCCACCGGCCTCAGCGGCAACGACCTCGCCCGGGTCGATCCGGTGCGCCGCTTCTCGATCCGCCTCGGCGGCGAGGCGGTACGCGTGGGCCAGGCGCTCGGCTACGCGCTGGAACCGATCGGCAACCTGGACCCCGAACACCTCGCCCGCGCCGCGGAAGGCGACCCGGAGGCACTGGAAGAGGTGGAGGCACGCCTGCTGGCGGTGAGCAATTCCGGCGTGCGCAGCGACCTGCAACGCCCCTCGATGGGGCAGGACATGCGGAAGGGCCGCCGCACCGAGATCGACTTCCTGAACGGCTTCATCGTGGACAAGGGCCGCGGCATCGGCCGCGCGGCGCCGGCGCATGCGGCGCTCGTCGACATCGTCAAGCGCGTCGAGCGCGGGCAGATCCCGGCGCGGCCGGAGAACGT
Source organism: Alphaproteobacteria bacterium (assembly GCA_017307335.1). GTDB lineage: Bacteria > Pseudomonadota > Alphaproteobacteria > Acetobacterales > Acetobacteraceae > JAFKFJ01. The sequence goes on along the minus strand of JAFKFJ010000182.1, from coordinate 30,897 downwards.
GATCGATGCTGCCGCGGGGCTGCCGCGCTGAGTCCGGCCATGCCTATTGCGGCGCCTATTGCGGCAGCAGCGAGGGGTGCTCCAGCGCCTCCTTCGGCCAGCCCTCCGGCAGCCCGTCGCGGAACTTGGCGATCAGCTCCAGCCGCCGCGCCAGCGTCATGCCCACGTTCACCGCTTTGCAGAAGCGCGGGTCGTACGTGAACATCACGTACGCCTGCATCTCGTTCAGCATCAGGTCTTCGTCGGTCGTGTCGTAGTCCTGGCTGCCGAGGAAGCTGCGCACGCTCGCGCGCTCCTGCTCCGTCAGCGCCGTTCGCCAGAAATGGCGCACATAGTCGGCGTAGGCCGGACTGCTGAAGAAGATGCCGTGCGACAGCTCGTGATGCAGCATGGCCTCGCGCGCCTGCCGCGTGACAAAGGCGTCGGCGCCGACGGCGGGAACACTGATCAGCGCGCCGACCGCATCGGGCGCGAACCAGCCGAGCTGGGTCAGCAGCGCGCGCAGCTTCGCCTCCTCCGCGTCCAGCGCCACGTGGTCACGGTCGGCGAGCGCGAAGAAGCGCGCGAGGTCCGCGGCGGAATAGTCGTGGCCGTAGTAGTAGGTCTCCGGCGTGTCGCCGCTCGCATGAATGGCGGCGGCCAGCTCCGCGTCGGTCAGCACGCGGTCGCGTGGCAGCTTCGCTTTTTCGATCAGCGCCGCCATGCGGTTCAGCATCTGCCCCTGCTCGGCGAGCGTGGGGAAATCGAGCACCATCACGGCGGGCGCGGCGGCGAAGCGGAACACGCTGAGCGTGGTCGCGACATGCGCCGCGATCGCCGCCTCGTCGGCCGTCGTGATGCTGAACGGCGCCGGGGCGGGTGCTGGTGGCGGTGCTGGTGGCGGTGGTGGTGATGTGGGCGCCGCTGCGGGCGCCGGGGGCGCCGTCGTGGCGACCGGAGCCGGCGCGGCCGGGGCGGGCGCCGCCGGCGCGGGCGGAGGCGCTGGATGCGGCCGCAGCAGCCATGCCGCGCCGCCCGCCCCGGCAAGCACGACGATCGCCACCACCGCCACGGCCTGCCACCGCCCGCGCCGCGGCGGCGGGGACGGTGCAGGCGGGCGAATGACGATGGTGGCGTCGCTGTCGGGCGTGGGCGTGGGCGGTTGCACCGCGCGGCGCTCAGCCGCCGAGATTGACGACTTTCACGCGCCGGTTCTGCGCGTTCGGGGTCTGCGGCGGGGTCGGAACCAGCAGCCCCTGCTCGCCCATCCCCACCGGCTCCAGCCGCGCCGACGCGACGCCGAAGCTCTTTTCCAGGTAGTCGGCGACGGCCTGCGCCCGCCGCTCCGACAGGGCGGTGTTGTAGGCGGCGGAACCGACCGTGTCGGTGTGGCCCTCGATGCGGAAGCGGTACTGCGCCAGATCGGCGCTGCTCAGCGCCTTGCCGAGCGCATCGAGCGTGGTGCGCGCCTGCGGCGTGAGCGCGCTGGAAGCGGTGGCGAACTCCACCGACAGGTCGACCGACGGCGCCGCCGCCTCGGCCGTCTCCTTCGCCTTGATCGCGCGGATGCCGCGCGTCGTGTCGCTGAGTTGGCCGGGCCCCGGCTTCAGCGCCTGGATGAGCTGCTCCGCGGAGGGCGCCCGCTGTGCCCCGGCCGGGGCTGCCGCGAAGGCCAGCGGAGCGATCAGGGCAAGGACGAGGGCACGCATGCGACGCCTCCCGGGCGGCTTGTTTTCAATGCAAGCGGACCGCGGCGCCTATCCGCCGAGATTGACGACCTTCACGCGCCGGTTCTGTGCGTTCGGGGTCTGCGGCGGGGTCGGAACCAGCAGCCCCTGCTCGCCCATCCCGACAGCCTCCAGCCGCGCCGACGCGACGCCGAAGCTGCTCTCCAGATAGCGCGCCACCGCCTCCGCCCGCCGCTGCGACAGGGCCTGGTTGTAGCCGGGCGAGCCGACCGTGTCGGTGTGGCCCTCGATGCGGAAACGGTACTTCGCCAGGTCGGCGCTGCTCAGTGCCTTGCCCAGCGCGTCGAGCGTGGCGCGCGCCTGCGGCGTGAGCTCGTCGGAGCCGGTGCCGAATTCGACCGTGAGGCTGACCGCGGGCGCCGCACTCGGCTGCGCGGCGGCGGCCGGAGCGGTCGCGGCGGCCGTCGCCTGGCCATGCGCCGGGCTCTGCGCGGGGGCGGGCGCCGTGGCGGCGGGCCCAGCATCGGGGTTGACCACGCGGATGCCGCGCGTCTCGCCCTTCAGCAGGTTCCCCGATGGCTTCAGCGACTGGATGATCTGATCCGCGGAGGGACTGCTTTGCGCCCAGGCCGGAAGCGCGGCGAAGGCAAGCGGGGCGGCGATCAGACCGGCGATGACGGCGCGCATGACGGGCCTCCTGGTAAGCGGGGTTCGTTATTATACCGTATGCAGTCCGCCGACGTAAGCGTGATCGCATGCCCTGGGCGCGCGGCGCCTTGGCGTCCGGCGGCCGGCTGCGATACGGTTGCGCAGCGAGTCGGACCCTGCGCACGCAACGCGGGACCGGGAGGGGGAACATGACCGGGGCTGCGAGCGCCGGGCTGTTCGGCAAACTGCCGGCGCGGGGCGACTTCGTGCGCGCCGGCCTGCCGGGGGATTTCGTCGCCGCCTGGGATGACTGGCTGCAGGACGTGCTCGCCGCCAGCCGGGCACAGCTTGGCACAGCCTGGCTGCCGGCGTTTCTTAAAGCGCCTGCCTGGCGTTTTCTGCTCCCGCCCGGACGCTGCGGCGCCGGCGGCGTGCTCGGTGTGCTGCTGCCGAGCGTGGACCGCGTGGGCCGCTACTTTCCGCTCACCCTCGCCGCCGTCATGCCGCCGCATGAGGCCGCGCCCGACGATGCGGCCTGGCTCGACACCGCGGTCGCGGCCGGGCTCGCGGCGCTGGAGCGCGACGCGGCCCCCGAGGAGGTGATGCACCTGCTTCCCGCGCCGCCCATCGGCGCCGCCGGCGCGCCGGGCTTCTGGACGCTCGACGCCGACGGTGCGGTCGCGCGGCGGCTCGTGCCCGCGGGGTTGCCGGATGCAGCGATGTTTGCCGCCATGCTCGAATCATCGGAGACAATCCCGTGCTGAGCGTGCACTCCGCAGGGCTGACGCATGTCGGCAACCGCCGCTCGCACAACGAGGATGCGTTCGTCGATCGGCCCGATCTCGGCGTCTGGGCGGTGGCCGACGGGGCAGGCGGGCATGATGCGGGCGAGGTCGCCTCCGGCATGCTCGTCGAGACGCTGGGCGCGATTCCGGCCGGGCTCGCGGCCGGCGACCTGCTGAGCGAGATCCGCACCCGCGTCGCCGCCGTGCACGAGGCCCTGCTCGCCGAGGCGGCGCAACGCGGCCCCGATGTCGCGATCGCCTCCACGCTCGTCGCGCTCTGCATCCGCGGCGCGTATTTCGCCTGTCTGTGGGCCGGAGATTCGCGCGCCTATCTGTGGCGCGGCGGATTGCTCACGCGCATCACCCACGACCACAGCCTGGTGCAGGAACTCGTCGACGCCGGCCGGATTGCGCCGGAGGCGGCGGAGACGCACCCGCAGGCGAACGTGATCACCCGCGCGGTCGGGGCGGCCGACGCAGAGCCGTTCACGCTCGACAAGGTCTCCGACCACCTGGTGGCCGGCGACCGGCTGCTGTTGTGCAGCGATGGTCTGACCAAGGAGATTTCCGAAGCCGAGATCGCGGCGGTGCTGGCGACCGAAGCCAATGCGGCGGCCGAACGGCTGATCGCAGCGACGCTCGCGCGGCCGGCGCGCGACAACGTCACCGTGGTGGTGGTGGACGTGACCGAGGGCGCGGACTGAGCGGGCGGCGGCGGCGAATCGCGCCCGCGCCTTCAGGCCACCACGAACACCCGCCATGCCGCCCGTCCGGTCGCCTCGCGCAGCACGCCGCCGGCCGCCAGCCGGTCGAGCAGGGTCAGCGCCGCCTGCGGGCTGACGCCGATGGCGCGCGCCAGCATCGGACGGGTCAGCACCGGCTGGCGCAGCGCCAGTTCGACGGCGGCCGGCAGCCGGGCCCGGGCGGTGTGGGGAAGCGCCGCCGCGCGGCTGGCGGCGGCGCGCAGGCGGTGGAACTCCTGCATCCCCGCCTCCGCCGCTGCGGTCACGGCGCCGAGGAATGTCGGCGTCCAGGCGGCCGGCGGGGCGGCGGCAAGCCGCTGCAGCAGCGTGAGCGGCGCGGCGAACAGCGGCAGCGCGAGGCCGCGCGTTCCGCTCGCATCCCGCCACAACGCGGCCCCCAGCAGCACCGCGCCAGCCGCGAGCGGCGCGGGCGACGCCCAGGCCGGCACCGCGGCGGCGGCGGCGAGCAGCGGGGGCAGGTCGGAAGCGGCCGCCAGCACCGCCTGCCACGCGGCGGGGACGGCCGGGTCCGGATCGGGCTCGCCCAGGGTCGCCAGCAGGTCGCGCCGGCCCCTGTCGTCGCGCGCATTGCCCCAGCTCCCACGCTCCCCGAGCCGGCGCCAGGTGCGCGCCAGCGCCAGCGCCTGGGCGACCGTCGCATCCGCCGGCGGTCCGCCGGATGCCGCCGGCGCCGGCTCGCCCGCAAGCGTTGCCGGCAGCACCGAGGGCAGCCGTCGGCCCAGCGTCGCGGCGGTGTAGGAACCGGCGAGATGGGCGTCGCGCAGCGCGAGGTCGGTGGGGTGCACCCAGGTGCCCTGCAGCGCGAGCCACCCCGCTGCCTCGCGATAGGCGAGCCGGGCGCGCCAGCCGGCGGCGAGCGGCTCGGGCGCGTCGGCCAGCCGCGTCGTCAGCGCGGCGAGGGCGGCGGCCGCGCCGGCGAGCGGGGCGAGGCTCGCGCGCCAGGTCTCGGCCGGGCCCGGCACCTCAGCCGGTCATGAACAGGCGCTGGCCGATGAACTCGCCCGGCGCCGCCCCGCCCGGGCAGGCGAACAGGCCGCTCGCGGTGTGGGTCGTGAACTGGTTGAGCGCGTCGAGCTTCGCCATCGGCTCGAAAATCCGGATGAACCCGCTGCGGGGATCGCGCTGGAAGGCCACGAACAGCAGCCCGGCGTCGTACAGCATCCCCTGCCGCCATGGCGGCCAGCGCTCCGCGATGAAGGTGACGCCGTCGTTGTAGCTGTAGCCGCGGCGCAGGATCGTGGCCCCGCCGTTGCTCGCGGGGGCGGCCAGGCGGACATGCGCGTTCTCGGCGATCACCGGCTCGCCCTCGGCATCGGCGCGGTTGAGGTCGAGCGGGTCGAACTCCTTCGTGCCTGTCAGCGGCGCGCCGGAATACTTGCGCCGCCCGATGGTCTCCTCCTGGAAGTCGACCTCCATGCGGTCCCAGTGTTCGAGCGAGATGCGGATGCGGCGGAACACGGCGTAGGTGCCGTGCTCCATCCAGGCCGGCCCCTCGCTGCCGACCCACACCACCTGCTCCATCACCCCGGCATCGCCCACGGCGGGGTTGTCGGTGCCGTCCTTGAACCCCATCAGGTTGCGCGGCGTCTCGCCGGCCGGCGCGTCCGGCAGGAATCCCGTCTGCAGCCACCGCTTGTCGGCGACGCCGTAGGCGAGCTGGTCGAGCTGGCGCACCGCATGGAAGGCGACCTGCGCATCGTCGGCGCAGGCCTGCACGAACAGGTCGCCGCCGCTGCGCTCGGCGATGAGCTGATCGCCGGTGAAGCGCGGCAGATCGACCAGCGCCGCCGGACGCTGTGCGGCAAGCCCGTAGCGGTCGACGCCGTTCTTGATGAACAGCCCGGCCCCGAAACCGACCGTGACGGTCAGCCGCGCGGGACTGAGACCGAGGGCCACGCCCGAGTCCGGCGCCGGGGCGCTGAGATCCGTGCCGAGCGGGGCGGCGGTCTCGCCGTTCGCCATGCGCGCCGCCGCCGCCGTCCAGGTGCGCAGCAGTCCTTCCACCGCCTCGCGCTTCCTGGTGGTCAGGTCGAACGCGGCCGTGCACGCATGGCGCTGCTGCGGGGTCAGGATGCCGCCCTGATAGCGGCCCCAGAACGGCTCCGTCGCGGCTGCCCCCCCGGCGTCCGCCGCGCCGCCCGCCGCGGCGCGCGCGGGGCCGGCAGCAGCCGCGGCCACGAGTCCTCCCGCCGCCGCCAGCAGTCCGCGGCGCGAGGCGACGGGGCAGCGGTTCATCGCGCCAAAGCGAGCGTGTTCACGTCGTCCTCCACGAAATAGAAACCGTCGCCCTCCGGCGTGACGGCGATGCCGAACAGATTGCCGCTGCCCGGCGGCGTCTGCGCCTTGTTGGTATTGACCCAACGCGCCGCGATCTGCCGCCCGCCCACCGGATCGATCTCCACCACCTGGCCGTTCAGCCCATTGGTCGTCAAGAGATGGCCGTTCGGCAAGGTCGTGAGCGCGAGCGGCCGCTTCAACAACCCGTCCTGGGTGATGACGCGGCCGACGCCCGCACTCGTCGTGCGCGTTGTGGCCTCACGGATCTCGTCGATGCGGTTGCCGATCGCATCGGCGACGTAGAGCACGTCGTTCGCACCGAGGGCGAGGCCCGTGGGGCCGATGATGAACACGCTCTTGTCCGCCTGCTGGCCGAAGCCGCTGGCCACGACGGTCTCGTTCGTGACCACGGGCGGCTTGCCCTCGGGGATCGAGAGCTCCAGGCGCAGCACGGTGGCGAGCTTGATCACCGGCGAATCGTCGGTCGCCGCGCCGACGTCGAAGCCGGTGTTGCTCACGAACAGCGTGGCCGTGGCGCCCTTGTCGATCACTGCCATGTTGCCCCACGGACCATTGATGTTGGGGCCGGTGATCGTGCCTGCAACGTGGCCTTCGGAATCGAGCACGATCAGGCAGCCCTGGCCCTTCGTCGCGGTCGTGCCGTCCTTGCTCGGCAGGCTGCCCACGATCACCCAGCCGGATTTCAGCATGGTCATCGCGGTGGTGAGCCCGATCCCGCCCGGACAGCCGCCGAGGTTGCGTGGAACCTCGGCGAACAACGACATCTTCTTCGTCGAGGGACGGTAGATGACGATGGTCGATCCGGTTCCCTGCAGGTTGCTCTTGTCGTTGAAGTTGCCGACCAGAACGTCGTCCTTCTGGATCTTCCCGGCTGCGATCGGGGCCACGACGATCGCGTACGGGTTCTGGTCGCCGTTGTCCGGCACGGTGGAGGTGAGCGTGTGGTGATGGCGGATGCGGGAGAGGAATCCGGCCGGCTCCGCCGCCGGTGCCGGTGCCGCTGGCAGCAGCAGCGCCGCTGCCAGCCCCAGCGATGCGAACAGAGTATTTCGTGTCATCGGCGATCTCCTCGGCAGGATCAGGGGGATCAGAACGTCACGTAGGTACGGAGCCCGAGCACCAGCTCGTTGCCGATGATCTTGGTCGGCTCGATCGGGTTGGGGATGCCCCCGCTCGGGCGGAACACGTATTGCAGGTCAGGCTGCACCACCCACCATCCTGCGACCTGGTACTGATAGGTCGCCTCGATGAATGTCTCAGTGCTGCGCACGGGATAGTTGGTCTGGGTGTAGAAGCCGGTGTCGCGGTCCAGCTGGGCCGCGTTGCTGCTCACCTGCGCGACGCCGAAGCCGATGCCCGCGGTGTCGTTGTCGCGCCCCGGCAGCGGTGCCGTGATGGTGACGCCGCCGTTGACGCTGAACGAGAGCAGGTTGCGGTCGGCCGGCGCCCCCATGCCGCGCAGGAACACCCCCACCGCCTGCGGGCTGTCCGGGTCGGGCCGCCAGATCATCTGGTCGGCGACCGCATAGACGCTGTAGTTGCCGCGATGCATGCGCGGCATGCCGTTGCTCGCGGGGCTGGCGAGCGACACGCCCATGGTGTCGAGCCGCTGATCGGGGAAGGTGGCGGAGTCGTACCAGAACCCGATCTTGTACGTGCCCGGCAGCCCGGGCGGCGGCGAGTCGGGCGTCACCACGTCGCCGGGTGCGGGCTGGTTGAGCGCGTACTGCAGCTCCGCGATCCAGAGCGCGCCGGTGTTCATGTTGAACATCAGGCCGGCAGCCTCGGCGCCGCGCAACTGGGAGTCGTCGTCGAACGGGCCGCCGGGCGGATTGTCGTTGAACACGCCGGCCAGCACCGTCACCCGCGGCAGCGGCGTCGTGCGCAGCCGGATGCCGAGCGAGGACAGCGGATAGGCCGGGCCGCCCGCGTACAGTCCGTAGGACGGCAGCGCCGGCCAGCCCATCGCGGTGTTGATGAACAGGCCCGAGTAGGCGCTGACCATGAATTCCTGGTCGATGCTCTGCTGGCCGATCTTCACGTCGGCGGCACCGTCCAGGAACGACTGCTGGTACCAGATCTCCCACAGCCGCGTCGTGCGATCCGCCTCGATGCCGCTCGCCGTCTGCAAGGTGTACAGATTGTCGGTGCTGAGGTTGCGGCCGTGGATCTGCAGGGCGCTGATGTTGAAGATGCCGCCCGCCCAGCCGAACGCCTTCTGGGTGTCGAGGCCGAGGCTCATCTCGGTGACCCCGTCATAGTCGACACCCGTGTGCACGCCGCCGGTCACGTTGCCCAGCACCTCGCTGATTTCCTGGAAGCCGAGCGAGATGCCGTAATTGCCCAGGTCGGTGCGCAGGCCGCCCATATCGCCCAGCAGCTTGTCGCGCGCGAACAGGTCGCCGAGGAAGCCGGAGCTCGACGAAGGCGCGGCGGCCGGCGTGGCGGAAGGCGGCGTTGCGGGTGCCGCCGGCGAGGCGGCCTCCTGCGCCATCGCCCGCGGCACCGCGGCCAGCGATGCGGCCGTCAGCAGGGAAAGGATCGTGCCGCGAGCGGACGTCGCTCGTGGCGTCAACGCATGTCGTGTCGGCACAGGGCCCCCGTCGTATTCTGCAATTGCGACTAATTCGCATTATCAGGGGCACCAAGGCCGGTCAAGTCCAGCGGGCCGCGCCGGCCCGCCTTGGCGAAGCAAAGGGCGCAATCGAAGCGCCGGCCGACGGCCGCGCAAACGCCACCACGGCGCCGGTGACGCCGACCCCGACCGGCTCGCCGGGCGCCGGGGCCATGTGACCGGGAACGCGGGCGATCAGTTCCAGCACCGTGCCCGCGTCGCTGAGCGCGAGCCGTACCCGCGCATCCGGCCCGTAGAAGGTCACGGCGCGCACCGTTGCCGCCGCCTGCGGCAGCCGGCGCGGCTGGCTCGGCACGAGCTGCTCGGGGCGCAGCATCACCTCCACCGGCCCGTCCGGCACGGCGGAGGCGAGCGGCAGCATGCCGAGGACACAGTGCACCTGCCCGCCATCCGCGACGCCCGGCAGCAGCACCGCCTCGCCCACGAAGCGCGCCAGCTCGGCGTCGGCAGGCTGGCGGTAGAGCACCTCCGGGCTCGCCATCTGCACCACCCGCCCCGCGCGCAGCACCGCGACCTCCTGGCCAAGCGACAGCGCCTCGGCCTGGTCGTGCGTGACCAGCAGCGCGGTGGCCCCCGCCTGCCGCAGCGCCGCCGCCACCGCCTCGCGCGTCTCCACCCGCAGTGCCGCATCGAGCGAGGAGAACGGCTCGTCGAGCAGCACCAGCCGCGGCGCGGGGGCGAGGGCGCGGGCCAGCGCCACGCGCTGCTGCTCGCCGCCCGAAAGCTCGTGCGGCCAGCGCGCGGCATAGGCGGGCGGGAGCCCCACCATCTCGAGCAGCGCCTCCGCCCGGTGACGCTCCCGCCGTGCGGCGCGCGGCAGGCCGAACAGCACGTTGTCGGCGACCGCCAGGTGCGGAAACAGCGCCCCTTCCTGCGCGACGTAGCCGATGCGCCGCTGCTCGGGCGGCAGCCGCAGCGTGGGGGTGGAGACGCACTGCCCCTCGATCGCGATCTCTCCCGCATCGACCCGCTCGAACCCGCAGATCAGGCGCAGCAGCGTCGTCTTGCCGCTGCCGGAGCGGCCGAGGATCGCCACCAGCCTTCCGGCATCGACCGCCAGGTCGACGCCCTGCAGCACCGGCTGGCGGTCGAACGCCTTGCGCACCCCCCGGACCTGCAGCGCCGCCATTGCCGTGCCCCTCAGGCCGCCGCCAGCGTGCCGCCGCCGAAGCGGCGCGCCAGCAGCCAGGTGGAGAGCAGCGACAGCGCCGCCATCAGCGCCGCGTAGGGGGCGGCGGCGGCGAAGGCGAGCGTGGAGGTGTTGGCCCACACCTCGGTCGCCAGCGTGCGGGTGCCGATGGGCGCCAGCAGCAGGGTCGCGGTCAGCTCCGTCACCACCGCCACGAACACGAGCGCCGCCGCCGCCCCGATCCCGGCGCCGGCGAGCGGCAGCACGACGCGCCACAGCACCGCGGCCCAGCCGAGCCCGAGCCCGCGCGCCATCTCCTCCAGCGTCCGCTCGGCCTGCAGGAACGCCGCGCGCACGCTGACCAGCGCCAGCGGCAGGCAGAGGATGGCGTAGGCGAAGATCAGCAGCCCGGCACTCTGGTAGAGCGGCGGCACCGCGCCGAGCGTGAGCCCGATCAGCGCGAGCGCCACGACGATCGCCGGCACCCCCTGCGTCAGGTACGCGGCGCGCTCTAAAAACGTGCTGGCCCAGCCCGGATGGCGCGCGGCCAGGAAGGCGAGCGGCAGCGCGAGCAGCACGGTGACGCCCGCCCCCGCGGCGCTGAGCCAGACCGAGGCGAGCGTCGCATCGGCCATCCGGTCGAGCGAGACGCTGGCCGGCGTGATCGCCGCCGCGCCGTGCTGCGTGAGCCAGTAGAGGATCATCCCCAGCGGCACGCCGAGCGTCGCCACCACCAGCGCCGCGAACCCGGCGAGCACCGGCAGGGTCGCGAGGCCAAGCTCGTGCGGACTGGCGCGACGCCGCGTGCCGCGGCCGAGCCGCGCGTAGCGCGACGCCGCCCGTACCCGCATCTCCGCCACCACACAGATCAGGCACAGCACCAGCAGCACCACCGCCAGCAGCGACGCGCCCGGACCGTCGAAGCCGGTGCGGTATTCGGCATAAAGCTCCGTGGTGAAGGTGCGGAAGCGCAGCAGCGTGAAGGCGCCGAACTCGCCCAGCATGTGCAGCGCCACGAGCAGCATGCCGCCGAGCAGTGCGGGGCGAAGCTGGCGCAGCACGACAGCGAAGAAGCAGCGCCACGGCCCGTGGCCGAGCAGGCGCGCGCTCTCCTCCAGCGCCGGGTCCATCCCGCGCAGCGCCGCGGCGACCGGCAGGTAGACGAGCGGGTAGTAGGCGCCGCTCACCACCAGCAGCGCCCCCCAGAAATCCTGCAGCGCCGAACTGAGCGAAACCCAGGCGTAGGAGCTGATGAACGGCGGCACCGCGAGCGGCACCACCGCGAGCACGCGCCACACCGCCCGCCCCGGCAGCCGCGTGCGCTCGACCGCCCAGGCGCAGGCGGTGCCGATCACCGCGGTGACAAGGGTGGTCGCGAGCGCGAGGCCGACGGTGTTGATCAGCAGCTTGCCGACCAGCGGGCGGAACAACAGCTCCGCCGCCTCCGCGCCGCTCACCTGCGCCGCCTCGAACAGCGTGCTGGCGACCGGCAGCAGCACCAGCACCGCCACCGCCACGGCGAGCACGAGCAGCGCCGCCGGCGGGCGGGCGACGCTGCCGGCCATCATCAGATCAGGCCTGCCTGCCGCAGCAGCCGTGCCGCCGCCTGATCGTCGCCGAGCTGGTTCATGCTCAGCGCCGGCGGCTGCAGGGCATCGAAGGGTTTCAGCAGCGGATTGGGCGCCACGCCCGGCGCCAGCGGATATTCGAAGTCGACGTCGCCCTGCGCGATGGCGGTCTGCACCTTCGGACTGACCAGGAAGGCGAGAAAGCGCTGTGCCGCCGCCTGGTGCTTCGAGGATTTCAGGACCGCGGCGCCGGAGACGTTGATCAGCCCGCCGACATCGCCGCCGGCGAAGTGATGGATGCGGCTCGTGGTCTTGGCCTCGCCCTGCTCGGTGCGCAGCCGCGCCCAGTAGTAGTTGTTGATCACGCCGGCCGCGACCGTGCCGCGGTCCACCGCGGCCACCACGCCCTCGTCATCGTCGAAGATCTGCGCGTTCTCCTGCAGGCCCTTGAGCCACGCGAGTGCCGCCTGCTCGCCATGCAGGGCGGCCACGGCGGCGACGAGGGGCAGGAAGTCGGCGTCGCTCGGCGCGATCGCGATCTTGCCCTTCCATTCGGGTTTCGCGAGATCGAGCAGCGAGTGCGGCAGCGCGTCCTCGGCGATCAGCTTCGGATTGAACGCCAGCACGTTCTCGCGCGCCAGCACGCCCACCCAGTTGCCGCTGGCCGCACTGTATTTCGCCGGCACCGCGGCGAGCGTCGCGCGATCGACGGGGGCGAGCAGCCCCTTCTCGTCGAGCAGCGTGAGCTCCGGCGAGTTTTCCGTGAAATACACGTCGGCCGGAGAGCGGGCGCCCTCCTTGGCGATCTGGTTGGCGATCTCCGGCGCCTCGCCGGAGCGCACGCGCACGCGGATGCCGCTTTCCTTCGTGAATTCCTTGGTCAGCTGGTCGACGAGCTGCTCGTGCTGGGCGCTGTAGAGCGTGATGGTCTCCGCCCGCGCCGGCGCCGCGGCGAGCACGGGCATGAGGAACGCGATCAGGGCCAGTCGGCGGAAAAGAGCACGTCGCGGAATGAAGGCGGCCACGCTGAACCTCCGGGACTCGTCAGGGCGTGCCCAAATACCTGCAACTCACTCGCATTTGCAAGGTACGCCCTTGCGCCCCCGGACAGGCATCGGGCGCCGCCGGCGCGAAGCAGGTCCAGGCGGGGCCGGAGTGTGTGGGACCGGAGTGTGGGGATGGGACGCGGGGGGTTGGGCCCTCACCCTCCCATCGCTGCGCGATGGGCCCCTCCCTCTCCCGCCGAGCGGGAGAGGGTCGGGGTGAGGGCCGGCTACGGCCGCATCGCGCCGCGTGCGTTGACGTAGATGGCGTAGAGCGAGGTGTGCCCGCAGATATAGAGACGGTTCCGCTGCGGTCCGCCGAACGCCACGTTCGCGACCTTCTCCGGCACCCGGATTTTTCCGATCAGCTCGCCCTGCGGCGTGATGCACTGCACGCCGTCACCGGCGCTGGTCCAGATGTTGCCGTCGCTGTCGACGCGGAACCCGTCCGCGATGCCGGGCGCGATGTCCGCCAGCACCTGTCCGCCGCCGAGCCTCCCGTCATCGCCCGCCGTGAACGCGCGGATATGGTGCGGCCACTCCGGGTTCGGCCAGAAGCCGGAATCGGCGATGTAGAGCAGGCTTTCGTCGGGCGAGAACGCCAGCCCGTTCGGGCGCTTGAAGTCGTCGGCGACCACCCGCAGGCTGCCGTCGCGCGGATCGAAGCGATAGACGTTGCAGGCGCCGATCTCGCTCTCCGCCTTGCCGCCCTCGTATTCGGCGGAGATGCCGTAGCTGGGATCGGTGAACCAGATCGTGCCGTCGGCACGCACCACCACGTCGTTCGGCGAATTCAGCCGCTTGCCCTGATAGCGGTCGGCGATCACGGTGATCGTGCCGTCATGCTCGGTGCGCGTCACCCGGCGCGTGTGATGTTCGCAGGTGACGAGCCGGCCTTCGCGGTCGCGGGTGTTGCCGTTGGCATAGTTCGACGGCGCGCGGAAGGTGCTGACGGCGCCGCTCTCCTCGTCCAGCCGCAGCATGCGGTTGTTCGGCAGGTCGCTCCAGATCAGGCAGCGCAGGTCGGCGAAATAGACCGGCCCCTCCGCCCAGCGCATCCCGCCATGCAGCTTCTCCAGCCAGACGATGGGAATGCTGTACTGGCGAAAGCGCGGGTCGATGACCTCGAATGCGTCGTCCATGGCGATCCTCTCCCCCCTCCCCTGCATCAGTCCGCGGCGCCGGCCTTGCCCGCGCCGGCGGCGGCGAGCGCGCGCCGCCGCGCGGCGGCATAGACCGAGAGCCCGACGGCCACGATCAGGATGCCGCCGTTGAAGAAATACTGCACATAGAACGCCGCCCCGAGCTGCTGCACGCCGGAGAAGGAGAACGCCAGGATCAGCACCGCCAGCAGCGTGCCGATCACGTTCACCCGCCCGGGATGGATCGAGGTCGCGCCGAGCAGCGTGGAGGCGAAGGCCGGCAGCAGGTATTCCGGCCCCACCGAAGGCGTGCCGGTCCCCAGGATGCTCGCCAGCATGATGCCGGCAATGCCGCTCAGCAGGCCCGAGGTGACGAACGCGCCCCCGATATAGAGCTTCGTGCGGATGCCCAGCAGCTCCGCCGCCCGCGGGCTCGCGCCGATCACGTAGAGGGCGCGCCCGACCGGCAGCCGTTCCGTGACCACCCAGAGAATCACGGCGACGATCGCGACATAGACCGCTGGCAGCGGGATGTACCCGATCACCTCGGTGAGGTTGGCGAAGCTCGCGGGCAGGTTGAGCCCGGTGATCTGCGCCCCGCCGCTGTACCAGTTGGAAACGCCGTAGAGCAGCGTGCCGAGGCCCATCGTGGCGATGAAGCTGTCGATGCCGAAGCGCGTGATGAGGATGCCGTTGAGCGCGCCCACCAGCAGCGCCACCGCAAGCACGATCGCGGCGGCCGCCGGCCAGGACAGGTTCTGCTGCACCTGCAGCCCGATCATCAGGACATGCGCCATGCCGAGATGGAAGCCCACCGACAGGTCGAACTGGCGCGTCGCCAGCGGCACCATCTCGGCCAGCGCCAGCATCGCCGTCACCGACTGCCCGACCAGCACCGCGTTCATGTTCATGGTGCTGAAGAAGCTGTTGGGCCGGAGGATGCCGAACACCACCATGACCAGCACGAACACGACCGCAAGCCCGTAGACGGCGGTCAGATCGGCGAGCCGGCCGGAGGCGTGCGGCCGCGCCGCGGCGGTGTCGGCCAGCCGCTCGTTGGTGCTCACCTGTTCATCCACCGCCGCTCGCTCCCGCTCCTGCCTCGGCTCCCGCGCCGATCGAGGCGTGAGCCACCAGATTGTCCACCGTCAGCCCCGGCCCGCGCAGTTCCGAGGTGATCCGCGCGCGCCCGATCACCAGCGCGCGGTCGCAGAGGGCCGCCACTTCCTCGAAATCCGAAGAGACCACAAGGATCCCCGCCCCGCCCCGCGCCACGTCGGCGAGCAGGCCATGGATCGCGAATTTCGCGCCGATATCGATCCCCGCCGTCGGCTCCTCCATGACATACAGCCGCGCCTTCGCCTCCAGCCAGCGGCCGACGAAGACCTTCTGCTGGTTGCCGCCGCTGAGCCAGTCGATCAGCGCCGCCGGATCGCGCGGACGCACGTCGAGCCGGTCGAGGACCGCCTGCGCCCGCCGCCGCTCGCGCGCCGGCAGCAGCGGCCGCCAGCTGCGCTGCCCGCCGATCGCGGCACTGGGCAGGAGATTCTCGATCAGCGACATCCCGCCGAGCGCGCTCTCCCGCCCCCGGTCGCCGGGCAGCAGCGCGACGCCGCGCGCGATCCGCGCTGCGACATCCTCCCCCGCCGGCAGCAGCGTGCCATCGAGCCGGATCTCGCCGCCGCGGGGCCGCAGCGCGCCGAAGATCATGCGCCCGATCGCCTCGTGCCCGGCGCCGCGCAGCCCGACCAGGCCCACGATCTCGCCCGCGCCGATCTGGAAGCTCACCGGCCCCGCCTGCGCATTCTCGAGCGCCGCGACCGCGAGCAGGGGGCGCGCGTGGTTTTCCACCGGGTGCGCCGCATGGTGCAGCTCCAGGCTGCGGCCGAGCATGTCCTCCACCAGTTGCTGCGGCGTGATCTCCGCCATCGCCGCCGCCCGCACGCGCCGCCCGTCGCGCAGCACCGTGACGCGGTCGGCGAGTCCGAACAGCTCGCCCAGGCGGTGCGACACGTAGATCACGCTGCACCCCGAGGCGCGCAGCCGGCGCAGCACGTCGAACAGATGCGCCGCATCCGGCTCCGGCAGCGCCGCCGTCGGCTCGTCGAGCACCACCACGCGCGCCTGCCGCGCCAGCGCGCGGACGATGCCGAGCACCGCCTTGCTCGCCGCCGACAGGGCACCCACGGGCAGGCGCGGATCGGGCGGTGCCACCGCCATGGCGAGATAGATCTCGCGCGCCCGCGCCCAGACGCGCGGCCAGTCGATCAGGCCGGCTTGGCGCGGGAAGCCCGCGACCAGGGCCACGTTCTCGCCGACGCTCAGTTCATCGACGAGCCCGAGGTCCTGGTGCACGAACGACAGCGGCAGCGACGCGCCGTAGGGATCAACCCGCTCGCCCAGCAGCCGCACCTCGCCGGCGTAGGCCTGATGCACGCCGGCGAGGATCTTGATCAGCGTCGATTTCCCCGCGCCGTTCTCGCCGACCAGCGCGTGGATCTCGCCGGGACCGACGGCGAGATCCACGTGGTCGAGCGCGAGCGTGCCGGCGAAGCGCTTGCTCAGCCCGGCGATCGCGAGGACCGGCTCAGCAGGGATTGTTCGTGCCCTTCCAGATGTTCAGGTAGTGGCACGAGAAGTTGTTGCTGGGCACGAACTCCTTGTTCTTGCCGCCCTCGGCGTCCACGTTCTCCTTGGTGATGATGTAGGTGGGCTGCACGAACTTCGCCGGCGCCTCGCCCGCCATGGCGTGCACGACCGCGTCCACCGCCTCGTAGCCGAACAGCGAGCTGGGCTCCGGCACGCTCGCGACCTCGTAGTTGCCGCGGCGGATGAGGTCGTAGGTCGCAGGCGGGGCGTCGGCGCCGACCAGATGCGCCTTGGCGGGCGGCACGCCGGCCGCGTGCAGCGAGGCGGCAACGTACGGGTAGTAGTCGTCGCAGCAGGTTGTCATCCACCAGCCGTCGCCGTAGCGGCCGAGCAGGCCGGTGACGGTGGGGGCCACGCGCGCGGCGAGGTCGCCGATCGGCACGTTGACCATCTCCAGGAACTTGCAGCCCTTGCAGTGGATCACCGGCTCGGTCGCCGCGCGCGCCTTGAAGCGGGCGATCGCGAAGCTGTTGTCGACCATGTGGATGAGCCGGGCGGTGCCGTTCGACATCGCGATCACGTAGGCGGCCTGCGACTGGCCGATCTCGGCCGGGCTGGAAGCGATGTTCTGGTAGAGGCCGAGATCGGGATGCGGGCCGGGAAAGGCGGTCGCGTGAATGCCGATCACCGGGATGCCATGTTCGATGGCCTCCTTGATCGGCTTCTGCAGCGCGTTGGCGTCGGCGGGGGTGATGATCGCGGTCGGGTTGGAGGCCAGTGCCTGCTGCATCGCCGCGAGCTGGCCGCTCACCGTGCCCTGGCCGTTGAACGTGGCGACGGCCCAGCCCAGCGCCTTCGCCGCCTGCCGCACGCCGTTGCCCCAGCCGATATACGTGGAATAGGACTCGTCGCCCGAGACCCAGGCGATCGTCACCTTCTCGGTGCTCGCACGCGGGCCGCTGGTCGGACCGTGCCATTCGGTCTGCGGCTTGGTGCGCGCCGCCACGATCGTCTTCGCCTGGTCGACCGTCATGGTCTGCTCGACCTGTGGCTCGGGCCACGCGGGGAAAGGCTCGGCACGGGTCTTGGCGTGGCCCGGCGCGATCGGCGCGAGGCTCGCCGCGCCGAGCACGGCGATGCCGGCGACCCATCGGCCGGCGGCGCGAATTCTAGCACGAGGCATCGTTGCTTCTCCTCCCTTGTCGTTGGTTCGTTCTTCCGGCGGGCCGTCGTGGCGGGCCACTCATGCCGGCTGCCGTGCCGCCATGACACGTTCCAGCCGTGCCGCCGCCTTCAGCAGATGTTCGCGCATCGCCGCGCGCGCCGCCGCTTCGTCGCGGTCGGTGATCGCGCGCGCGATGGCAAGGTGCTCGGCGTAGGTGACGTCCTTGGTCTCCGGCACATAGTAGGCCGGCGGATGCCAGAGCCGCACGATCACCTGGATGGTCGAGGCGATGCTGGCGAAGATGCGGTTGCCCGCCATCTCGGCGATCTCGGTGTGAAACCGGTTGTCGAGCGCGAGCAGACCCGGGTCGTCGTGCGGCAGCGGGCGCGTGCGCTCGAGCGTCTCGCGCAGGGCCGCGGCTGCCGTCGCCGTGCCGTTGCGCGCGGCCCGGCCCGCGCCCTCGACCTCCACCAGCACCCGCACGTCGAGAAGATCGTCGAGATTGCGCTCGCTCAGCAGCAATCCCCAGCGGAAGGCGCCGGAGAGCAGTTCGGAGTTGGGTTCTCGGATATACGATCCCTCGCCGGCGCGTGCTTCCAGCACGCCGAGCACGGCGAGGCCCTTCACCGCCTCGCGGATGGTGGAACGGCCGACATTGAAGCGGGCGGCAAGCTCCTTCTCCGAGGGGATCATGTCGCCGGGCTTCCAGATGCCCTTCATGATCAACTCGGCAATGGCATCGACGATGCCCTGCGGGAGGGTGGCACGGCTGACGGGGCGAATATGCTCCTGCGCGACGCGCTGCGACGCCATGCGACGTTGGTCCTCCCCTTGCCGGTCTGCCTATCAGACATTTTGCCGCCCGCGCAAGCGCGAGGGCGCGCGGGGGCAGGAGGCGCGCCGTGATCCTTCGGGAAGGCTTTGGAAGGAAGCCTCAAGTTCCGGAAGAAGCATCCTAAAAGAGGAAACTCTTTCCGATCCTTTGCAGGACTGGCGCGACACTTGCGTTAAGGGCGCTTAACGCAAGCTACCGCCGCATCGATTCGCGTGACATCATGCGGACCGCGACATCCGGGCACGCGCAATGGCATTTCCCGAGCGGCTGAGAACGGCGGAGGCGCTTGCCCTTCGGGCACCGGATCGGCTCCCGGCCGCGCCGGACCGGCTCCCACTCTCCGAAGCCGCGGCATCGTACGCCCGCGCGGCGCTCGCGCCGGCGACCCGCCGCGCCTATCGCAGCCATCTGCGCGCCTGGGAGGCCTGGTGCCGCACGCGCGATCTGCCGCCATTGCCGGCGCCGCCACCGCTGGTCGCCAACCATCTCGCCGAACTCGCCGGACGGCGCTCGGTAAGCACGCTCTCGTGCCGACTGGCTGCGATCATCCGCGCCCATCGTCTGCTCGGCCTCGGCTTCGACGTGACCGATGCGGGTCTGCGCGAGACCGTCGCCGGCATCGTGCGCACCCATGGCCGCGCCCCTCGCCGCCGGGCCGCCCCGCTGCGCACCGACCAGATCCTGCGCATCGCGGCGGCCTGCGGCGAAGACCTGCGCGGGCTGCGCGACCGTGCCCTCCTGCTGGTCGGGTTCGCCGGCGCCTTCCGCCGCAGCGAACTCGTCGGCATCCGCTGCGACGACCTGGCCTTTGGGGCGGATGGCGTCAGCGTCCGGCTGCCACGCTCGAAGGAGGATCAGGCGGGCATCGGCGCCCATGTGCATGTCGCTGCCAACCGGGCAGGCGGCGATTGCCCGGTGCGCGCCCTGCGCCGCTGGCTCACCGCCGCCGGCATCGCGAGCGGCAGCGTCTTCCGCCGGATCGGCCGCGGGACCACGCTCGGGGCCGCACCGCTGACGCCGGAATCGGTGCGGCTCATCCTGCGCGCCCGCGCGGCGGCGGCCGGCCTGTCGGCCAACGTCCTGGCCACGCTCTCGCCGCACAGCCTGCGCGCCGGCTGCATCACCACGCTCGCCGAGGCACGCGTGCATGAGCGGGACATCATGGCGCATTCCCGCCACGCCTCGCAGAGCGTGATGCGCGGCTACATCCGGGCGAGCGGCACCGGCCTTCCCGCCGCGGTGCTGTGGTCCGGCTCAGCCGGGAACATCGACGACGAGGTCGCCTAGCCGTTCCAGCACCAGGCGACCGAGCCCCGGGGCACGGCGCTCGTCGATCGTCAGGTGCAGGATCGGGCCGCGCCGCTCAACACGGATTGGCGCCGCCCCAGCCTCCAGCGGGCTTTCCCCGGCGGTTTCCAGGGCCGCGAGCGCGGTTTCGAACCGCCGGTCGGTCGCTAGCCGCTGCCACGCCGGCTCAGCCATCAGGTCCCACATCCGCGCCGCCCCGTCCGGCTCGGCGAGCGCGCTGACAAACGCCATCCAGCGCGGCCGCCCGGCCTTGGGGGCGGGGCCGATCGCCTGCGCCACCTCCGCCGGCACCCCTGCCGCGACCGTCAGCAGGCGCGTCATCTCCGCCGTGTGCACGCCGAGCGCGGCGTTCAGGGTCGCCCGGTCGAACCCGGCGGCGGCGAGGCGTGCCGCGAACAGGGCACGCTCGATGAAGGAGAGGTTGCGCCGCTCGGCGTTCTCGCGCCCCTGCGCGACCACCAGCTCGGCATCGGAGAGCACGCGCACCACCGCCTTCACGGGCAGGCCGAGCTCCGCGGCCGCCTCCAGCCGGCGATGGCCGTAGGCGACCTGGTAGCGCCCTGGCCGCCCGGGGTGCGGGCGGACCAGGATCGGGACCAGCTGACCGCGCTCGCGCAGGCTCTCGACGAGCCGCCGGTAGTCGCGGTCGCCGGTGCGGGCCAGCCGGTCGGTCGCGAAGGACGGGTCCACCAGGACCGGATCGAGAGCCACCACCGCCTCGCCGCCGGCGAGCTGCTCGCCGAGGCGGGCCGCCTCCCGCGCCGCCTCGGCCAGATGGTCGAGCTGCAGCCCCATGGCACGCACCGCATGCGCGGCCACCCGGCGGGGGGCGGCCGGCGCCGGCGCGCGCCCACCCTCTTCCGGCCCGTCTCCCGACCCCTCCTGCGGCCCCTCCTGCGGCACGAGCAGCGCCCGCACCACGTCGCGACGTTTCATTCGTGCCTCCCCCAGGCCGCGTGAATCAGGTGCTCGATCTCGCCGTTCACCGCCCCCAGCGCCTCCAGCGCCCGCGCATAGGTCGCGCGCTGCACCCCCTGGCGCGGAATTTCGTACAGCGTCTGCTTGGTCAGGCCGGCATCGGCGACCGCGGTGCTCTTCAGCATGGCGTTGGTCAGCACCCGCTCGCCGAACAGCGTGCGCAGGAAGCCCACGACCTGCGCCTGCGGCCCGTCCTGCGGCTCGTACCGGGTGACCAGGTAGCGCAGGAAATCCAGCTGCAAGCGGCCGCCCGCGCGCTTGACCACGCCCAGAAGATCGCCGGTCATCAGCAGGAACTGCGACATCGAGGCGACGTCGAGCATCTGCGGATGGATCGTGACCAGCACGCCGCTCGCGGCGCAGAGCGCGGCCAGGGTCAGGAAGCCGAGCTGCGGCGGGCAGTCGATGACCGCCACGTCGTAGCGGCCGGCGACCGTTGCCAGCGCCTCGGCAACCCGGGTGAAGAACAGCCCCTCCGCGCCCGCCCGCCCGGTGGCGAGCAGGCGCGGTGTCTCGTGCTCGAACTCCTGCAGCTCCAGGTTGCCGGGCACGAGGTCGAGGCCGTCGAAATAGGTCGGGCGGATGATCTCGCCGAGTGGCCGCGCCGCTGCGTCCTGGCGCAGCGCGCCGTAGAAGGTCTCGTTCTCGCCGACATCGGTCTCCGGCTGGTAACCGAACAGCGCGGACAGGCTCGCCTGCGGGTCGAGGTCGATCGCCAGCACGCGATGGCCGCGGAGCGCCAGATGCTGCACGAGATGCGCCGCCGTCGTGGTCTTGCCCGAGCCGCCCTTGAAGTTGGTGACGGCAATGCGCTGCAGGTGCTCGCCCTCGCGCCGCCACGGCAGGTAGTGCCGGCCGCGCTGCGCGAGGCGCTGGCGGAGCGCGTTGATCTCCGCGAGCGTATAGCGCCGGCGGCCGGCGGCGGTACGGGCGGGCTCGGCCGCTTCGCCCGCGAGCGAGAGCTGGCGCAGATAGGCGTCGCTGATGCCGAGCAGCGAAGCCGCCTCGCCGCTGGAAAAGCCGCGCAGCGTCTTCTGCGATGCCGGCGGAAACAGGCGCTGGCGCAGCGCCGTCAGTTGGGAGCTCAGCAGCCACGCGTCGGCGGCAATCAGTTCCTCCAGCCCCGGGCGAGCCGCCGAGGGGGACGGCGTGGCGGCACGGTCACGCGGCATCTACGGTGAATCCTGCTCACTACGCGGTTGAGCGTGGATATAGCATCACCGCCGGGCTGCGAGTCCGTCAACGGCCCTTCGTTGACAGCTGTCAACGCGGCTCGGTGAGGTAAAGCCGGAACCCATGCTCGTGCAGCGCCGCACTGCTGTCGGAAGCGGTGATGCGGCCCGACTGCATGACGTATCCCCGTTCCGCCACGCCCAGGGCCAGGCCGGCGTTCTGCTCCACCAGCAGCACCGCCGCGCCGAACCGCTCCCGCACCATCAGGATCACCCCGCGCAGCTCCTCGACGAGGCGCGGCGACAGGCCGAGCGAGGGCTCATCCAGCAGCAGCAGGCGCGGCCGCGCCATCAGCCCGCGCGCGATTGCCAGCATCTGCTGCTGCCCGCCGCTGAGCAGCCCGCCCGCCGCGTTCCGCTTCTGCGCCAGCACCGGGAAGAGCTGTTCCATCAGGGCGATGTCGGTCCGCACCCCCGCCGGGTCGTCGCGCACATAGGCCCCGAGACGCAAATTCTCCTGCACCGTCAGGCGGGGGAAGATCCGCCGCCCCTCCGGCACCATCACCACGCCCAGCCGCGCCAGCGCCTCCGCCGGACGGTTGCCGATCTCCGTGCCGTCGAAGCGGATCCGGCCGGCCCGCAGCCGCACCAGCCCGGCGATCGCCCGCAGCAGCGTGGTCTTGCCGGCGCCGTTGGGGCCGAGCAGCGTGACCACCTCGCCGGCGGCGAGCGTGAGCGACACCTCCCGGTTGACCACGATCGGGCCGTAGCTGGTCGTAACCCCCGCGACCTCCAGCAGCGTCACGGCCGGTGGCCCAGATAGACGTCAATCACGGTCGGGTCCTCCAGCACGGCGCGCGTCGGGCCCTCCGCGATCTTGGTGCCGAAATCGAGCACGACGAGGCGCTGGCACAGCCGCGCCATCAGCGCCATGTCGTGGTCGATCAGGCAGACCCCGATGTCCCGCCCGGGCAGCTGCAGGATCAACTCTCCCAGCTCCGCGGTCTCCGCCTCGTTCAGCCCGGCGCCCGGCTCATCGAGCAGCAGGAGGCGCGGGGCCGTCGCCAGCGCGACCGCCAAGCCCAGGCGGCGCAGCAGCCCGAACGGGAGCCGGCCGGCCGGCTCGGCGCTCTGTTCCGAAAGGCCCATGAAATCGAGGATCGCGTCCGGCCCCGCCCAGGGCGCCGCCATGCGCCGCCGCGCCCAGGCGATGCCGACATTCTCCGCCACCGTCAGCGCAGGAAACGACATCGCCTGCTGGAACGTCCGCACCAGGCCGCGTCGCGCGATCGCATGCGTGGGATGGCCGGCGATGTCGTGGCCCTCCCAGACGATCCGCCCGGCAGCCGGGCGGAAGACGCCGGTGATGACATTGAACAACGTGGTCTTCCCCGACCCGTTCGGCCCGACGATGCCGAGAATCGCATCGCGCGTGACCGAAAGATCCACCCCGGCCAGCGCCTCCACGCCGCCGAAGCGCTTGCGCAGGCCGCTGATCTCGAGCGCCGCCACCGGCTCAGCGCCCCTGGGCAAGCTGCGTCCACCGCCCGGCCGTGCGCCGGGCCAGCGCGGCGGCCCAGGCGCCAAGATCGGCGAGACTCGCGATCACGCCGCCCGGCAGCAGCAGGATCACCAGCACCAGCCCGGCGCCATAGGCCATGCGGCTATCCACCGGGTCGATGCTCAGCACCTCGGGCAGGAAGTTGACGATCACCGCGCCGGCCAGCGGCCCGTAGAGCACGCGCGCGCCGCCCAGCATCACCGACATCGCGATGTAGAGGCTCGGCAGCCCGCCATAGAGCCCGGGCGAGATGTGCCGCAGGTAGTAGGCCTGCAGCACCCCGGCGAGGCCGGCGAAGGCGCCGCTGAGCATGAAGGCTCCCAGCTTGTGCAAGGCCGTGTTGATCCCGACCGCGCGCGCCAGCGCCTCGTTCTCGCGGATGGCGCGCAGCGTCCGCCCGTAGCCGGAGCGCGCGATCAGGTCGGTCGCCAGCATGGCGGCGAGCAGGGCCGCCAGCACCAGAAGGTAGTAGTTACGCACGCTGTCGAAATTCACGCCGAACAGCCGCCCGACCGGGTCGAGGTCGAGCCCCGAGGCGCCGCCGGTCGCATCGCCGCCATTGGTCAGCACGATCGTGAGCAGCGTGCAGAAGGCGTACGTAATGATTACAAAATGATGCCCGCTCACCCGCAGCGACGGCAGCCCGATCAGCCCGGCGGCCAGCGCCGCGGTCAGCATCGCGCAGGGCAGGGCGCCCCAGAATCCGATCCCCAGCCGCAGCGCCAGGATCGCCGCGGAATAGGCGCCCACCCCCATCAGCGCGGCATGCCCCACCGACATCAGGCCGGCCTGGCCGAACAGCACCGCGAGCCCGTAGAGCGTGATCGCCACGGTGCCGGTCGAGATCGCGATCGAGAGGAACCGGTAGCTCGGGCTGATCCAGGGCAGGGCGACGAGCAGCAGCAGGAATGCCGCCGAGGCGACGCGTCCAGACACGCGCCCGGACATGCGCCCAGACATGCGCCTAGACAATGGCCGGCCCCTCGGTGCCGCCGAGCAGTCCCTGCGGCCGCACCAGCAGGATCAGGATCATGAGCGCGAAGGAATAGGCCTCGGTCCATTCCGGCAGCCCGTAGCCGGCGCTGAGCCCGTCGGCGAAACCCAGGATCAGCCCGGCCACCACCGCCCCGGCAACGTTGCCGAGCCCGCCGATCAGCGCCACCGCGAAGCCGCCCACCACCACGTCCTGGCCGACGAACGGCGTGATCGGAAACAGCGCGATCATCAGCGCCCCGCCGAGCCCCGCGAGCGCGCTGCCATAGACGAACACCGCGGTCACGTAGCGCGCGACCGGAATGCCCATCAGCCGCGCGGTGTCCTGGTCGGCGACCGCCGCGCGCAACGCGAGGCCGTGGCGGCTGCGCGAGATCGCGAAGAAGGTGAAGCCCACCGCCGCCGCGGTCACCGCCACCACCATCACCCGCACCGCCGCGATGCGGATGCTGCCCACCTGCCACACGCCGCCCACCGGATCGGGGATGCTTTTCTGGTACGAGTTCCAGAACCGGATGACGAAGTGCTGCAGGAACACGCTGAGCCCGAGCGAGATGATGAACCCGTTCATCGGCCGGCGCAGGGTGAAGCGGAAAATGCTGCGCTCGAGCAGAAACCCGACCGCACCCACGATCACGGCCGCGGCCACGAGGGCAGCGAAGAAATTCACTCCGGCACGCCCGACCAGCAGCCACGTCGCGACCCCGCCCAGCATCAGCAGCTCGCCCTGGGCAAAGTTGATGATGCCGGTGAGGCCGAAGACCAGCGTGATGCCGATGCCGATCATGATGATGATGGCGGAGATGGCGAGGCTGTTCACCAGCTGCTGCAGCAGGATCGCCATCGCCGCCGCATCCATGGCCGACCTCCGCCTCAGTTGCCGGGATCGCCCGGCGGCGGCGCCGCCGGCGGTTCCTCGACCGCGCACTTGAACTGGCCGGACGTGTTCGGCTTCACGAGGCAGACCTCGGTCGCGAACGTCACCTGATGGCGGTCGTTGAAGACGAGCGGCGCCGCCGAGACCACGCCCTGGTATTTCGACTTCAGCAGCCAGTCGACCACGGCATCGGGATCATCGAGCCGGCCGACCGCCTCCAGCGCCTTCACGTACCAGTGCAGGTAGTCGTAGTAGAGCAGCGAGACCGACGACTGCACGCCCTTCGTCGCGCCCATGCCGAAATAGCGGTCGAAATACGCCGCCGCCGCCTTGGTCGGCGGCGCGCCCCAGCACATCGGCACGCAGCTCAGCGTCAGCGGCGCGCCGGAGGTGAGCTTGCGCTCGCGCCACACGCCGGGGTCGACGCCGAACAGGAAATAGGCCGGCGCGACATCGAGCTGCACGGCCTGCGGATGCGCCACCAGCGTCTCGTCGCCGTTGTACCAGAAATGCACGATGTCGGGCTTCATGCCCTTGATGCGGGTGAGCAGGGCGGTGAAGTCCTGCGTGTCCGGCGGATAGTAGACGAGATCGACCTTCTGCCCGTTCGCTTCCAGCGCACGGACATAGTGCGAGGAGAGGTAGCGCCCGGCGACGTCGTTGGCGACGAACACCACCGAATGCTTCGGCGGCTGCGCCATCAGCGGCGTGAGCAGCGCCAGCACGCCCTTGGCGGTGCTGCCGCTGCGCTGGAATTCCTGTGGCTCGGTCTGGAAGACATAGTGGTTGGCTCCGCCGCGTGCCACCGCTTCCTTGGTCAGGAACTGGCCGAGCGTGCTGTTGCCGGTGAACTGCAGCACCTTCGCCGGCCCGGTGATCTTGGTCATCGCGATCGAGAAGTCATGCGATTCGGTGCCGAAGATCGCCTGCACGCCGACATCGTTGACCAGCTCGCGGGCGGCGGCGATGGCGGTGTCGATGCTGGTGCGATCGTCGCGCACCTCGAGCTGGATCTTGTAGGTCTTGCCGCCGATCTTCACGCCGCCGGCGTCATTGATCTCTTTCGTGGCCAGCCGCTCGGCGGCCGGAATGGTGTTGCCGGCGGAGACGAAGGAGCCGGATTCCGCCGCCACGACGCCGATCTTGATCACGTCCTCGGCGTGGCCGCCGGACGCGCCGAACGCGCTCAGGGCCGCGGCCAGCGCGGCCGCCGCAAATGCTTGTCGCATCGCCGTATCCTCCCGATCATTCTGCGTTGTTGGCGTTTGCGTTCTTGGACGTCGGCATGCCCCCGTGTCCGCACCGGCGCCGGCAGGCAATGCTGCGGCCGGCGTTGAACGAAGGGAGGCGCGCGAATTAGTATGTTTATCGGATGACTTTGCTGTCAACGCACCGCCGCCACATCGGGGCAGGCGCAATGACGTTGACGGACGACAACAACGCGCGGCCGGCACCGCCGGGGGCCCGTGCCTGCCGCCGCGCACTCAACCTTCCTTGTCTGCCGCGCGCCGCGCCGTAAAAGAGGCGCGGCCCCGCCCGCGGCGTGCGCCTGAACAGAGGAGGTCCGGGAACGTGGCGCAGGCTGGCGCGACGGCACGGCGAGCACGCGTCGTCGGCATTGTGGACGACGACGCCGGGGTGCGTGATTCGCTGCGCTTCCTGCTCGAGGTCGCCGGCTTTCGCGTCCTCGCCTACGCTTCAGGCGCGGCGTTCCTGGCCGACAGCAGCCGGGGGGAGGTGGACTGCCTGCTGGTCGACCAGCACATGCCGCACTGCACCGGCCTCGAACTGCTCGACCAGTTGCGGCGGCAGGAACTCCGCATCCCTGCCGCCCTCATCACCGGCTCGTCCAGCGCCGACCTGCGCGAGCGGGCGGCGGAGGTCGACGTCGCGCATGTCTGGGAAAAGCCGCTGGCCGAGGCGGCGCTCCTGGCCTTCGTCGGCGGCGAGGAGGTCGGGCCTGCGTAGGGCGGATTCCGAGCACGACCGGGCCGCCGGCGCCCTGGTCGGGCTCGCCGTGGGCGATGCGCTGGGCGCCGCGGTCGAGGGGCTGCCGCGCGGCAGTTTCACCCCGCTCACCGAGCTTTCCGGCGGCGGCCCGCTCGGCGTCGCGCCGGGACAATGGACCGACGACACCGCGCTCGCGCTCTGCCTCGCCGAGAGCCTGCTGGCCCACGCGGACCTCGACGAGCACGACCTGATGCACCGGTTCCGCCGCTGGCAGACGGCTGGCGAGAACTCCTCCGCCGGCCCCGGCTTCGGGATCGGCCGCACCACCTACGGGGCGCTCGGCCGCTTCGCCCGCTCCGGCGATCCACGCGCCGGCCGGGCCGAGGACCCGCCCAGCAATGGCGGGCTGATGCGCCTGGCGCCGGTCGCCGTGCGCTGGTGGCAGGCGCCGCAAGCCGCCGAGGCGCTGGCGCGGCGGCAATGCGCCACCACGCACGGAGCCGTGGAGGCGCTCGACGCCTGCGCGCTGCTCTGCCGCGTGCTCTGCGCCGCCATCGCCGGCAGCGGACCGGCAGCCCTTGCGACGCCGGCCGACCCCGCCTGGACGCAATCAGTGCAGCATCTGGCGGGCGGCGCCTGGCGCGACCTGCCGGCCGATGCCGTCGGCGCCGCGGGCGAGGCGGTGGCCACGCTCGAGGCGGCGTTCTGGTGCGTCCATCACACCGCCTCGTTCGCCGAGGCGGTGCTGGCGGCAGCCAATCTCGGCGGCGATGCCGACACCATCGCCGCGGTCGCCGGCCAGATCGCCGGCGCCGCCTACGGCCTCGCCGCAATTCCGCAGCATTGGCGCGCCCGCCTGCATCAGCAGGCGCGCATCCATGCCCTGGCCTGGGCCCTGGCCCGGCGGCCGGCTACTTCTTCTTGTTCCCCTCGGCGTCGTACTGCGCCAGGAAGGCCACGACGTCCTTGACCTTCTGCGGATCCTTGATGCCGGGGAAGATCATCTTCGTATGCGGGACCACCCCCTGCGGATTGGCGAGATACTTTTCCAGCTCCGCCTCGGTCCAGGTGAGGCCGGAGTTCTTGTTCGCCTCGGAATAGGTGTAGCCGGGATAGGTCCCGGCCTTGCGGCCGACCACGCCGTTCAGCACCGGCCCGACACCGTTCTTCGCTCCCGGCCCGATCTGGTGGCAAGCGCGGCAGATCATGGCGTCCTTCTCGCCGGCCGCAGCATCCTGCGCCCACGCAGGTGCGCTCAGGCCGACAGCAAACACCAACCCCACGATCACGGATCGCACCATGAGTCGTCCTCTCCCTGTCCAGACCGGTCACGCGCCGGCCCACAAGGGAGGCACTCCGGCGGGGCGGAGTGTTTTCGCGCCCGGCGCCCTTGTCAACGCGGCACGGTCAGATCCCCTTGCCCTCGCTCTCCGGCCACGCGCACTGGAAGCGCACGATCTTGAGGTCCGGATGCTCGCCGATCCACTGCGCGAGATAGGGCTGCGCCTGCATCATGCAGGAATTGAGCGTGCCGGAGGACTCGAACAGCAGGTGCTGTTCCCGGCACGCGCTCGGGTTGGCGATCGAACAGACGAAGACAATCAGATCGACGAGATTCATGCGCCCTCCGGGGAACGTCACACACCGCCAGCACGCGAGAGTGTGGCAGGATCACAACGGCCGTGAATTATGGCGCTTCGGGCAAATATCCTACCCGGCCGGTATGCTTCCGGCAAGCAAAATCTCCCCTTTCCCGAGGGTTGCCATATCGCCCACGAAACGCGCCGCCGCACTGTCGGCGAGCCGCGCAGCGGCGGCGCTGAGCGGGCGCAGCGCGCGCGCCAGCAGGCGGAGGAAGGCGCTGTCGGCGGCGAGGCCGGCGGGCACGAAGGTAGGCAGCAGCGCGGCCTCGCCCAGCAGCAACGTGCCGCGCCGCATCAGGGTGCCGGGATGCGGGCCGGGGCGGGCGCAGACCACGGTGCCGGCGATCATGTGGCTCGCGAGCTGCGGGCCGGCCGCGCCCTCGATCACCATCAGGCCGCGCCGCATCCGGTCGGCCGCCCGCGCCCCGCTGCCGCCGCGCACCACCACCACGCCGCCCGCCATGCCGGTCCGCTCGCCCACCGCCGCGCCACCCAGGAAATCGCCGGCATCGCCGGTGACCTCGATCACCCCGCCAGTGAGGCCGGAGGCCGCGAACGCGCCCGCGCCGCCGCGCAGGGTGATGCGCCCGCCGCGCATCCCGCGCCCGAGGCAGCAGCCGGCGTCGCCCTCGATCAGCAGGATCCCCGTCGTCATCCCCGCGCCGAGCTGGTCGAAGCGGGGCGATCCGCCCTCGATCACCAGGTCCGCTTCATCGCCGGCCTGCACGCGGAACAGGTCGCCCACGGCCAGCGGCGCGCGGGCGGTGCCCAGCGGCAGGCGCGCGATCGCGCCCTCCGCCAGCCCCGCCAGCGCCTCCGGCCGCAGCGCCGACAGATCGACCCGCTGCGGCGGTTCGGCGCGGCGGAGGAGGCGCACGCCGCTCACAGCAGGTCTTTCAGGTGGAAATGGTGGCGGCCGAGCTTGCCGCCGTAATTGCCGGCGCCGATCCGGTGCGCGCCCTGCTCCGGCCCCAGCGCCACCGCCGCCGCCAGCCCCGCGCGCATCGCCGCCGCCACCGCCGCGGCGCTCAGCCCGTCGATCACCACCTCCAGCACCGCGGCCGTGTCGGCGTCGAGGGCGGAGGCCACGCTGCCGCGCAGCGTCGGGCAGTAGGCGTCGTTGGTGGAGGCGGGCAGCCCCTTGTATTTCGACCCGACCTTGGAGCCGGAGCGGACGATGCCGCCGGGGAAGGGGGCGATCGCGTCGGGCGTCGCCGCCACCGCGGCCGCCACCGCCTCCGCCGCCCGCAGCGCCGCGCCGGCGGAGCGCGCGAGCAGCAGCAGGTTGCCGCCGCCGACCGCCTGCTTGGTGAGGCCCGTGCTGCCTTCGCAGAAGAACTCGCCGTCCATCACCGGCACGCGCCAGTAGCGCCGCCCGTCGATCCGCTTGGCGATCTGCCAGCCGTCGCCGAAATAGCGCAGCCCGTCGCCGAGCTTCAGCGCCTCCTCACCGGCGAGCCCGGCATAGCAGGCCGAACCGGGGCTGGTCAGCACGCACTGGCCGACGCGCGTCTGCACCTGCTTCTGCAATTCCGTGGTGGAGGCGGAAAAGATCAGCACGCGCACGCCCGGCCTTCCGTCCGGCGTCGCTTCCGCCGCCAGCTCGGCGTCGATCGCCGCCTCGCAGCCGCAGGCGATCACCGAGGTCGCGAAGCCGGTAAGGCTGGTCGCCGCGATGCGCGCCCAGTGCAGCGTCGGCGCGGTGATGACGAGCGCGGTCGCGCGCATGTCGAAGGCTTCGGCGAAACTCTCGTCGATCGCCACGCCATTGCGTGCAAGGAGGTTCACGACACCGCCTCGAACGCGCCCGCGCGCGGCAGCACGCGGGGATCGACGTCGAACGCATCGTGTGAGAGTCCGTAGGTCTCGTCGTAGAATTTCGCCAGATGCCGGTCGATCGCGCGGTCATAGCCGGGACGCACATGCAGCACCCGCCCGCCGCGCGGCGGCTGCATCGTGCCTGCGCGCGCGATCAGCTCGCCGTCCTTGAAGACCATTTCGGCATCGCGCACCCGCTGCATCTGCACTGCAACAACCTTGGCGTTCCCGGCAACGCCGCGACCGCGCTCGCCACCATCGAGGCGGCGGGCGACCTGCCGCTGCATCTCGCGCATCTGCAGTTCTACGCCTACGGCACCGAGGGGCCG
>JAFKFJ010000369.1 GCA_017307335.1 Alphaproteobacteria bacterium | reverse complement strand
GACCGCGAGCGTGTGCATGTGCGGCTCCGACGGCACGTTCGACTCGATGGGCGAGGCAATGGTCGTAAACTTCGACGGCACTATCGTCGCCCATGGCACCACCGGCCGCGCCGACGAGATCATCACCGCCGAGGTGCGCCCCGACCTGGTGCGCGAGGCGCGGGCGCACTGGGGCGTGGAGAACAACATCTTCCAGCTCGGCCACAGGGGTTTTGCGGCGGTGCGCGGCGGCGCTGGCGACTGCCCGTACACCTACATGCACGACCTCGTCGCGGGGCGGTACCGGCTGCCGTGGGAGGAGAGTGTGCGGGTGACCGACGGCACCTCCTGCGGCCTGCCCGCGCCCACGCGCCGCTACGGCGAAACGATGAAGGAGGCGGCGGAATGAGCGAGCGGTACATCACGGCCGACCCCTATCCCTGGCCGTTCGACGGTGATCTTCGACCGGCCAACACGGCGCTGATCGTGATCGACATGCAGACCGATTTCTGCGGCATCGGCGGCTATGTCGATCGCATGGGCTACGACCTCTCGCTCACCCGCGCGCCGATCGCCCCGATCCAGCGCGTGCTCGCCGCCATGCGCGCTGGCGGCTTCTGGGTCATGCACACGCGCGAGGGGCACCGGCCCGACCTCTCCGACCTGCCGGAGAACAAGCGCTGGCGCAGCCGCCGCATCGGCGCCGGCATCGGCGATGACGGGCCGTGCGGGCGCATCCTGGTGCGCGGTGAGCCGGGGTGGGAGATCATCCCCGATCTCGCGCCGCTGCCGGGCGAGATCGTCATCGACAAGCCGGGCAAGGGCAGCTTCTGCGCGACGGACCTGGAACTGATCCTGCGCACCCGCGGCATCCGCAACATCGTGCTGTGCGGCATCACCACCGATGTGTGCGTGCACACCACCATGCGCGAAGGCAATGACCGCGGGTTCGAGTGCGTGCTGCTGGAGGATTGTTGCGGCGCCACCGATGCCGGCAACCACGCGGCGGCAGTCAAGATGATCAAGATGCAGGGCGGCGTGTTCGGGGCCGTCAGCGACAGCGCCACCTTCGTCGCGGGCATCGCGTGAGTGCGGCGCTCGCGGTCGAGGCCGTCAGCATCACCAGGCGCTTCGGCACGTTCACCGCGCTGGCCGACGTCTCGCTGAAAGTCACGGCCGCCAGCGTGCACGCGCTGCTCGGCGAGAACGGCGCGGGCAAGTCCACGCTGGTGAAATGCCTGCTCGGCTACTATCGCGCCGATGCCGGCGCGTTTCTGATCGACGGACGCGAGGAGACGATCGCGCGGCCCGCCGATGCCGACCGGCTGGGCCTGGGCATGGTGTACCAGCACTTCACGCTCGTCCCGTCGATGACGGTCGCCGAGAACCTCGTGATGTCGCGCGCCACCGTGCCCGCCGTGATCGACTGGCGGCGGGAGCGGTCGGACCTCGAAGCCTTCATGGCACGCATGCCGTTCCGCGTGCCGCTGAGCGCGGAGGTCGGCACGCTCGCCGCCGGTGAGCGGCAGAAGACCGAGATCCTCAAGCAGCTCTACCTGCAGCGGCGGTTCCTGGTGCTCGACGAGCCGACCTCGGTGCTCACGCCGCAGGAGGCGGAGGAGATGCTGTCGCTCGTGCGCGACCTCGCGCATGGCGGCGCCATCACCGTGCTCATCATCACCCACAAGCTCAAGGAAGTGTCGCGCTTCGCCGATGACGTGACGGTGCTGCGGCGCGGCCGCTCCGTGGGCGCGGGCCGCGCGCGCGCGCTGACCGCCGCCGAGATGACCGCGATGATGATCGGCGAGCCGCAGGCGCCGACGAGCCTGGAACGGCGCGGCGCGCGCGCGGCGGAGGAACGCCTGCTGGTGCGCGCGCTCCGCACCGAGGGCGATGCCGGCCGCGCGGGCCTCGACATCGCGCACCTGGCGGTGCACCCGCGTGAGATCGTGGGCGTGGCCGGCGTCTCCGGCAACGGGCAGAAGGAGCTGGCCGAAGTGCTGGGGGGCCAGCGCACGCCCGCCTCCGGCGAGATCATCGTCGCCGGGGAAACCTACACCGCCGCCCGTGCCGAGGCACAGGCGCGCGCGGTGCGGGTACTGCCCGAGGAGCCGCTGCGCAACGGCTGCGTACCGCGCATGTCGGTCACCGACAACCTCAACCTGCGCAGCTTCGATCGCGATGCCCATGGCGGCCCGCGCATGTGGCTCGACAGCGCCGGCATGGCGGAGCGGGCGCAGCAACTGATCGCCGCCTACGGCGTGCGCGCGCCCTCACGCGAGGCGCCGATCGGTGTGCTCTCGGGCGGCAACGTGCAGCGTTGCGTGCTGGCGCGCGAGCTGGACGGCGAGGTCGGGCTGCTGATCGTCGCCAATCCCTGCTTCGGGCTGGACGTGAAGGCGGTGGCGGAAGTGCGCGCCCGCATCATGGCCGCGCGCAACGCGGGGACGGCGGTGCTGCTGATCTCGGAGGATCTCGACGAGATCCTGGAACTCGCCGACCGCATCGTCGTCATGCATGCCGGGAAAATCGTGCACGAGACACCCAGCGCGGGGGCGGATGCGCAGGCCATCGGCGCACACATGCTCGGCTCCCACTGACGCCACGCCCCGGTCGCGGTGACTGCGGCGACCGACGTGGACACAGCATCATCCGTT
Source organism: Alphaproteobacteria bacterium (assembly GCA_017307335.1). Lineage (GTDB taxonomy): Bacteria > Pseudomonadota > Alphaproteobacteria > Acetobacterales > Acetobacteraceae > JAFKFJ01. Next base: position 5,384 of record JAFKFJ010000369.1, on the reverse strand, counting down.
GGTCATGCACCCCGGCGCCCGCGACGGCGTTTTGCATCCGAGGTCGCGTCGTGGCGGCGCAAGTCCGGCCGACGCCCCGTTCGGATCGAGGAGTCTCCGTTGGGAACGAGCCACTTCGCCCCGCCATACGGTGCGCCACATGCGGAAGACGCAACGCCGCAACGCCGCGACTTCATGAAGCTTCTGCTGCGCTCGGGGAGCGTGGTCGGGCTTGCCAGCCTCGCCTGGCCGTTCCTGGACGCGATGGAGCCCGCGCGCGACACGCTCGCCGCGGGCGCGCCGGTGGATGTCGACCTCTCGCGCGTGGCGAGCGGGCAGCAGATCACCGTGCTGTGGCGGGGCAAGCCGGTTTTCATCGTCAACCGCCCGCCGGCCGCGCTCAATCGCCTTCGTGAACCGCAACTCCTAGCGCGGCTGCGCGACCCCGGGTCCGACGTGCGCCAGCAGCCGGCCTATGCCGACAACTGGCATCGATCGATCGTGCCCGAATATGCCGTGATGGTTGGCATCTGCACGCATCTCGGCTGCCTGCCCGGATATCTGCCGAAGCCGAACCCGACGACGCCCGTGAACGACTGGCTGGGGGGCTATCTGTGTCCCTGCCATGGATCGAAATACGATCTGGCGGGCCGCGTGTTCTCAGGCGTGCCGGCGCCCTTCAACCTGCCCGTCCCGCCGTATCGTCTGCTCGGCGGCAACAAGCTCAGGATCGGCGAGAACCCGCCGGGCGCGCGCTTCGATTTCAGCTCGATCGTGCAGTTGTAGCGGAGAGGCGAACGCGCTCAGAACCGCTCCACCCAGGGGCGGACCTCGACCTCCCAGCTCCACGCGCTGCGATGCTGGTTCAGCACGTGCCAGTAGGTCTCCGCGATGGCGTCGGGATCGAGCGTGCTGTCCGGCGCATCGGGCGGATCGGGACGCTGTGCCGCGCGGATGCCGCCGTCGATCACGAAATGCGCGACATGGATGCCCTGCGGCGAAAGTTCGCGCGCCAGGCTCTGCGCAAGGCCGCGCAGCGCGAACTTTCCCATCGCGAACGACGCCGACAGCGCGAAGCCCTTGACCCCCGCCGTGGCGCCCGTCAACGCGATCGCGCCGCGCCGCTCCGGCAGCATCCGCCGCGCCGCCTGCTGCGCCACCAGGAACGCGCCGAACGCGCTCACCGCGAGCGCGCGCGCAACCTCCGCCGCGTCCAGCTCGATGATCGGTCCACGCTGCCGCCCGCTCGCGTTGTAGACGACGAGGTCGGGCGCGCCGTCCTTGTCCAGCGCCGCGAACAGTGCCGCGACCTGCGACGCATCCGCCGCGTCGCAGAGGTGGGCGTGCGCCCCGGTTGCGGCGCAGAGGTCGGCGAGCTTGTCCACGCGCCGCGCCGCGAGGTCCACGCGCATGCCCTCGCGCGCGAAGCGTCGTGTGAGCGACGCGGACAGGCCCGAACCCGCACCGACGATGAGCGCGCGCCGATACATCAGCCCCTCCGCATCGTGTCGATGGTTCCGTCGGGGGCGGCGATGATCGCGCTCTCCGCCCGTTCGAGGAACAGTCCCGTTTCCACCACGCCGGCGATCGCGCGCAGGTCGCGCTGCACCGTGTACGGATCGCGGATCGGTGCGAAGCCCGCGCAGTCATAGATCACGTTGCCGCCGTCACTCACGAACACCGCCCCGCCGGCCTCGCGCCGCAGCACCGGCCGCCCGCCGAGCTCGCCGATCCGCCGTGCGGTCGCCGCATGGCCGAATCGTACCACCTCCACCGGCAGCGGCGCGCGGTCGCCGAGCGTCGTCACCACCTTGCTGGCATCGGCGATGACCACGAACCGCCGGCTGGCCTCGGCGACGATCTTCTCGCGCAGCAGCGCGCCGCCCAGGCCCTTGATCAGCCGCAGGGTCCCGCGCTCGACCTCGTCGGCGCCGTCGATCGCGAGGTCGATCGGTGTCGAATCGGGCTCGGCCACCGTGATGCCGTGCGTCAGCGCGAGCGCATCGGTCTCGGCGGAAGTGGGGATGCCGACGAAACGCAGCCCCTCATCGCGCACGCGGCGGGCAAGGGCCGTGATGAGGTGGCGGACGGTCGATCCGGTGCCGAGCCCGACCACCATGCCGGTCGTGACGAGTTGCGCCGCTGCTTCCGCGGCGGCGCGCTTTGCCCGCTCGGTCCCGCTCACGTGTGTCCCTGTTCGATGTGCCCGCCGAAGCCGAGCCGCATCGCCGACAGGATCTTTTCCGCGAAGGTGTGATCCTGGCGCGAACGGAAGCGCGTGAACAGCGCCGCCGCGAGTACATCGGCCGACACCGCCTCCTCCACCGCCGCTTCGATCGTCCACCTTCCCTCGCCGGAGTCCTGCACGTAGCCGGAGAAATGCTCCAGCGTGGCATCGCCGGCGAGCGCCGTCGCGGTCAGGTCGAGCAGCCAGGAACTCACCACGCTGCCGCGCCGCCAGACCTCCGCGATGTCGGCCATGTCCAGCTTGTAGCGCTCCGCCGGCGGCACGGGCGCTTCGGCGCGGCTGCGCAGGATGTCGAAACCCTCCGCGATCGCCTGCATCATGCCGTATTCGATGCCGTTATGGACCATCTTCACGAAATGCCCGGCACCCGTCGGCCCCGCGTAGATGTATCCCTGCTCGGCGCGCCCATCGCGCGTGCCGCGGCCGGGCGTGCGCTCCACGCTGCCGATGCCGGGGGCGAGTGTCGCGAAGATCGGGTCGAGATGCTCGAACGCGGCGCGGTCGCCGCCGATCATCATGCAGTACCCGCGCTCCAGCCCCCACACGCCGCCCGACGTGCCGACGTCGAGATAGCGCACGCCCTTCGGCGCCAGCGCCTCGGCGCGGCGGATGTCGTCGCGGAAATAGCTGTTGCCGCCGTCGATGATGATGTCGCCGGCACCGAGCAGGTTGCCCAGCGCGCCGACCGTCTCATCGGTGATGTGCCCGGCCGGCAGCATCACCCACACCGCACGCGGCGAGCCCGAGAGCTTCTGCACGAGCGCCGCAAGCGAATCGGCAGCCGTGGCGCCCTCGCCGGCCAGGCCGGTCGCCGCTTGGGGATTGGCGTCGAAGACGACACAGGAATGGCCCGCGCGCATCAACCGGCGCGCGATGTTGCCGCCCATCCGTCCCAGCCCGACCACGCCGATCTGCATCGTTTCCTCCTTCGCTGCACCGGCTGGCGGGGCGCGGCTCAGCGCGTCGGCCGGGGCGGTGTCTGCGTATAATCGTAGAAGCCGCGCCCGCTTTTGCGTCCCAACCAGCCCGCTTCGACATATTTGACCAGCAGAGGACAGGGCCGGTACTTGCTGTCCGACAGTCCCTCATACAGCACCTGCATGATCGAAAGGCAGGTGTCGAGGCCGATAAAGTCGGCAAGCTCGAGCGGCCCCATCGGATGATTGGCGCCGAGCCGCATGGCGCTGTCGATCGCCGAGATCGAGCCCACGCCCTCATAGAGCGCGTACACCGCCTCGTTGATCATCGGAACGAGGATGCGGTTGACGATGAACGCGGGGAAGTCCTCGCTGACCGCCGTCGTCTTGTGCAGCCGCTGCGCCAGCGCCTGGATTGCCTGAAAGGTCGGCTCGTCCGTCGCGATGCCGCGGATGACCTCCACCAGCTTCATCACCGGCACCGGGTTCATGAAGTGCATGCCGATGAATTTTTCCGGCCGGTCGGTGCTCGCGCCAAGCCGCGTGATACTGATCGAGGATGTGTTAGAGGCCAGCATGCACGCCGGCTTCAGGTGCGGCACGAGCGTCTTGAAGATGCCGCGCTTGATCTCTTCCTTCTCGGTCGCGGCCTCGATCACGAGATCGGAGTCGCCGAAGGCCGCAAAATCCGTCGCGGTGACGATGCGCGCGAGGGCCGCGCTCTTGTCCTCGGCGGAAATCGCGCCGCGATGGATCTGGCGATCCATGTTGTGTGCGATAGTGGCGACGGCGCGTTCCAGCGCCTCCGCCTTCACGTCACTGAGCACCACGGAAAGGCCGGCGAGCGCGCAGACATGCGCGATGCCGTTGCCCATCTGGCCGGCACCCACCACGCCCACGCGGGTGATCGCGGGTGCGGCCATCTGCGCGTCGGCGGGCGCCGGCGCGGCGGTGACCTCGACATTCATTCAGGTGCGCTCCAGCTCGGCTGCCAGCTCCGGCAGCGCGGTGAACAGGTCGGCGACCAGCCCGTAGTCGGCGACCTGAAAGATGGGCGCTTCCTCGTCCTTGTTGATTGCCACGATCACCTTGCTGTCCTTCATCCCCGCAAGGTGCTGGATCGCGCCGGAGATTCCGACGGCGACATAGAGGTCGGGGGCCACGATCTTGCCGGTCTGGCCCACCTGGTAGTCGTTCGGCACGAAACCGGCATCCACGGCTGCGCGCGAGGCACCGACCGCGGCGCCGAGCTTGTCGGCGATCGGTTCGATCAGCTTGAAATTCTCGCCGTTCTGCATTCCGCGTCCGCCGGAGATCACCACCCGCGCCGCCGTCAGCTCCGGCCGTTCGCTGCGCGAAAGTTCCGCCGAGACGAAGCGTGATCCGTCCGGCGCCTCGGCCGCGGGCGCCGCCTCGATCGCGGCGTTCCCGCCCTCGGCCGGCACCGGATCGAAGCTCGCCGCGCGCACGGTGATGACCTTCTTCGCATCCTCGCTTGCGACGGTGGCGAGCGCGTTGCCGGCATAGATCGGGCGGACGAACGTGTCCGCGTCGATGACGTCGGCGATGTCGCTGATCGGCTGCACGTCGAGCAGCGCCGCGACCCGCGGCATCACGTTCTTGCCGAGCGCGGTCGCGGCCGCCAGCAGGTGCGTGTACTGCGGCGCCAGCGCCACCAGCAGGGCGGCGAGCGGCTCGGCGAGCGAATGCGCATAGGCCGGGCCATCGGCGAGCAGCACGCGGCCGACCCCGGGCAACCGTGCCGCGGCTTCCGCCGCCGCGCGCACGTTCTCGCCCACCACCAGCGCATCCACGGCACCGAGCTTCTGCGCCGCCGCCACCGCCGAGCGCGCCGGCTGCTTCGCCGCGGCACCGTCGTGTTCGACAAGGACGAGGACGGTCATGCGTCAGATCACCTTCGCTTCGGTCTTCAGCTTGGCCACCAATTCGGCGATCGACGCCACCTTCACCCCCGCCTTGCGGCGCGGCGGCTCGACCACCTTCACCACCCGCAGGCGCGGCGCGGGATCGACGCCGAGATCCGCCGGCTTCAGCGTCTCGATCGGCTTCTTGCGCGCCTTCATGATGTTCGGGAGGCTTGCATAGCGGGGTTCGTTCAGCCGCAGGTCGGTGGTCACGATCGCCGGCAGGCGCAGCGCGATCGTCTCCAGGCCGCCATCCACCTCGCGCGTCACGGTGATGGTCTCGCCGTCCACCACGAGCTTCGAAGCGAAGGTGCC